>JAFYXG010000015.1 GCA_017546265.1 Alphaproteobacteria bacterium
ACAAATGGGTCATTTGCAACCTTAAACGCCAAGGCACTGAAAGGTTCTTTTGCGTCTGGCTTACGAGAGTCAGCTGTTTCGCCGTCCATCTTTGTTCCCTGAATTGCAGGAATATCCAATGGGCTTGGCAAATAGTCAACAATCGCATCTAACAATGGCTGAACACCCTTATTCTTAAATGCTGTTCCGCACAAAACTGGGTTAAAGCTCTGATTGATTGTTCCCTTGCGGATCAACTTTTTAATAGTTGCTGTATCTGGAACATTGCCTTCCATATAAGCTTCCATAATTTCATCGTCCAAGGTAACAACTTCTTCAATCAACTTTTCATGCAGTTCCTGGGCTTTTTCTTTCAATTCTTCTGGAATTTCTGTGACACGTGGTTCTTTACCCATATCGTCTTCCCAGACAATTGCACGCATTTCGATAACGTCAACTACACCACAGAAATCAGATTCTGCACCGATTGGGAAATTGACGACCAATGGATTTGCCCCCAAACGTTCACGAATCATATCAACACAGCGGAAGAAATTACCACCAATACGGTCCATCTTATTAATAAAGCAAATACGTGGAACCGCATAACGGTCAGCCTGACGCCATACTGTTTCTGTCTGTGGCTGAACACCGGATACCGATTCGAACACCGCAACTGCACCGTCCAACACGCGCAAAGAACGTTCTACTTCCATAGTAAAGTCCACGTGTCCCGGAGTATCGATCAGATTGATACGATGGTCACGCCAAAAGCATGTTGTTGCAGCTGATGTAATTGTAATACCACGTTCCTGTTCCTGGGCCATCCAGTCCATGGTTGCACCACCATCGTGCACTTCACCAATTTTGTATGTTTTACCCGTATAGAACAAGATACGTTCTGATGTAGTTGTTTTACCCGCGTCAATATGAGCCATAATGCCGATATTGCGGTACATATGTAAAGGTGCGGTTTTTCCGACTGACATTGTATCTTTCCTTTGCCTTTTAAATTATTACCAGCGGAAGTGAGCAAACGCCTTGTTCGCTTCTGCCATTTTATGTGTGTCAATTTTCTTTTTGAACGCACCGCCCTGACCATTCAAGGCATCACGCAATTCACCAAACAGTCTTTCTTCCATGCTGCGTTCACCGCGTTTACGTGCGAATCCAACCAACCAACGCAACGCCATAGTTTGCTGACGTGCTGGTCTTACTTCACAAGGTACCTGATATGTTGCACCACCTACACGGCGACCTTTTACTTCGACAGATGGTTTCAATGCATCCACAGCATCCAAGAACAATTGCAATTCATCTTTACCATCTTTTGCAATTTTCTGCAGTCTGTCCAGGGCACCATACACGATGTTTTCGGCAACTTCTTTTTTGCCGTCCCACATAACAACATTTATACATTTTGCAACAACCAGATTATTATATTTGGAATCTGGCAAGATTTCACGTTTTGTTGCAGCTTTACGTCTTGACATATTTTATTTCCTTTTATCGCTTCATCTAGATTTATTTTCCAGATTACTCACATACATTACATATGTGTGTTTGTTTAACTATTATTTCTTTGTTTTGGCACCATACAAAGAACGTCCCTGTTTACGTGCATCGACACCCTTGGTATCCAGAACACCGCGGATAATATGATACTTCACACCAGGCAAGTCCTTTACACGACCGCCACGGATCATAACAACACTGTGTTCCTGCAGATTATGACCTTCTCCAGGGATATAAGCTGTTACTTCGCGGCCGTTTGCCAGTTTTACACGGGCAACCTTACGCTGCGCCGAGTTAGGTTTTTTCGGAGTTGTCGTGTAAACACGAGTGCAAACACCACGTTTCTGTGGGTTTTCCATCATGTCAGGTGCAGTACTTTTTACCGCAACTTTTTTACGAGGTTTCCGAATCAGTTGGTTTACTGTTGGCATTCAAAATCTCTTTGTTTTTTCTACCTATTTTACTCTGCACAAAAGCCGCTTATTCAGACTTATTTCAACGACTTACGCCGGATTATAAATCTGCATACAAAAGCGGTTTTTATGTATTCCTTGCTTTCCTTATTTACACAGAAAGCGAACATACTATAATCACCCCCCAAAAAATTGTCAAGGAATTTTTGGGAATAAATAATAAGAAAATCGCTTGAAAATGGCGAAATTTTAAGATTTTACACCAGGCTCTAACAAATGACAAATCTTCATTTTGTAAACACGTCTAAAAATCGCGTCCAGACTGCAACAACACCCGTTCCACAGCCATCTCATTTGCCAATCCACGAACACGTTTTATAAAATTGTCATATTCTGGCAATTTCTCTATCTGACCACACCACTGTTCGAACCTGCCAGCTAACTTTTCAACCCGGCGTTGCACTATTACCCTCAAATCGGGTTCAGTATCAAACACCTTATCCACGTCATCTTGGATTTTTTTCACCTTCTCGGTTGCGACAACAAACAAATTCCGTTTGTCCATTTTAATCTCTTTTAAGAACAAATTATATCAGAACACAACCCCAAATGCCACCCCAATAACCGCAGGTGCTGATTCAAAACTGTGCACAATATCTTTTTCGGCATATACCCCAAGATACTTGTTTTCGTCCAAATTACGGTTCAATCCGACCTTCAGTCGCAACCGTTCACCATTGTAATAATCATCAAACAAATCAAAATCGAACATCAACCCCGCCACCCAGTTCCACTTATTACTGACAATATACTGCCCCAGGATTCCAACCGTCATGGCCCAGGCATCAAACGTATCATGTGGCAAGTCATCATTTCTATAGTCCACCTGAACAATCCCTGCAACTGTCCAATTATCAGTCATACGTCCCACCCGTGCCCCCATTGTCCAGTTATACGCAACGGTCTGCAAATTATGTTTCGTATCATAAATCTGCTTTACATCACCATAGATTTCGGAAATCAGTTCACCCTGTTGCCACAGTGTCCAATCAAAACCAAACAACAAATCATTCCATGACCACTTGCCATATTCTGGATTATCCGATGAATCATAAGACCCCGAAGTTGCTACCCGAATAGAAAACGCATCAGAAATACCGTATTCCAAATCGTCTTTCATAACAAATCGTTCAAATTTAGAATTTGCCTGAATTGGTGTCCACAGATTATAAAATCCCCCCTCCTGCGGTCCATCAAACGGTCCGCCATTTATCACATTTGCAGCGAACGCATTTCCCGCCAAACCAACCAAACCAGAAATCCAAATAATCTTTTTCATATTTTCTCTCCTTTCGTGATTTTATTTTAGAAAATATGAATAAACAGATAAACAGGAACGTAATCCAGCGGCACAAAACAAAAAATCCCCCAGCATTAAATTCTGGGGGGATACAAATTCAGACACTAACAAACTGTTTTATTAGATTTTTTTCAGGACCAGCGAAGCATTTGTCCCACCAAAACCAAAAGAATTACTTAACGCGACATTAACCTGACGTTTTTTCGCCACATGTGGCACCAGGTCAAAATTCCCAACAGCATCTTCTGGGTCATCCAGATTTATTGTTGGTGGCACTACACCATCACGAATCGCCAAAGCACAGAAAATTGCCTCGACCGCACCGGCCGCCCCCAACAAATGTCCCGTGACAGACTTAGTCGAAGACATTGACACATTTGCATCACCAAACAAAGTCTGCACTGCCGCCAATTCACCAACATCGCCCAATCCCGTTGATGTACCATGTGCATTTACATAGTCAACATCCACTGGATTCAACCCCGCATCTTTCAGTGCGGATGCCATTGCCCGCATACCACCTTCGCCGTTTTCTGCAGGTGCGGTAATATGATACGCATCGGCAGACATACCGTATCCTGCAACCTCGGCATAGATTTTTGCACCACGTTTAACAGCATGTTCATATTCTTCCAAGACCAAAATACCCGCACCTTCGGCCATAATAAATCCATCACGATTTTTATCCCATGGACGCGATGCTTTTTCTGGTTCATCGTTACGTGTACTTAACGCACGCATTGCAGAAAACCCGGCCAAGGCGATACGACTGACGGCACCTTCGGTTCCGCCACAAACCATAACATCTGCATCACCATACCTAATCATACGTGCTGCCTCGCCAATAGAATGAGCACCTGTTGCACATGCGGTAACGACCGAAATATTAGGTCCCTGAAAACCATATTTAATAGAAATATTTCCGGCCGCCATATTTATAATCCCCTTTGGGATAAAGAACGGACTGACACGGCGTGGTCCACCTGTATACAGTTCAATACAGTTATCATAAATTGTATTAAATCCGCCAATACCACTACCAACAGACACACCGATTCGTGTTTTATCACCCTGATAATCTACCAGCCCCGCATCTTTAATCGCTTCGTCCGCCGCCACCATTGCATAAGTAATACACTTATCCATTTTACGTTGTTCACGCGGTTCAACAACCGCATCTGGATTATACATACCCTCATCTGTTCCCTGTTGTGGGATACCCGCAATCTGCGAAGCCAAATCAGCAACTTCAAAAGAATCTATTTTTTTCACACCTGATTTACCGGCGACAACATTTTTCCATGCATGTTCTATACCCGTACCTACTGGCGAAACAATTCCCATACCGGTAATAACAACTCTTTTCATAATACACATTCCTTTTATAGTGTTTTTCTGATACCTGCACCTATGATACCTGTTTTATTACCTAAAATACAATAAAAAAATCCGTCTGCCGTGCAGACGGAAAAATCATTTCAACAAAACAATTATTTTTTCTTGTTTTCTTCGATGTATTTAACAGCATCACCAACTTTTTCCAATTTCGCTGCTGCATCATCTGGGATAGTGATATCGAATTCTTTTTCAACTTCCATAACGAATTCAACAACGTCCAAAGAATCAGCGCCCAAATCATTAACGAATGCTGCTTCTTCTGTAACTTTTTCTTCTGGCACACCCAGTTTTTCAGCTACGATTTTTTTTACCTGTTCAAAAGTTGTCATTTTTTTTCCTTTGTTTTAGTTAAATAGTTTGGTCCATACCACGACCGTCATTATTCAATAAACTATCATTTTAAAATACCCGTGTCAAGGGATTATAACAAACGATAACAAACGCTTGACAAAGACAAAATTACATGCTGGGTTCCAACAAATCATCTAACAAGGTATTCATATTTACTCTCAAATCTTCCTTATCCGATGCCCACACAACTTGACGCATTAAAAATTTATAAACATCATCCATTGTCAGATTTGGTATTCCCGCCTGTTGTACGACACGTTTCCATGCGGTTCTCGGGTCTGTAAGATGCATTCCCCCACGCCCTGGGAAAACCCATTGTCCATCTTGTGGCAAATCCTGCAACAGAACGGTTGCCCGGTCCGACAAAGGCCAATCTTTCCACAAATCATGGTTAAAATCCAAATCTTCCCATGCCATTGAAAAGATTTTTGAACGGGAAATAAATCCATAGACCTGCATTAAAAATGCAGCCCGCAAGATAACATCATCCATTTTTTCAATAACATTTACCAGACGTTTCAGTCCTGCCCGATTCAAAGGACGCACTCTACGTTCTTGCACAATCTTTGGCAATCGTGCGACAGGATTTGTTTTTACATACCCCATATCCAATGCATAGTTAAATACACTTTGCAACAATTCCTGCATACGTGCGGCAATTGCCCTGCCCTGAATATTAGCGATAACGTTTTGAGCATCAACCGATGAAATTTCGGCAATCTTTTTATCGAACAATTCCACCAGGTGTCTTTTAATTGCCCGCACCAGTTTCATCTGAGAGTATTCTTCACGTCTGACCTTATTTTCCAGATACAAATCCAAAAATTGTTTAAAAGTAATTTTCTTACGGCGAACGAGCGGTTTTTTCTGTGCATTTTCCAGAATTCCTACGACTGCCCCACGAGCATCTTCGATATCTGTTTCGGGATATTTACCGATTAAGATACGTCTGTCTTTTCCACGCACCCGTTTCCGAACAAAGAAAGTCTTAACCCCCCGACTGGTAATGTACATACGCAGTCTTGGTTCTGACAAATCCTGGACGACATCAAACCCCGCCACTGGTGCCGGCAGATTATCCAGAATATATGGGTTAAAAAAGAACTGGTGTGCCATGGGCCACCCCTTTGGTTATTTATTTTACATTTTGAAATTTGTTCTGCCAGTATGTCAAATAGGCCAAAGTTGCCACATCACGCTTTTCACAACACTTCCAATACTTATCATGCTGTTCCGCCATTGGACAGCCTTGATCGCATTCCTTGTTAAAAAATTTTTTACAGTATTTTGTTGTTGTCCGTTTTTTATCATATGCATCAGGAATATCAATTTCCATACAGTGCACATCATAACATGGGTACTTTTGTTGCACCTGTGCATAATATGCATCTGCACAACGTGTATAAATCATCAATCTTTTTTTATAGCCCCGATATTCTTGCCAATCCTTGCGAATTTGGGCCAACGGCGTTTTTTTAATATATTGCAAAAAATTCATTTTATACACCCCTTACTTTAATTAGATACCTTTAACGCATTTATAAATGCAGACTGTGGAATTTCTACATTACCAAAAGAACGCATACGCTTTTTACCCTCTTTCTGTTTTTCCAGCAGTTTACGTTTACGTGTTATATCCCCCCCATAGCACTTTGCCGTAACATCTTTTCGATATGCCGCAATTGTCTCTCGTGCGATAATCTTGCCACCGATTGCGGCCTGCAGTGGAATTTTAAATTGGTGTCTTGGGATTAAATCCTTTAACTTTTCCACAATTTGTCGACCGCGTTTTTCTGCAAAAGACCGATGGCACATAAATGACAACGGCTCTACATTTTCTTCATTCACCAAGATATTCACCTTGACCAAATCGGATGCCTGATATCCATACACCACATAGTCAAACGATGCATACCCCGAAGAAATCGATTTTACCCTGTCATAGAAATCAAACACTATTTCCGCCAATGGCAGCTGATATACCAGCACAGCCCGATTTCCGACATATGAAATATTTTCCTGGACACCGCGTCTTTCAGAACACAGCGACATAATCCCGCCCATATACTTATCTGGCATCATAATGGTTGCCCGCACCCATGGCTCTTCAATAGATTCGATTCGCGTAGGCTCTGGCATATCTGCGGGATTTTCCAAATCGATAACAGAACCATCACGCAAATGAATTTTATACAACACACTTGGCACAGTGTTAATCAAATTCAAATTAAACTCACGTGCCAATCGTTCGCTGATGATTTCCATATGCAACAACCCCAGGAAACCGCATCGCAGTCCAAACCCCAACGCAGACGATTTTTCCACCGTAAACATAAAGGACGCATCATTCAACGCCAACTTTTCTGCACTTTCACGGAATGTTGGATAATCATCCGCCTCAACCGGAAAGAACGAAGAAAACACCACAGGTACAGACGGCTTAAATCCAGGCAACATTTTTGCATCATCATATTTCGAATCGATAATGGTATCCCCAACTTTACAGTCATGAATAGTCTTCATACCTGTGATAATAAACCCGATTTCACCGGTATTCAGCACATCTACATTAACCATTTTTGGTGTAAAGTACCCAATTTTATCAACGACATATTCCGCCCCAGTTGCCATAAATTTAATTTTCTGACCACGTGTCAACTTACCATCAACCACACGCACCAGAATAACTACCCCCAAATAAGAATCATACCACGAATCAACCAGCAACGCACGTGTTAGAGCATTCCCATCACCATGTGGGGCGGGTAATTTATTTACAATCTCTTCCAATAATTCTGGGACACCATCACCTGTTTTTCCAGAAACGGCCAACGCATCATTTGCATCCAATCCAATAACATCTGCAATTTGCTCACGCGTCCCCTGAACATCACTGGACGGCAGGTCAATCTTATTCAGCACCGGCAGCATCTCTAAATCATTATCCAATGCCAAATATGCATTGGCCAAAGTTTGTGCCTGCACCCCCTGGGTTGCATCCACCAGCACCAGCGCACCTTCACATGCAGCCAGCGACCGCGACACCTCGTACGAGAAATCCACATGTCCCGGCGTATCCATCAAATTCAACTGATACGTTTCACCATTTTTCGCGGTATAGTTCAACCGCACAGTCTGTGCCTTGATTGTAATACCACGTTCCCGTTCAATATCCATAGAATCCAGCACTTGTGCCTTCATTTCCCGCGATTGCAGTCCCCCTGTAAATTCAATCAATCGGTCTGACAGTGTTGATTTACCATGATCGATATGTGCAACGATTGAAAAATTACGGATATTAGACTGCTTCATACAAATACACCTATTGCTATATGCGGCAATAATATACCAGTATTATCGATTTTTCAAGTTGTAATTCTGCAATTTTTTCAACAACAAATCTCCATCCCGCAGACAAACATTCACCCCCGCCCCACACAAAGCCCAAAACATATTCTGCACTTTTTCAGACGGAACATTTTTACCGACACAGAAATCCGCTAATTCCAAATAAAAATCATTTTTCATACGCCGCACATACAGACATATATTCGGATAAATTTCGAACGGATGCCCCCCATTATATGCATAAACCTCAAACCATTTTGCAAAATCCACAGGACACTCGGGCGACTGAATTGTACCAAAGTTATCAATTACATCCCCCACCCACCCGACTGTATATTTATTATACGCACAAACATCAACCCCCACAAAAATATTCGGGTTCAATCCCTGTTTTATTGCTTTATTTCTCATAAACTCATTCATTTTATCCAGGTATTCTGCATTTGGTGCTACGACATCCGCATCTATCCCGGCCAAAGCATACTTAACGCATTTCAAATAATAATTACGTGTAAAATTTTTAATTGGTCGCACATCTTGTTGCAATATGAGTTTCTGCTCAGACAAAATCTTACTCTGCACCATTTTCCCCCTTCACAAAGTTTTCTGCAGCATACGTCCCCACCCACTCCACACATATCCATGTTTAGCATAGAACGCCCTGGCCTGTTTTGTCTCTCTGGGCACCAGTTTAATTTTCTTTACCCCCATCTCGACACAGTAATTTTCATACGCCATCAACAGTGCGGTTCCAATTCCCCGCCTATGCAAATCATTATTAACAAACAGTGCTTCAACTTCTGTGTTATTTCCCCTGTCTGTCCCTACCAAGAACCCTTTAACATCTCCGTTTACATATTGACATACGAACATAACCGACAAACCGGATTCAACTCTATACTTTACAGCGGCCCAATCGGTCAGTGTATTTTCATATCCAAACACACCTGCAATATCACGGCACCCCCGTGCCATATCAATCCCCAGACAAGACACCCGTCTAATCATTCCCCACACTCAGGTTATTCAGCAATTCATCGATTCGTGCGGCTTTTTCCAGTGTATCATCATATTGGAATTTAATATCAGGCACATATTTTTGATTCATCCGTTTTGCCAATTCGAATCGCACTGTACGTGTAATTTCGTCCAGTTTTTTTTGCACAGCCGCAACATCTGCATTTCGTGTGTAGAAAAACAACCGCACGAATTGCAATCCACCGTGTGCCACTGCCCCAACCAAGGACACCCCCGCAATCAAAGGGTCATCACTATAGTTATCCCGCAAGATTTCTGCGACCAGTGTTTGCACTTTACTGGCGACCCGTTCACCACGATTTGAATTACTAAATTGTTTTTTTGGCATAGTACTCTCTATTGCATGTTAATTTAATTGTAAAATAGTATTTTATAATTTACAATCAAGTAAATTTTTTATCATACGGGGGAAAACAAACAATGAAATTTTCAGAATATATACTTCGAAAATCAGAATCACGTGCCTATTCATGGATAGTATTCCTGCTGACAATATGTGAATCTATTTTTCTTTTCATCCCGCCCGAGGTTTTTATGACACCACCCATTATTGCGAACAAGAAACGTGCCCTGCCGATAACGATTGCGGCATCATTGGGTTCATTGGTTGGTGGTACCCTGGCCTATATGATAGGTTTATGGTTATACGATTCTGTTGGCATATGGTTGATTGAAACCTTTTCCAATCCGGAACTGATTGACAGCACAATAAAACCAATGTTCAGCAAATATGGAATTTTGATAATTGTACTGACTGCGGTAACCCCAATTCCATATAAATTGTTGGCAATATGGTTGGGCTTTATCGGCTATCCACTGTGGATATTCCTGGCAGTATCCGCAATATTCAGAACTGGCCGCTTTGCGATTGTCGGCACATTATTGTACTTTTTCCAAGAACGAGCAAACAAGATTGTCCAGAAATACTTTTGGCCACTAACAATTGCAGCAATAATTGCCGCCGGCTTGGGCATATTTCTGATTGGTTTATTCTGAACAAAAATACCCCCGAAAAATCGGGGGTCAATACTTACATTAAATCAAATCAGAAATCGATACCAAACTTAACACCGAATCCAAATCCATCGGCCATTTCCCAGTCGCCCTCTGCGACATGTTCCATTTCCTTGGTAATATAGGCACCAACAAATTTGGTTTCATCGATATTAAAGTTCGCACCGAACATAAAGTCCCACGACCCCATATTCATCTTCCACAAATCCCCATCAACCCATGCGGTATATTCTGCCCCCGCCACCAGGTTCACAGAATCGTTCAGCACGAACTGCCCATCCAGACCAAATCGCATTGTATGAATTCCTTTATCGTTCCAGTTAAACGATTCGGAATTCAGATAGTCAAACATCACATGACCTGCGATTGTAAATCCTTCACCGACATAACCACCACGAACACCGACTGTCCAGTTATAAAGGGTCGTATCTTTATCCATAAATTCTGCATGGTCACCCCATAGCGGCATCATCTCATAACCGGCCAATACATCAGCCTTCCATGCCCCCTGGTCCATCACACGCCAATTTATTCCCAACGACAAAGTATTCCATGACATAGAATCGAACCAATCGGCCTGTCCAGCAGTTGTACCAACCACAACCGCCAAATCATCTGAAATTCCATATGCAAATTCTTCGCCCAGCAAAACTTCATCAACTGCCTTTGTGTGGGATTCCACCCCAGTTATACTATAAAACCGACCTTCGCCCGGGCGATATAATGGATTACCATCAATAATGTTTGCCGCGTTTGCACCTGACATTGCCAATACAGCCATCAAAGAAGTCAAAGCCAATTTTTTCATATTTTATCCTTTCGTTTTTGTTAACCAAACCGGAATCACCTGTCCAGTTAGTACAATTGTATCAGGCATAAAAACCCATCATCAACCGTAAAGATTTTTGCAAACCGTCCCTAATTATGATACGCTTTGCACACGAAACGAATCGGAATTCAGCAGATTTCGGAATTCAAAGCCCTGCTACACGGGCTTTTTATTTAATTTGTTATAATTCGTTATATTTTTTAACAATTATCAAATATAACATACTGACGTTTTTTTTATTTTGGATTAAAAATATTTTTTTATAAAAACCGCAGCATGCAAAAACAGAACCTATTTATTCTTTATCTTACGCCAGTCTGCATGATTTTTTTTATGTGTTTCATAATCCTTGGCAAATCGGTGTCCACCGCGACCATCTGCCACAAAGAACAAATAATTCGTATCAGCAGGCTTTAACACGGCCCGAATCGCACTTTGTCCAACATTGGCGATTGGTGCTGGGGGTAATCCACTGTTCTTGTATGTATTATATGGACTATCAATTTTCAGGTGTCCCCGCAACAGCGGTTTTCCTTGCATATCCCCTAATTTATCAGTCAAAGCATAAACTACGGTTGGATCGGCCTGCAGACGCATCCCCTTATTCAGCCTATTCAAGTAAACACTGGCAACGATTGGCATTTCTTTTACCTGTGGTGTTTCCTTTTGCACAATAGAAGCCAGTGTTATCACATCGTTCCAGTTTTTCAACGGTCTAGGCAATCTTCGATTAGATTTTTCCCAAGAATCTTTAACGGATTGCATTTTTTTACGTGCCAAATCCAACACAGCCAAGCGATTCATTCCACGTGCAACGGTATAGGTATCTGGGAACACCTGCCCATCTTTTAAGTTGCACACAGCCGCATTATTTCCCGGCTTACATTCAACAGCCCCAGTCAAAGCGGACGATGTCAGCAACAGATTCTTAATTTGTTTTATTGTCAATCCTTCTGGGATAACAATTGTTGTAGATGCCACATTACCATCTGCGAACATACCTGCGATACGCCACATACTGGCGGACACAGGGATATCATATTGCCCACTTTGAATTTTTCCACCATTAAATCTCACAGCCATTTTAAACACCTGCTGCGAATCGATAAGTTTATTTTCTTCCAATCGTCTTGCCACCCCTGTCACGGTATCACCAGGCAGAACATCAAACACAACATCCTTGGATACAGTTGAGTGAATTCCAAACATATACAACATCGCACACAGCACCAAGACAACTGGCACACCAATCATTTGCAGAACGATACGCTTTGGGAAAAATCTTTTTCTTCTGACCATGACTATTAAATTATTACAGATAAAAATGTCTTTGTAAACACCAGCAGGACATATTTAATCTTTTTGATAAAAACTTGCAAGAACCAGTGCAGCAGAATTGACGTTCTGTCCTTTTTTGGTTTTCATATCTGACGCGGCCAAGATAAGAAACTTTTTTGCAATTTCACAATTATCATGAATTTTTTTCTTTAAACGCTCATTATCAAAGTCCTTTTGCATTTCCGCCTGGAACCACCGCATAAAAAGCACCAAATTATAAATATCATGATTAAAATTCCATTTTAAATCAGGGTTTGTTGTACGAGGCAACTTATTAACCTTGTTCCAAATTTTTGCAGATCCTATCTGACAATACAGCCCCCAGATTTTTGGTCTCCACCCTGCCAATTCAAAGTCAATTATATACAATCTTTTATTTTTCATATCGATCATGATATTCTTTTGATGCAGGTCATTATGTCCAAACACCGCCTCTTGATTATCTGGCAAATCCCGTAAAAATTCATAAATCTCGGTCAACGTAATTTTATCATCATGTGCGATAAAGTCCACCCCACGAGTGTCCAAAAACTTTTGAAACTCTGCCAGATTTTCGACCTCTAAAAAACACAACGAATTATTTGGCACAGCATATTGCTGAACATGTCGCAGTTCAGACATATCATTTATAAATTCTGCGACCGCCGCATCTATCCAATCCCTGTTTTTCGCCAACCAGTCTTTTGGCACATCACGCAGCAAAACGGCATCAACAAACTCTTCCCTGACTTTGCCGTGACTAATAAAGGTCTTTGGCACAAAATACGCAGGATTATTTTTCTGTCTGATTTCATCGGCAATTTTCTTGGCCCGCACATTTTTATCGAACCACTTTTGATGATTTTTTGCGTAAACACCATTTGGGTTCACCGTTTTTTCCGCGACAAGCATATCACTGGCCACACGTTTTGACACAGTTGTTCCCCGACCAAACAAGGGCTCTTTTTTACTTTTGTTTTGCTTTACCATCACAAAATCGATTGAATCTGCACTCATATCCTATATCTTTTATTCTTCATCCTTACCCAAACCAATTGTACTTTTAATCGGCTCTACAATTGTTTCCTTAGCACTGTCCAGTGTTCTTATCAACGCCCTGCGAATTTTTCCACTGATTGTCATAGGCAGCGTATCAACAAATTCAATGACACGTGGACATTTATAGTGTGCTGCACGCGACCGTGCATGGTCCTGCAATTGCCGCACCAATGCATCTGTCTGCTGGAAATACTTATTCAAAACGATTGTTGCCTTAACGGCCTGACCACGTGCCGCATCTGGCACACCTGTAACGGCGACTTCACGCACAGCTGGATGTTCCAACAACACCGATTCGACCTCAAACGGACTGACACGATAACCGCTGCTTTTAATCAAATCGTCATTGCGTCCCACAAACCAAAAGTATCCATCTGCATCTCGATATGCCATATCACCTGTATGATAGATTCCATCACGATAAACGGCTGTGGTTTGCTTTTCGTTATTATGATATCCCTGGAACAATCCGCACGGTTTTCCATCCTTGACCGCGACACAAATTTCTCCAACGGTATTAGCATCAGTTATCACACGTCCCCGTTCATCCATCAGTTGCACATTCCATCCTGCGGCAGGCATTCCCATTGCCCCTGGCCGCGGTTCGACCCACTGATTTGTAAAAACCATAACAGCGGTTTCGGTCTGTCCAAATCCTTCGTGTAATTTCACCCCTGTATATTCCAGGAATCTTTCAAAGACCTCTGGATTCAGTGCTTCACCTGCGACATCTGCCTTTTTCAACGCGGACAAATCATATTTTGCCATATCTGCCTGAATCATCATCTTGTATGCCGTGGGCGGTGCACAGAACGAAGTTATTTTATTTTCACTGATTGCGGATAACAAATCACGTGCGGTAAATACGCGTGAAAAATCAAAAACGAATACGGTTGCCCCGGCCAACCATTGACCATACATTTTTCCCCACGAACACTTTGCCCATCCCGATTCGGACAAAGTAAAATGAATATCACCCGGCACCAACCTTTGCCAGAACACAGCAGTATTTATATGCCCCAGCGGATATGTAAAATTATGAGCCACCATTTTTGGCATATCGGTTGTACCACTGGTAAAGTAAACAACCATCGTATCAGAATTTTCATTTGGCACACGTTCCAACGTGGTCGAACAAGAATGACACGCATCAGCAATTTCTGCACAGTCAATAAAAGTAAAAATATCATCATCACCAATTGCAGATTTAATTTCACTGACGATATTGCCATCATCAAACGCGATAACTGCGGCAACCCCTGCTGCATCCAGTCTATATTTAATATCCTTGGCCTTTAATTGGTTTGTTGACGGTATGGGAATAACTCCGATTTTATGCATAGCCATCATTAAAATCCAGTATTCCCACCGCCGCCGCATAAACAGCAAAACGGTATCACCCTTTTTCAGCCCCTTACTGGTCAGATAATTTGCCACAGCATTTGACCACAGGGACAGCATTTCAAAAGTAACAGATTTTTTTTCCCCCGAATCGTTCATCCATAAAATGGCCACCCTGTCTGGTGTATCACTTGCAATCACATCAACCACATCGTATGCAAAGTTAAACTTATCTGGCACGATTGGCATTGCGTTTTGGCGATAATCATCATAACTATCAAACTCACTTTTCGCCAAGAATCGTTTTGCGAACATATACTTCCTTTTTTATATAAAATAAATATGGCATAAAATCGTAAAAAAACAAGCCTACTAATCAGATTTTTCTTTTGATTGACAAAATTATTATTTTTACTAGACTTTTCTTCAAACATAAAAACACAGGTAAAAACATGCCATTTACACAAGCAAACAGGACAAACACAGCCCAGGAAAACATCTGTAACGGTTGCAACGAACGCTGTAAACTGGGTTATCATCAACAGAACAACAGCACCCACTCGGAATTTTTACCAACGATTGGTGGCCTCATAATTACAAACTACATAGACAAGCAGAACAGACGTATACGCACTGCATCGAAATATTACTGCGAAGATGCGATAAAATTGGCACGTCAGATTTCACATTTATGCGACAACTATCGCACCCGTCAAAAATAAACGATTGCATTTTTTTACAAAAGGTCGCATAATCACAAACACACAATCGGAGTATAGCTCAGCCTGGTAGAGCGCTACGTTCGGGACGTAGAGGTCGTGGGTTCGAACCCCGCTACTCCGACCATAAAATTTTCAAACCACCATTTGGTGGTTTTTGTATTATAGTTGCCATACAGAATCGATACCAGGAATGAAAAAGCGACAGACACCGGGTGCAGACAACAGACACTACACACTCAAATTCTGCCCCACAAAAACAGCACCCCATTTAAGAAAAACATACGATTAAAAATCCCCCAAACGGGGGATAAATTTTATTGCACCCAGATACTTGCAGATGCACTGGTATCACCCTGACCGCCCATTGGAATCACACCATACAGTCCCGATGTCTTGGCCACTGTAACTGCACCCGCCTCAATCATCCCCGTTGCAATAGTACCCGTTGTAATATTACCAGACGAATCTGTAATCACCGCCTTATTTGCCGCACCTGACCCCTGTGCAGTTGCAACCTTACCTGCCAACGCATCTGTCAAACCACTGATTTTCGATTGTGCAATCGCCGCATCATTTGCAACATCTGCATTTGATATTGTGCTTTTCGATGCCAACGCCCCCGATGGAATTGTTGGTTTATTGGCCAAATCATTATACGAACCACTGGTTGCAACCTTTGCCAAATCACCAGAATTTGCCTTTGCTGCAATTGTCGCCGCATAACCATCATATGTCGTAACCTTACCTGCTGTAATACCTGAATTAACAGCATTCAACTGTGTCGCGGTCAGGCTCGCCTGT
Organism: Alphaproteobacteria bacterium; assembly: GCA_017546265.1. Taxonomy (GTDB): domain Bacteria; phylum Pseudomonadota; class Alphaproteobacteria; order Rs-D84; family Rs-D84; genus Enterousia. Next base: position 16,486 of record JAFYXG010000015.1, read on the forward strand.
TTACCTGCCAACGCATTATCAGCAGCGGTTTTATTATCTTTAACAGTCTTTGTCAAATCCGCCAAATCTGCCGCTAAATCACCAATCGAAGTATTTGCTTCATCAATCAACTTAGTAGTATAATCAAAAGATGGTGCAACAATTGTCCGTTCAGCCTCAACGGGCACATCATTCACAATAATCTTTTTTGAAACATCACCCGCATTATTGGCATTAAACGAAACAATTTCCGTATCATCCGCCAACAGTGTCAATTTCCCAGACTTAATATCCGCCGCATTGGCCTTACCTGCCAACGCATCTGTCAAACCACTGATTTTCGATTGTGCAATCGCCGCATCATCTGCAACATCTGTATTTGATATTTTGCTTTTCGATGCCAACGCCCCCGATGGAATCGTTGGTTTATTGCTCAAATCATTATACGAACCACTGGTTGCAACCTTTGCCAAATCACCAGAATTTGCCTTTGCTGCAATTGTCGCCGCATAACCATCATATGTCGTAACCTTACCTGCTGTAATACCTGAATTAACCGCACTCAACTGTGCAGTGCTCAGGCTCGCCTGTTTACCTGCCAAAGCAGTATTCATCTGTGATGTAGTTGAATAACTGGCCAATGCGGTAGTCAACTTACCATCAGAATATGTTTTTGCATCATCCAACGCTTTTGCCGCGGCTGTTTCTGCTGCCGTTGCGGCTGCCGCTGCCGCCGCCTGGGCTGCATCTGCTGCACTTTTCGCCGCCACAGCCTTAGAATCTGCGGTCTCCGCACTGGATTTTGCAGATACAGCATATGCACCAGCTGCTGCCGCATGTGCTTCGGCTGCGATTGCAGCCGCACCTGCCTTGTTCACAGCACGATTTACATAGGTAACGCCAGCAATTCCGGCAATCTTACCGTCCTCAGTCTTAGGATCAGTTGGGGACAATTCCGTAAAAACCGAATGGGCTGTTCCAATATCAGAATTACCTGCCTCTGGTGCATTTGCCCACGCACCACAAACCGTCAACATCGCCAAAATCGACACAGTAAAAACAAACTTTGTGTTTTTCATAATTCCCCCAAGCTTTCTTTCTCTCTCTGTTCTTTGTTGTTGCATTATAACCTAAATCGCCCACTCGATACAAGAGTAAATATAACGCATATCGTAAAAATTTTCACAATTTTTATGATACGGCCCTCTTGTAAACAATCTTATCCGGATGGGTGGTTTTCCACCCACCCGGACCAAGACCTATGGAATTAGTACTGAACCTTTTCCCATTTGATATCACCACCACGGATAACCAATGCACAATCACTGGTTCCCTCTGCACATGCAGTTGGTAATGTCGCCAATTTACCCAGATTGTTAATCTGTTCAGTTGTGAAAGTATTTGCATCAGATTCTACTTGATCAGCATACGCTTTCAATTCAGTATTCTGTGCATTCTGAGACGCTGTCAATTCATCTGCATCGATATAAATCTTTGCCGCATCTGCTGCCGCTGCAATCGCTGCCGCTTTTGCTGCATCTGCCTTGGTTGTCGCATCAGTTGCTGCTGCAGCAATCGCTGCCGCTTCTGCTGCATCTGCCTTGGTTGTCGCATCAGTTGCTGCTGCAGCAATCGCCGCCGCTTTTGCTGCATCTGCCTTGGTTGTCGCATCTGTTGCTGCTGCTGCAATCGCTGCCGCTTCTGCTGCATCTGCCGCATCATCTGCGTAGTCTTTCAACAGTGTATCCTGTGCGGTCTGGGATGCCTCCAATTCAGATGCATCGATATAAATCTTGGCTGCATCGGCCGCTGCTGCAATCGCTGCATCTTTTGCTGCATCTGCCTTGGTTGTCGCATCTGCTGCTGCTGCTGCAATCGCCGCCGCTTTTGCTGCATCTGCCTTTGTTGTTGCATCAGTTGCTGCTGCTGCAATCGCCGCCGCTTCTGCTGCATCTGCCTTGGTTGTCGCATCTGCTGCTGCTGCTGCAATTGCTTCTGATTTTGCAGTTGCCGCACTGCCTGCCGCATCATAGTTACCTGCCAAACCATCGGCATAATCTTTTGCATCTGTCAATGCTTTTGCAGCCGCATCTTTTGCATCCTGAATACCTTCATCTGCTGCTGTCTTATTTGCTGCAACAGTATCTTCCAAATCCCCCAAGGCTGCATCTAAATCACCAATCGAAGTATTTGCTTCATCAATCAACTTAGTAGTATAATCAAAAGATGGTGCTACCTTTTCTCGCAACTCTGCTGATGGTGCAGCATTAACAATCGCTGCCTGTTGCAAGGCTGTCGAACCGGCTGTTGCACCACTGCGGATTGTGGCCAGGTCGCTAATTGTATCCTGTTTTGTCCCCAAACCTTCTGACAATTCTGTTTTTGTAGCCGCGGCCTTAACACCCGTATTCAATTCATTAACAGCCGCTGTCAAGTTTGATTTTGCAGTTGTTGTCAATTCTGCGATATCACCGGTTTTACCACCAACATATTCAACAGATGCGATTTCTGCGTTCGCCGCACTTACCGCCATCATAGCCACCAAAGAACCCAAAATAACTTTTTTCATTTTTTTGCCTTTCTTTCTTAATCCGTTTTATGTCGTGGGGACATTATATCCCCACAAACACATCATTTAATTAAAACCCTGTTTCACCAGTTGCACGTTCAATCACTTCCCATGTGTATGCAGAATTATTAAATGTCAATACACACTTGTTTGTTGGGTTTGAACATTCACCCTGTGGTTTGGGAATCGCCGCATTTGCTGTGGCCTGGGCCGCTGCTGCATCTTGCAATGCCTGGGTTGCATCCGCCTGTGCTGCATCCGCCGCCGCCTGTGCTGCATCCGCCGCCGCCTGTGCTGCATCCGCCGCAGACTTTGCCGTGGCCGCATCTGCAACACCCTTTTCAGCCGTTGTTTTTACACCTGCCAACGCAGCATCATTTGCTGTTTTATATGTTTCTAATGCTGCTGATGCGTCTGTACCAGCTTTCTTGGCGTCTGCAATTGCTTCTGCATTAGATGTTTTGAATGTGCTCATTTCAGATTCTGATACATATGTTGTATCCAATGCTGCGATGGCATCCTTATTTTCTTTCACAGCTGCATCATTTGTTGTTTTATATGTTGCTAATGCTGCTGCGGCATCTGTACCAGCTTTCTTGGAGTCTGCAATTGCTTCTGCATTAGATGTTTTAAATGTGCTCATTTCAGATTCTGATACATATGTTGTATCCAATGCTGCGATAGCTTCGGTATTTGACTTAACCGCACCATTTGCCAAATCATCTGTGTATGCCTTGGCATCTGTCAACGCTTGTGCCGCACTGCCGGCCGCATCATAATTGCCTGCCAGGCCATCTGCATATGATTTTGCTGTGGCAATCGCATCGGCTTCTGCCTGATCTGCATATGTATTTGAACGTGTTACTTCTGCTGCAACTGCATCTGCAATTTGTTTCTTCACAGAACCTTCTGTTGTTGCACTACCGTTCAATGTATCAACAGTACCTTTCAATTCTGTAACTGAAGAATCTGATGCAATACCGGTCAGGCCCAGTTCGCTCTTTTCTGCATCCCATGTCAGAATTCCACCAGTAACCGTCAGATTATTTTGTTTTTTTGCCAATTCTTCGGTCATTTTGGCACTTTTTGCGAATGTCGCATCTGCTGCTTCTAATGCCTGAATTTTTGTATTATATTCAGATTGTGCAACCTTGGCATTGATTTTGCCTTCCAATTCTGATTTTGCAGAACTTAATGCCCCTGCAGCTGTTGTTTCTGCTGCAGTTTGTGCGGCTGTTGCCAGGGCTGCGGCCTTGGTATCAACATAGCCTTTACTGGCCACTGCTGCATTTGCTGCATTGACGGAAACCAACCCCATCAAAACGGTAAAAATACCTGCTGTTAATTTTTTCATGTCTCCCTTCCTTTTTTTAGGTTATCCCATTCTATCATTTTTTGCCTATGTTGGTAAAGGCAAAAAATGAAATTTTTGGGATTTTTTTCAATTACTTTTTATCCATTTGTTATTACATAAAGTTTTCAACTGGTTCAGTTAATGGGACCCATGAAATAGTATTAGTGGCCTTGTTAATCGACAGAACACAGTCCTGTGTTTCGCACGCTGCTGGTGCATCGATTTTCTTTGCCAATTCTAGTTCGATTTCAGACTTTGCACTCGCCAAAGCAGTGGCCGCTGTTTGTTCTGCCGCCGCCTGTGCCGCATCTGCCTTGGATGTTGCATCCGCCGCCGCATCAGACTTTGCTGTTGCAATCTGACCTTCTAAATCAGATTTCAGTGTTGCATCTTTTTCATCTGCATACGCCTTGGCACCTGCTAATGCATCCGCCGCCGCTGATGCTGCATTTGCCGCCGCCTGGGCTGCCGCTGCTACTGCTTCATTATTTGTTGTTTTGTATGCATTCAAATCCGCCTGGGCATCATCACCGGCTTTCTTTGCCGCTGCTACCGCTTCATTATTTGTTGTTTTGTATGAATTCAAATCCGCCTGGGCATCATCACCGGCTTTCTTTGCCGCTGCAATTTCACTTGAATTTGATGTTTTGAATGTTGTCATTTCAGATTCTGATACATATGTTGTATCCAATGCTGCGATGGCTTCGGTATTTGCCTTAACCGCACCATTTGCCAAATCATCTGTGTACGCCTTGGCAGTCGCAACAGCATCTGCTTCTGCTGTATCTGCATATGATTTTGCATCTGTCAAAACCTGGGCATCTGCCGCTTCATAAGCAGATTTGATTCCTTCGTCTGCTGCCTTATATGCCGCATCCATAGCAGTGATTTTACCATCCAATTCTGTATCTGCTGCCTTATATGCTTCATCCATTTCAGAAATCGCAGTTTCGTTTGCAGAAACACGATTTGTCAAAGATGTCAATTCCCCCGCTGTTGTTCCCAATGACGCCTCCAGGGTATCGATTTCATCGTCTGTATATTTCTTTGCCGCCGCCAAGTTGTCTGTATCAGCCTTTGCCAATTCTGCAACTTTTGCATCATAGGCAGACTGGGCAACCTTAGTATCAACAACACCTGACAATGTTGTCAAACTGCCGGCAACGGTTTGAATTGAACCTGCGTTTGTTGCAATATCTTCCGCATTTTTCTGCACAACGGCATCATTTGCGTTTTTATATTCTGTCAATGATGTCGAAATTGCTGTTGCCTTGGCATCAACATAGTCTTTTGATGCAACGTTAATCGCTGCATCAGCTGCCCCGGTGGCCCCCATCAAGATTGCCGCCATAAAGCCAGAGAACATAATATTTTTTACTTTCATGTTTTTTCCTTTCTTTCGTTTTTAATTTATGCCTGACCCATGGCGGGATTTGGCATGGTTAAAATTTTAGTTTAAAGAATCACCCGTGATCATATCCTTTGAACCATCACCGTTAACAACAGCAACCTGGGACAAAGATACATTACCCTGACCATCTGACAGAACCAGATATCCACCCTTGGTTGTCAGAATACCGTTCGCACTTACAAAGTTTTTTGCACCAATTGTATTCAAAACTGCAGTATCTGCTTCTGCAAATTCACCACGAATTGCTGTATCTGCCGCCACCAGGTCTGCAATATCTTCTGCCATTGCTGTGTCTGCATTTTCACGTGCGGCTGCTTCATCTGCGATTGCTTGGGCATTTTCCGCCACATCAGCCGCAATTTCTGCATCCGCTGCTTTATATGCTTCTTCTAATGCTTCATCTGCCGCTGCAAATTCACCACGAATTGTTGTATCTGCGGCCTGCAATGCATCGATTTCGCCTTCTGCTGTTGATACACGTGTTGTCAACTCACCCAAATTAGTAGCTGTTCCTGTCAAAGACTGATTCAATTCTGCAATTTCATCATCTGTGTATTTTTTTGCACCAGCCAAAACTTCCGCGTCTGCTGTCTTGTATGCATTTTCTAATGCTGTGTCTGCATTTGCACGTGCTGTTGCTTCTGTTGTGATTTTACCATCCAACGCTGTATCCGCACTTTCACGGGCAGATACTTCTGCATCAATCTTGCCATCTAATGCGGAATCAGCTGCTTTATAATCTGTTTTGATTGCTGTGTCTGCATTTTCACGTGCGGTTGCTTCATCTGCGATTGCCTGTGTATTTGCCGCCACATCAGCCGCAATTTCTGCATCCACTGCTTTATATGCAACTTCTAATGCTTTATCTGCTGCTGCAAATTCACCACGAATTGTTGTATCTGCCGCCACCAGGTCTGCAATATCTTCTGCCATTGCTGCATCTGCATTTGCACGTGCGGTTGCTTCTGCTGTGATTTTACCATCCAAAGTCGAATCTGCCGCCGCAAAATCAGTTCTGATTTGTGCATCCGCCTGTTCACGTGCATTTTTTTCTGCATTAACCGCAGCACTAATCTGGTCTGCAACACCTTCGTTACCAGTTAATTCCTTAACTGCATCAATTTGTGATTGCAAACCTGTGTCCGCTAATTTATATGCCGCATCCATATCCGCGATTTTGCCATCCAGGGTGGAATCCGCATTTGCACGTGCACTTGCTTCTGCATCAATCTTGCCCTGCAGTGCCTGGTCTGCCGCCTGCATATCTGTAGTTGTTGCAAAAGGTGTCAAATCCAATGTGCTTTTAACAACGTTATTTGTAATATCGATACCGGTCCCTGCGGTCAGGTTATCTTGTTTCTTTGCCAATTCAGTATCAACATACGACTTACTGGTCAGTTCATACGTTACCGCCGCTTCGGCTGCACCGCACACACCAGCGAAAATCGCCGCTGCAAATCCTGAAAACATAATATTTTTTACTTTCATTTTTCTTTTCCTTTCTTTCGTTTTAATTGCGGTTTAACAACCGTTATTATTGCCCTTCGACAACGCTTACCGTCACCCAAGAAGCCTTATCACCATTTGCCTGCAACATAGCCATAGTACCATCTGGTAATTCCATATTTATAAAGTCTGCCACAACTTTATCTTGATATGCCAATGCACCCAATGCATCGTCTATACCCTTGATAGTTTCGATAACCTGTTGCATGGTAGAATCCTTTGCATAGTCAGCAGCAATTTCTTCAACCTGGTTCTGCAATTCTTTTACAGTCACATCAGACGCAGTACTGCCACTTAATTCTTCGACAGTTTCCTGTAAAGATTTCAAGTCAGCCGCAGCCGCATAATCACCGGACGCCTGCTTGCCATCAATCGCCGTCTGCAACACAGATTTTACTGCATCCAACTGTACATCCGTAACCAAATCCGATGGAACATCTTCCAAATCGTTATAGGAACCAGATTTTGCAACCTTGTGCAAAGTCAACAATTCGGCTGCATTTTCATTCGCCAAATTCTGTGCTGCATCTGCCGCAGCTTTTGCCACAGCCGCATCTGCCACACCCTTGTCCGCCTGGGTCTGTGCCGCCGCCGCTGCTGCCGCTGCTGCTGCCGCCGCATCTGCCGCAGTCTTTGCATCTGCAACCCCCTTATCAGCCTGAGCCAAAACATCAGCAACTTCTGCATCATTCAACGTTCTATACGCATCTAATGCACCTGCAACCGCTGCTGCATCTGCAATTCCCTGACTTGCATCAGCCTGAGCCGCATCTGCCGCCGCCTGGGCCGCTGCAATTGCCTTACCCGTTGCACCATCTGCACCTAACGCAGTTTCCAAAGCAGAAATCTTGCTATCCTGCGTGGTCTGCTGGCCTTCTATTGTCGAAATCTTACCTTCGGCCGTATCAACACGTCCTGTCAAAGCAGACAAATCCGCTGTTGCACCACCCAAAGAACCAGCCAACTCAGCAATCTCGTCATCCGTATACTGCTTCGCCTCGGTCAAAGCCGCCGCAGCCGAACCCGCCGCATCATAATTTGTCGCCAAACCATCTGCATAACCCTTTGCCGACTGCAAAGTTGCAGCATCTGCCGCTGCATAGGCAGATTTAATTCCTTCGTCTGCCGCCTTGTACGCAGAATCAACCGCTGCAACCTTATCTTCCAATGCCTTATCCGCATTATCACGCAAAACAGCCTCAGCCGCAACCAAACCTTCCAATTCAGTTATTGCAGATTGCAATGCTGTATTTTTCGCATAGTCATCAGAAATCGCTTTTACCTGTGCCGCCAATTCAGACAAATCCGCCCCCGTGGCAGAACTGCCCTGCAAATCCTCAACCGTCTGTTGCAACGCTTCCAAGTCCGCAGCCGCCGCATAATCGCCAGCCTTCTGCTTACCATCGATTTCATTTTGCAACGCGGTTTTCAAATCATTTAACGCAACCTTGGTCGCAAAATTATCTAAACCACCGGCCACACTATCCAAAGCCGCCTGCAGGGCATCAAATTCAGACTTGCCCGCAAAATCAACCGCCAAATCATAGGTTTTTGTTTCACCATTACGAACAACTGTCAAAACCTTATTTGCATATTCAACAGTCGTATGTTCACCACTGACCATTTCAATATCAGCCGCCAACTCATCTGCTTTTAATTGCAAATCAGAAACCGTTTCACCCAAGGCATCGAATTGTGCCGGAATATTGTTATCAGAATTTTCTTTATACCCCATCCACTGTTCCAAAACCTCGATACGGGTCTGCAAATTACCATTGGTCGAACTGTTGTTTATAACCGTTTTATCCGGTGCACTGGATGTAGCCAAATACTTACCAATTGACAAACGTGGCGTTGCAGACACACGCGATGCCGCCGTACGTGTACCACTGGTTGACGCTCCACTACCCAAACGCATCGCCCCACCACGTATTGAACTGGCGGTCGATGTTGACGCTGTTTTTGCAGTCGTTGCAGTTGAAGAACCGGACTTTGCGGTTGCCGCACTTGACGTGCCAGAATACGTACCTGCCCCGCCCAAGGAACGTACCGCCGTCGCACCAGATGCTGGCACGGCAATCGCCGCACACAGCACACAAACAATTGACAGTGTTGATATTTTTATTTCTTTTTTCATGTGCTCTCTCTACTGTTTTTGATTCTATCACAAAATGCGAATCGGGGTCAATACCTTTTTCTGCGTTTTCCTAAAATCTTTTCATTTGGCATTAAAATTCATACCGCAAACCAACGGAAATAGAATTATCCAAAATCAGCCCAACCTTGTTTGAAATATCATATTCATCGTATGGTGGCTCAACATACTGAAACGAACGTTTATGTTCTGGACCACTCAACATCGACAAACGATAACGCAAATCCAACCACAGGTTATAATCCAACTTGTGTGCATAACCGAACATCAACGCCCCCATTGGCGACACAGAACTCTCTTTATCTTCACCGCCTACAAAATCTGCACCATACCATTTTACTGTTGGCAAAGCCACACCTAAACCTGCCCCGGCATAAAAACCATTGGCAAAATCATAGTATGCATTTGCAACTACATATGGAATTGTAATCTTAAAGGTTGTGCCAACATCATCATGCTCATGTTGACCAATTAAGCCGCCTTCAACTTCTGCACGCCAAAAATAATTTAATCTACGACCTGCAAACATATTGGCACCAAAAACAACTTCTGTATAAGACTCGTCTTCTAACATAAAGCCATTTGGAGCTGCTGTTTCGTATTCATTTTTCCAATTCAACAGGCTTAAACTGGCACGACCACCGATATACCATCCTGTTTTTTCTTTGTCATAATAATCATAATTAACGGTATATCCACCATTACTGTTACGAACCAAATGACTTGGTGCTGCGTTTACTGCCGTGGCTGTTACGGCCGCCAACACTGCCAAAGATATAATTTTTTTCATAATAAACCCTCCAATTTTTCCTACAGTATATCATAAATTTCAATATATTCCAAAAACAAAAAAACAGTTATTGACAACTTTTTCCATTTTTTGCTAAATTTTAACCCGAGGAAAAAATTTATTCTCAGCGAAAGGAAAACGACATGAAAAAACTCTTTTTTATTCTGACGGCATTTGCGATGGCTGCATGTGTACGTGCACCTGCGGAACTGGACGGGCAACATGCTTTCTTTGATTTCGATTCTGCAGTTATCACATCATCTGCCCGCGACAGCCTGGCTGGCCAGGCCCTGTACATGAAACAGCACCCAGAAATCAAAATCACACTTCAGGGACGCTGTGACGAACGCGGTTCAACAGATTATAACTTGGCCTTGGGCGCCCTGCGTGCCAGTAATGCTGCCCACGTTATGATTCACGAAGGAATTGAACCAGAACGCATCAAAACAATTTCTTATGGTAAAGAAAACCCAATTTATCCGGGTACAGGCGAAGAAATCTGGGCAAAAAACAGAAATGCAACAACAGTTGTTCGCAAAGCAAAGTAAAAAAATGCCCCATCGGGGCATTTTTATTTGACGATAAAATAAATTTCTATTATATTCCCATACATGGAAGAAAAGACAGCAATCTCGTTTGCAAACGTTGCCGCAAAATACGATGGCACCCCCGACATATTGACTGATGTATCATTTAATATCAGTAATGGTTCATTCTACTTTTTAACTGGTGCATCTGGTGCGGGCAAAACCACACTGTTGCGTTTGATATACCAATTACACAAACCCGCACGCGGCCAGATTAAATTATTTGGTCACGCAACAAACGACCTGAACCGCAGCGAAATCACAAAATTGCGTCAAAAAATGGCAATTGTGTTTCAGTCATATTCACTGCTGTCACATTTATCTGTGTTTGACAATGTCGCTCTGCCCCTGCGTGTCCGCGGCATTTCCGAAGAAAAAATAAAACAACTGGTGACCAAGGTTTTAGATTGGGTTGGTTTGGGCAAATTCGCGAACGCAGCACCACTATCGTTATCTGGCGGCCAACAACAACGTGTATCGGTGGCCCGTGCCATTATTGTCCAACCATCTATATTACTGGCGGACGAACCGACTGGCAACCTTGACCCTGAAAACGCATCACGACTGATGGAACTATTCATACAAATGAACAAAATGTTTGGCACAACCATCATTTTGGCAACACACAGTACAGAACTGTTAAAAACCTATAAATTCCCGGTAATTCACGTTGAGAATCACCGTGTCAGTTTCTCGGGCCAACAGTCTGGTCAAACAAAAACCGATTCGGAACCTAAGAAAATATGGCGTGGTCCAAAGCCCCAGTCATACTTTGCCGAACTATCAAAACAATTTGACGACATTGGGAACGCATAAGACATGAAGAAACCAACCGTATTTTCACTGGTACGCGAACAATCCGCATTTATGACAGCAATTATGTCATTGCTGACATTTTTATCAGTTTTGGCATTAGGAATCGCCATATCCATTGGAACGGGCGTAATGCGTTGGAATGCCCAATGGGAATTATATACCACAATCCAGGTGATGGATTCAGAAAACACCCAGGCGACAAAAAACATACTGTCTTCTAACGCAGACAAAATAGAATCATTAACAGAAATTACCACCGAACAAATGCAGGATTTGATGTCCCCCTGGATTTCTGGCGACAGTGTATTAAAAAACTTTCTTCCCAAAATGTGGGAAGTTCAATTTAAAACCAAATCTGATCTAGAATCGGTTGGCAATGAACTATCCAAACACGCTCGTGTTTTAACACATTCGGACGCGCTGCGTTCTTCTACATCGGCAGGCTGGAAAATGATTTTAATGTCCACATTTATATTATTACTGACACTGGGAACGATCGGCGTATGTATATCATATATCGCCCGCAACACAGCCATGTTGCACCGCCGCGAACTGGAAATTCTGAATCAAATTGGTGCATCGGATAACTTTATCGCCCAACAAATGCAAATTATAGTTGGAAAGATCAGTTTAATGGCCACCTGCATCGGCTTTTTCGCCGCTGTACCTGTTTTATTGGTGATATTGTCCACAGCCCATTCCGCCCGAGTTGGATTACTTGCCATGTTGGGCCTGTCTGGGGCTGGTTGGTTTTCTTTGATAATGCTGCCATTCATAATAGCAGTATTTTCAATATGGATTACCCGCCGCACAACAATTAAAATTCTTCAGGCGGCCTAACTATGAACCTGCGTTGCTTTCTTACACCATCGTTTGTACTGTTCAGCTGCTTTATTCTGGGCGGCATGATATTCAAAGTATCGACACCAATCCAGTGTGGCACAATATTACCAAACGACAGTATATTTGTACTGACAGGAGACGAGCGGCGAATTCCCTTTGCAATGCGTAAAATGCGAGAATTCCCGAATGCAGACTTGTACATTATTGGTGCAGGTGCCCAGGGAAAAATTGACGTATCTCGCCCTGCTATAATTGAATCCGAATCGAAATCAACATATCAAAACGCATTGGCAATCCGAGAAATTGCCACCCGCCGCAATTTGGCACGCGTTGTTTTAATTACAACCGAAGACCACATGCCCCGTTCTAAATACCTGGTCCAGCACGAACTGCCCGACACAGAAATCATCACCTGCCCTGCGACCTTGGCGGGTATGCCCCCTGGAAAAAGACTTGAACGATGGGCGACTGAATATATAAAATACATTGTCACGATGCTGGGAATCAAAGAAAGTTAAACAATTAAACAACCAAAGGACACACAAATGCTCAGAACAATTATTTTTAAGTCAGTATTACTGATATACTTTATATTATGGTCACCATTATTATTATTGGGTTTGATATCCAGTAAACTGTCTCGTAAATTGGTCTATGCGGACGCGGCTGGCACCTTGGTATTAGCACGCCTGATTTGTGGAATAAAATACCAGGTACATTATCCCGCCACCGAAGAAAATGGTATCCCTGCCATGCCAAATGGAAACAAGCGTCTGGACGGCAAATCCATTGTTGCCGCAAAGCACATGTCTATATTGGAAATCGCCGTTATTTCCAAAGTTATTCCAAACTCATTTTTTATATTAAAACGTGAACTGCTGTGGATTCCGATTTACGGTTGGGCATTTTGGCGTTGTGGCATGTTGGGTGTAAATCGTGCTCGCGGCAAAACGAACATGAAAAAACTGGCCCAGGACGTTGAAGAACGAGTATTAAACGGCTTTACATTGGTCATATTCCCCGAAGGAACACGTGCCAAACCTGGTCAAAAAATAGAATTGAAACGAGGTCTGTTATTATTGGCTCATACGTTAAAATTACCAATATTACCAGTCGGCACAGACGCAGGTCTTTACTGGCCCAAACACGGCCGCATGCACTCTGGCACAGCCAACCTATGGTTTGAACCACTATTACCATGCAATGCATCTTTGAACGAAATCAGTGATGCAATCAACCGCCACAGTGCATAAAAGTTTTAGATAAAATAAAAAACTGGGCCCACACAAATAAAAGATAATGGCACAGATGCAAAATGACCCCGACAGTGCGGTGTACATACCGCTACATAAACTGGCGGGGGCGCTTGCAGATGGGGTATTAGATTTTATTTGAAAATAAATTAGAATGATTTAGATATTGGAGGGGGGCGACAACATAGTGTAAAAACGCTACATGAGTTGTCGCCCCCGCCCATAGATGAATTATTATAATTTATTTTTCACACCAACCGGCCCTTTTACCACCGCTGTACGGTCGTCCAACTCCAGAATCTATTAAAATCTGTCCAACATCACGTCCATCGGGCAAAATAACATTGGCATTTATCCGTCCCAGGTATTTATCATCCTTGATATTCTCCAGTTCTACAATCGTCCCCTTGGGCAGCAAGACCGAAATTAAATCCTTGGCTGACTGTGCCATAACTTTTTCGGTATGACATTTACCGTTCATTTCTGGTGTATCTATATTTATCAGTCGCACACGCACAGTAATCTCAACACGTTCATCCAACATGACCTGGGCAGAAAAAGTATCACCATCAAAGATATAGTCAACCCGAGCCGGCACCGCTACCGCTGGTACCGTCACAAACACCCCGAACAAGAACTGAATTATAAACTTTCTCATTATATTCACACCATACCCCTATACAATAAAACAAGTAAAAAACGCCCAACGGGCGTTTTTTATGGCATTCTGGGCGACCAGGTTGGTTCTACCCCATTAACACCATCTGGCAATTCAATATCATAGATATTCTGTCCTGTAATATCCACACTACGAATATGGCTGATACGTTCAATATCATCAACATCGCGTTCTGTTTCATAGTAAACGATACGGCGCGATCCAGGAGCCCATGACGGTGCTTCCATAAACCAGCCACCAGCCAAAATTTTCTCGTTTCTACCCCGAGGATCCATAATACCAACATAGAATGTATCATCAGCCATTTTTGTAAAAGCGATAAATTGACCATCAGGTGACCACGCAGGTGTCGCATAGCGTCCATTACCATAAGTCAAACGTTTAACCTCACCCGATTCCAATTCCAAGACATGAATCTGCTGACGTCCAGACCGGTCGCTGTTAAATGCCATCTTTTTACCATCTGGGGAATAAGATGGACTGGTGTTGATAGAGTTCCCAAATGTCAATTGACGCAGTTTTTTTGTTTCAATATCATATTCATATATATGCGTCACCCCCTTTTTAACCAAAGAAATCGCAACTTTTTTTCCATCTGGCGAGAATCGCGGCGAGAAGTTCATTCCTCCAAACATTCCCAGTCTGCGTTGTTCACCCGTTTCCAGATCAAGACTCCACACCATTGGGTCGTCATCATAATATGACAAGAAAACAATCGACTGCATATTTGGCGAGAAATGCGGCGACATAACAAACGTATCTTTGTCAGACAAATACCGCAACCCATAACCATCTTGGTCCATAATAGCCATACGCTTGGTCCGATTATGAACAGGCCCAGTTTCCGCAATGAATACAATCTGCGTATCAAAGTAGCCAATTTCACCAGTCAATCTTTCATAGATTGCATCAGCCATGATATGAGCCATACGGCGTACCGCCTTACGCGATGCAACCAGAGACTGAGCCTCGATTTGTTCTTTACCATCAACATCCCAAACAAAGAACTCTAACCTATATCTATCGCTGGAATCCTTGGACAACTTAGCCTGGACTAAAACCTGTGTTTTTATTGCCTTCCAAGACTGAAAGTTTGGCATTGCGTGCATCTTCACGAATTCTGGAAACGCATCATGATTAACGATACGGAACAACCCCGTTCGTTTCAGGTCATTTTCCACAACTTCACGTATCATATTGGCATCTTTGCTGCGAGCCCCATCACCGATTTCAAATTTCTGCACAGCAATAGCAATAGGCTTGGCGGCCCCTGCAACAATATCAACCTTTAATTCAGCCCGTCCCGGCAATACAACCGAAACCATCAGAAACACTGATATCAGTATTTTTTTCAACATATTAAAATATCCTTTCCAATTTTTTATTAAACAGACACCTCAATTTTATAGACATAAAAAACAAAAATCAAACCGAATATTCAGAAAAACAAACGCAACACAAACGCCCACACCGCCGCCATCACAACAGCGTTGACAACTGTAAATATATTTGTATTGACAATTGTATTTACAATGGTATAGTTCCTTGTAAAGACGGCAGTATTGCCAAACGTATAGGGGAATGTCTATGCCAAACGTAATGCAACAATTATTCGTAATGAACATGGAATCTTTGCTACGGGAATACGCCGCGTACAAGGCTTTTAACAAATCGGATTGCGTAATCAACATGCGAATACCCCGTCCTATCTTGGATAAAATCAAAGAACTGGCGGACACCCAACATGTACCCTACCAATCACTGATATCGTCTGTTTTATTTTCACTGGCAAATATCGAAGACAAAAAATAACACCATAAATACGGGGGAACACAAAATGCCAATACCATCAAACGCTGTTATATTTGAAACACTGAATCAAACACGACACATTCCCGACATCCAACCAACATTGTTCGATCCAATCGACCACGAACATAACAATGAGTATTGGCACTATTCAGATCTGCACAATCTGATGGGCGAAGGTTGTTTCCCAACCGTAAGTGGCATGGAAAATCACACAAGCCACAGCCTGACTATGCCATACGACAACAAAATAAAAATCACCCATGTTCCAGCCACCCCAGATTTTTATCACGACCATGTCGTCAAATTTTCACATTCGTATAACCTGGACGGCTACCAATACAAAAAAGCCATCGACTTAAAATTATCACGGTATGCATGTTGGTGCCTGTCTCGTCAAAATCCATACATGATATTTGCCCGTACATATTTCATGTCACCAATTATTCGCAGTAACATGAACTTTTCAGACATGCAAAACCTGTCGTACCAGTTTGCCCGTATACACCTGCGTCAGAAATTATCCGGCCTGGAAAAACAATTGGCGGGCATCATCAACAAAACCGGCGGCAGTTTCAGTCAGTTTAACCGCAGCATCACACGAACATTCTTTTATGGATACAGTGCCAACGATTTAAAAGACATATTTCACATAAAAAACAAATCAAACGACCCGATTGCGAATTACATGGGTGCTGCATCATTAAACGGCAAAATTCATGCACTGGGTAATGCAATTTACACATTCAACCACGCACCACGTCAGAATATAAATGTAATCTCAGAAATTCTGAATGACGAACTGACCGCCCAGCGGGTAAAAATGATTCGCGATTTGAACATTCGTCCCGAACTGGACATCTTTCCAATTCATATATCAAACGTGCAATCGCATTTGAATTGCAGCGAACGCAACTTTGTCCACGCATACAAGGGACAAAAAATCCGATAAAAAAATAATAACAAACAAAAAAGTGCGACCATCTTGGCCGCACTTTTTTTCACACACAACAATTTACTACTCAAAAAACTTCTGCACACATCCCAGCGAACCGCCATTACCAGCCATAGACATAAACACACTTAATACGGTTCCAATACTGAACAGCAACAGGAATCCGACCAACAACCCAACTCCTTTCTTCTTTACTTCTTCTTGGATATTTACGTCACCTTTTTCAATATACCCCCATGCCCAACCGGCTATCGACATACCCGCACCAACGAATGCCAATGTACGCAACAAACTGAATATACCATTAAATTCAGTCGCCAATTTGCACAAGACATTATTATAATTCACCGCCGCCATTGCCGGCATAGATGCCAAAATACCAATTATTGCAAAGTTTATTTTTTTCATCAGTTTTTTCATATTAAAACCCCTTTACCTTTTTACACATTTTATCATAAAAACAACGACAATTCAAATAATCTTTTCATCCGTACACTACTAAAAAAATCCCCCAAACGGGGGATTACCTTATTTCACAAACACATATTTTTTTGCACCACATTTTTTTGCCGCTGCACATCCACAGTCCTGCTTTGACACGGGTGCCAATGCCTGGCGTTCTGTACGCGGTGTCTGCCACATATTGTCACGAACATACAAATCACGGCACATTGTATTGCGATACACAATCTTTTTATCCATATCCAGCGAACGAATATCATCAGAATATCTGCGACCACGTTCCGCAGAATAAAAGATACAATCTTCTCCATCCTGGGTATAACGAACCCCACCCTTGTAATAGTCATAATATCCCGCACAGCCGGACAGCACAACCAAACCAAACAATGCAAATACAGTCTTTTTCATTTCAACACCCTTTTTATTGTCTGAAACAAACGTTTTATCTCTGTCCGCCCCCGTTTGGGGTAATTGTTGCACAAATTCCCCCAATGTCAAGGAACAAGCAATAAAAAACAAACTGAAATTTCATAAAAAAATGTTATAATTCACTTAATCAGAAGGAATAAACAAATGAAATACACAGAACTGGGTCTGATAAACACAGACAAAATGTTTCAAAACGCAATCATGGGCAACTATGCAATCCCCGCATTCAACATCTATAACATGGAAACATTTCAGGCGGTATTAAACGCAGCCAAAATCAGCAACAGCCCCATTATTCTTGGCATATCTGAATCTGCATTAAAATACATGACGGCCGAAATGCTGATTGGTATGATACGCGGTGCCAACATCACTCCAGACATGCAAATTGCATTGCACCTGGACCATGGCACATCATTTGACGCATGTCGCCACGCAATTGAACTGGGCTTTTCATCCGTCATGATAGACGCCAGCAAACTGTCATTTGACGAAAATGTAAAAACAACAAAACAGGTTGTTGATTTTGCCCATAAACACAATGTTTCTGTCGAATCAGAACTGGGCACACTATCGGGCATCGAAGACGAAAATACATTTAGCACAGAATCCAGTTATACCAACCCATCTGACGTTGAACACTTTGTAAAACAAACGGGCACAGATTCATTGGCGATTGCTATTGGAACCAGCCACGGTGCCTTTAAACGCACATCCGCAACCCAGGAATTACGATTTGACATATTATCAGAAATTACAAAACGTCTGCCAAAGTTTCCATTGGTTTTACACGGTGCATCCAGTATTCCCGAACATTTGGTCAACACAATAAATGAATATGGCGGCAACATATCGGGTGCATTGGGAATTCCTGCGACACAACTTCGCCGTGCCACCGAAATGAACATTTGCAAAATAAATGTAGACAGCGACCTTCGCCTAGCATTTACGGCGGCGGTCCGCAAAAGTTTGGCTGAAAATCCCAATAATTTTAATCCACGCGAATTTTTATCTGCGGCCCACACCGCCATGACAGATGTATGTCTAAATGGAATAAAAAATATAATGGGTTCAGAAAATAAAAGATAATGATTTAGATATGGGATGTGGGCGACAACGTAGTGTACAAACGCTACATAAATGAACGATAAAAAATGCCGTGCGAAAAAATTAAATAGAATGATTTAGAAGTGAAACGGTTCCGACAACGTAGTGCACAAACGCTACATGGGTTGTCGGAACCGTCCACAGATGAATTATTATATTTAATTTTTTTATTTTGCCCGTTCAACGTATTCTAATGTTTCAGTATTTACTACGATTTTTTCACCCTGTTCAATAAACAAAGGAACCTGAACACGAACACCATTGTCCAGAATCGCAGGTTTTCCACCACTGGATGAAACGGTCTGCCCTTTTAATGCTGGCTCGGTTTCTTCGACTGTTGCGATTACGGTTTTTGGCAAAGAAATAGATACAGGCTGCCCTTCGACAAAGTTTGCTTTAACCACCATTTCTGGTGCCAGAAACTTCATTGATTCACCCAACGAATCAACCGGCATTGTAAACTGTTCATAGTCGGACAGATTCATAAAGAATGCATCTGTACCATCTGCATACAAATACTGACAATCAAAATCTTCGACCATCAACTTTTCCACTTTATCTTCTGCACGCCAACGGTCCCCACCTTTGTTTCCAGAATCGATATCACGCAGGTCGGCCTGAACAAATGCCCCGCCCTTGCCCGGTTTTACCTTGGTAATAGATGTAACCGAATAACGCTTTCCATTGTGCGAGATAACCCAACCCACACGCATATCATTTGCAATATAAGATGCCATAATAAAACCCCTTGTTTAATAAAACTGTTTTGATTATAAAAATATCTGTTTCAAACGCAAGTATTATTGCATTTTTCGTTTATTATCCCAGTATCTGTCAATACTGTCCATAATCAACTTATCAGCAGTTGCTCGATCTGCCCATCCCATAACCTTGGACCACTTATTTGGTTGCAGGTCTTTATAGTGCTGGAAAAAGTATTCGATTTTCGAACGCAGAATTTCGGGCAGCTGTTCAACAAATTCTACCTTTTCATAGTACGGATCAATTTGACCGACTGGCACACAGATAATTTTTTCATCACCGCCGGCCTGGTCTTCCATCAGCAAAGCACCGATTGGCCGCACTTCAATTAAAACACCAGGACGCAGTGGTGCATTACAAACCACCACACAATCCAACGGGTCCCCATCGTCCCCCAGAGTCCCTGGGAAATAGCCATAGTTGGCGGGATATGCCATTGGTGCATGCAAGATTCTGTCCACCTTTAACAGTCCAGTATCCTTGTCAATTTCATATTTCACATGTCCATTCTCAGGAATTTCTATAATAGCATTCATTTTTTTTGGCGGCATGGCCCCCGGTGACAATCTTTCAAGCATCATATTATTCTTACCTCTTTAAATTTCGGCAATCAGATTATCAGAAAAAATCTGATTTTCAATTATAAAACATAAAAAAACCGCCATAAGGCGGCTTTCTTTGATTTTTTTTTACATTCTCATCGGCATCAGCACATACAACGCATCTGTATCTTTGTCGATTGAATTTATTTTTGTTGGTGCCAATGGGTCTTGCATCTCCATTTGGAACTTTTCACCTTCGACCTGGCCCGCCACATCCAACAAGAACTTTACATTAAACACAACAGTAAACGAACTGTCTCCATTATATTCAATATCCAATTCCTGGGTTGCGGTACCTGCATCTGGACTGGACGCATTTATAACCAACTTATTCATACTGAATGTCAACTGCACCGATTTAGTTTTATCCACACTGGCCACCGACACCAAGTCAACAGCATTAATAAACTGTTTTCTATCCAGAACTGCAATTTTATCATTACCCTTTGGAATTACCACGCGATAGTTTGGATACTGTGCATCAACCAATTTGCTGGTCAACGTTGCAGAACCAACTGTAAAACGTGCCTTGGTATCAGACAATTCCACAGTCACATCGTCAACATTTGCATCTTCCAACAACTTTGACAATTCCCCAATTACACGGCGTGGCAGAATGACCGATGGCATTTCTGTACTGCCGACCGGTGCAGCCATTGCACACAGTGCCAAACGTTGAGCATCAGTTGCAACCGCGGTCAATTTCTTTGCATCTCCCTCGTCTGCGATATGGAAATAAATCCCCCCCAGATGATAGCGAACATCATCTGTTGGTATTGCAAACTTAGTCTGATTAATCAAGTGTGCCAAGTCACCAGTTGTCATTTGGAATTTTGTAGTTAAATTACTGCCCGCCATTGCTGGAAAATTTTCCGCTGGCAATGTTGGCAAACGAAATACTGCACGTCCACTGGACACAACCAACTGATCACCAGATTGTTTAAAAGAAATTTCCGCATCATCTGGCAACTTACGCACAATATCGTACAGCATCTGGACAGGAACAGTGGTTTTTCCCCCCAGTGTGATATCCGCCGCCACATGTTCGACCAATTCCAGGTCAACATTAGTCGCGGACAACACCAAGTCATCTGCGACCTCCAACTTTACATTCATCAAAATCGGCAGTGTTGCACGCTTTTCCACAATGGACTGCATATGTCCCAGCGCACGAATTAAAACCTGACGAAATACCGAGAATTCCATTTTTTATACTCCTGTTTCCTTATCGTGTATATGTGTTTATCCTACACTCTGTTAGTATAACCATAGCAAAAAAGACCGATTCGGTGCAAGACCAAATACACTCAGTTTTTATCCAGCCTTGTACATAACCTTTTCCAATTTGGTTCTAAGTTTTTTTATATCATCATATTTTGTAAACTTTCCCTTTTCTGCGATAGAAATATCGCCACTTTCTTCGGACACCACCAGCACAACAGCCCGAGACACCTCGCTCAGCCCCAACGCAGCCCGATGTCTTGTTCCATATTTCCAATTCAGATTATTTTGGGACAGCGGCAAAATAGCACCAGCATTTGCCACACGATCTTTTTCTATGATTACGGCCCCATCATGCAGAGGAGTCTTATCAAAGAATATAGTCAGCAACAATTCACTGGAAATCCTTGCATCTATCTGCACACCTTTTTTATCTATGGCACTGTCATCAAACGTATTTGTAAACACAATCAACGCCCCAGTATGTTTTTGAGACATATATTCTACTGCAGACACAATCGCATCCAGCGACTTGGTATTTTTTGTTTTTATTCCCCCTGTTTTAAAGATTCTTCTCCACTCATCAACATTTCCCATCAGTGCCATAAACTTACGCAACTCGGGCTGGAATACAACAATCAAACTCAGCGACAGGAACAACGCCACATAGTGCAAGAAACTGGCCAACAAATCCAACCGCACCC
Source organism: Alphaproteobacteria bacterium (assembly GCA_017546265.1). Lineage (GTDB taxonomy): Bacteria > Pseudomonadota > Alphaproteobacteria > Rs-D84 > Rs-D84 > Enterousia. Next base: position 38,479 of record JAFYXG010000015.1, read on the forward strand.
AAGACAATATGAAACTAAGCATCCACAATCCTGCCAACCCCAACAACCCCCGCACCAGTTTTTCTGATTGAGTATTTTGAATAAAACTGCGATAAAACAACCACATCATTACAGCGATTACAACAACCTGAACCAAACCAATCCAATTAAACATATACTTTCTTCCTTTGTTTTAGATTATGATATAGAAAACTCTCTTAACACATCATTCAGTGACGTTTTTTTATCCGTAGATTCATTTCTTTTTCCAATAATCAAGGCACCCTGCACACTAAATTCACCTACGGGGAATTTTTTTGCATACATCCCCGCCACAACCACAAACCGAATTGCATCGCACACATCCTTACTCGCCAGCAATTCACGATTATCCCATGTATTTTCTATAATTTCTTTTACTCTTTAAAACATTACATCTTACCTTTGATTATCCAATACTGAACCGATCAATTCCGCCATTGGAACCCCTAACCAATCTGGGTCATCTGGATACAATACTGCCCCACGTTCCAGTGCGGTTTCGCACGGCTTATCATCTGCCAACCAATTTTCCAGCAAATCCCCCGCGACCAGTCCCAACCCAGTATCAGCCACCAATCCAATTCCCCCCGTAAACGGTGCCAACAACAACCCCAATCCGGTTGCAGACGCAACCTTACCTGCAACTGCGGCCCCACTAATTTTTACACCAGGCTCAGCCAAACTGCCTGTCAACTCCATCGAATTGACCACATTCCCAGTCAGTGATAATTTCAATCCCCGCACAGGCACGGTCGTCAACGACATTTTTATTTCTTCATCTCCCAAATCCAACGCCCCCGCCAGTCGAACATTTATCGCATTTGTTTCCACTGCGACCCCATTTTGCGTTTCCAACACACCATCACGCAAAACCGCGTTTACAGCCACACAAGACACCTTCATCTGATTATACTTTTTTTCTGAACTGAACAAATCCTGCACACTGTGCCTCAGATTTGTCAGGAAATCCGCCCCATACATATACGACACCAGTGCCGAATGAGCATATCCCGCCCCCACAGAATATACACGCACAGGTCCTGTTATTGTCTGCATAATTTCGGTCAGATTTTCACCATTTGCCCGAACATACAGTTCAACATTCACGGGCAGTTCTGACAGAAAATCATTTGCATAAACCTGACTTAATATCTCACCGACATAAATTCGTTCCATCTGTGCTGCAACATCGGTCCACAATCTGCCAGTTTCATCTATATCAATATTTGCGGCCAACCTAACATCACCACTGGCGACATTTGCATTTAAATCCATTCGTGCAGCATCATTTTTCAAGTCTAACTTCAGGTCCAGATTTTTAATATTAAAATCACGCACGACAACAAAGTTATCAAAATCCACACGCACAGTTATATTTTTACCTCTAAACCAATCACCATACAGCGGCACATCTTTGAACACATTTAAATCACGATTTGGTCTGACCCACTTTTTCCCATACACCCCTGGAAACAAATCAGCCAATGCGACATAGCCCGATTGCAGATCCCAAGTCATAACAGGCACATTTTTTCCCCAATCATAACTGCCCGACACGGTAAATTCTGTTTTTCCAAACATAACTGATGACTTTCTCAGTGTAACCCTACCGTGATCTATTCCACCTGCAATATTCAGTTTAACGCGTGGAATTCCAGAAACCCCCAGATTAAAGAATTTAGATACCAAATCCGGTTGAGGTATATCCCCCTTTACGATAAAATCAATCGGCATTTTACTGGTTCCTTCCAGTGCTATATTTGCAATCAACGCATCACCACCGGTTGAAATTGCAATTCTTAATGGATAAACCCGGCGTTCTGAATTATAGGGGCTCAACGAAACAATAAACGGTCTTACATCTTTATCTAACTTAATCCACCCTGTATATTCACGTACATCATGTTTATGCATCAACCTGATATTAAATCCCGCCACAGAATATTTCTGCCCGAATATATTGGCATTTAATTTTTTTATTTCCAGTCCACCCAACCCAGCATCCCTAAACGGATAAACCTCGGGGGTCTGAACGGCACTTTGTTCTGTGGATGTTTGTGATTTTTCGACTGGGCTGATGGACAATTTTCCATCTAAATTTTTTTCCAAATTAACCTTTGCATTATGAACAATAACATTTTGAATTGTTGGCCTGTCACGGAACAAAGAAATCAAATTCAATCGCACATCGATTTTTTCGGCTTCGAATCCATACTTACTTTTCGCCCAGGTTTTATTTGCCACCCTGACCTGATTCAGTTCTATTTCTGGTCGCAAAGACAACTTCCACGACACAGGCCCCTCTACTTCAATTGGCAATCCGGTTGAATCACGTAAAACCGCAACCACATTTCCACGCAACTTTTCAAAATCTATCTGGGTCAATGTAACAACAGACGCAACCAGCAAACCGCCCACACACAGTCCAAAGAATCTAACAAACGAAAAAAATCTGTTTTTTTTTCTTTTCATGGCAGTTGCAATTCCAAAAACTTTAACACAGGCACCATAAATTCTGGCACTTCGGCCTGCATAGTCATCATTCTTCCTGTACTTGGATGTTGGAATGTTAACTTATACGCGAACAAAAACAAGTTATTTGTTTCCAACATTGTTGAAAGCGGTCCACCTTTTTTGACACGTCCACCATACAAATCATCACCAACGATTGGGGCATTCAGTGTAAAAGCACTATGCAGTCTTAACTGATGTGTACGCCCGGTTTTCGGGGAAAATTGCACCCATGTCACACAATCAGCCGCCCGTCCCAAAACCTTGTATTCAGTAACCGCACGTTGTGGCCGCTGCCCCGTACCATTATTCAGTCGCCCAGGATTATCAAACACCTGTCCCTTCAGCACCCAGTTATCTATGGTTCCCGCCATATCTTTGACGTCACCATTCAACAATGCCACATAGTGCTTATGTGCATTTCTGTTTTGAAACTGTTCAGCCAAGTTTTGTGCAGCTTTTTGATTTTTGGCCACAACCAAAATACCACTGGTTTCCCTATCCAATCTGTGCACCAAGGCGATTTTATCATACGGGAACAAAGCGGCAGCCATCTTATCTATGGACTTTTTTATACCAGTCCCCCCCTGTACTGCCAAACCTGCAGGTTTATTAAACACAACGATATCATCATCATTGTGAATAATACACTTTCTTAATTTTTCCAAATCGGCCAGTGAAAACAAATCACCACTTTCAGTTTTTTGTTTTGCCACATTTGCATAGTTTGCCAACGTTGGCGGCACCCGCACAGCATCGCCTATACGCAGGATTTCTTGACCTTTTACCCGTTTTGAATTGACACGAATTTGACCACCACGACACAGTTTATAAAACTCTCGCAACGGCAAAGACGGGAACTGACGCAGGAACCAACGTTGCAACCGCACCCCATCTTCTACCTTGGAAACAAAGATTGTATCAGCCATTTTTACAAACCCCACTTGGCATAATTTTATACGATTTATTCACCATATGTTATCTGAACATAATTCGAATCACCCGTTCCATTACACGAACCTGTGGCACCACTTTCTTTTTTATCAGACAACTTATACCCAATCGAATCGGTCCATGCACGCGTAATCAATGCCTGGCATTCAGATTTACTTAAACCATTTATAGTCAGAATAAATTGCCGTGCATTGGTCGGATCGACAGTCAATTCATATGTTCCACCATATGGATTTTGCTTTTTTTCCATCATACTTAAAATGACATCACCATCCATATTGGAAAAATCATCATACTGACTATGAATTTTTCTGACCTCATTAACAATGGCAAAGATTTCTTCTGTGCCTTTCATTTGTTTTTGATTATCAAACGCCAACTTAATCAGTTCATACGCCCCAACAGTCAGCATTCCCATAATTGCCAACACCCCCAGCATTTCAATCATTGAACGACCCGATTCTTGATTCATAGAAAAACCTCTTATTTGCTATTTAATAATTATTATTATATCATAAAAGATATGAATATTCAATTTTCTGATTTAATTGCGAATGCACCTGCCGCCCCTGGGGTCTATAAAATGTACGATTCTGACGGAGTATTGCTGTACGTGGGCAAGGCCAAGAATCTATCCAACCGACTGCGTCAGTACATGGACATATCAAAACTGGAATTACACAAACAGGTTATGCGTTCATTGGTCACCTGTGTTGAATGGGAAACGGCAGCAACCGAATCGGATGCATTACTGCGTGAACAAGAACTGATTAAAACAGAAAAACCAAAATACAACATCATGCTGACCGATGGAAAAATGTACCCCATGCTGGCATTAACAACGGGCGAATTTCCGCGTCTATTAAAATTCCGTGGCAAGATTTCACAACGCCGCGATGTGTATGGTCCCTATCCATCTGTATCTGCATTAAACGAAACGATAAAAACGATACAACGCGTATGCCAAATTCGCACCTGTTCGGACACCCAAATGCGAAATCGAACACGTCCATGTCTGCTGCATCAAATTGGCCGTTGCAGTGCCCCATGCATAAACCAAGATTCAAAAAAATACGCAGAAAACGTGCGTACAGCACGAAAAATCTTAACAGGAAACAGCGAACCAATCATTGCAGATTTGACCAAACAAATGCAAACACATTCTGTCAACATGGACTTTGAATCAGCGGCGGAACTACGCGACAAAATCGCCGCACTGACACACACATCAAATCGCGGCATACGCACAAAACCAACGCATACAACAAATTCAAACTGGGACAAAAACGTATCAGAATTGGAAAAATGGCTAGGGCTTAAAATCAACCTAGTGGGTGTATTTGATAACTCACACCTGTTTGGCAAACAACCCGTAGGTGCGATGATAACATTTGGACATAATGGTTTTGAAAAATCAGGCTATCGACATTTTAGATTGCAAAACGAATCATATGCCGGCAATGACATTGCCATGATGTCCGAATTTGTTCGGCGTGCAATTGAACGGGGGCCAAAACTGGACCTGATTATTGTTGACGGTGGCATGGCACAATGGAATGCAGCAAAAAAAATATCAAACGGCATTCCCGTCATGGGCGTAACCAAGGGCATTGTCCGCGATGGCGATGAACACTTTATATTACCAGACGGCACAGTCTCACATGACCTGCCCCATGATTCACAACTGTTTTTAATGCTGCGAACAGTTCGTGACGAAGCACACCGTTTTGTTATCACCTATCATCGCAGCACCCGTGCGAAACAGTTGACAGCATCTGTACTGGACGACATAGAAGGAATTGGCCCCACCCGCAAACGTGCATTGTTACAGCATTTCGGGTCTGTTCACGCCATTATGGACGCGAACATTACCGCCCTGACCCGTGTGCCTGGCCTAGGAAAAAGTGCCGCACAAAAAATATATGCCCATTTCCACTCATCAGTGATATAATATGCATATTCATTTATTGTGATGAATAACAGTAAAACAGAAAAAGAAAGGAGAAACAACAAATGAAATTCTTTGTAAACTTTTTATCAGCATTTCGCATTTGTGCATCATTTGCGATTATTCCAACATTGCTGCTGGCAATGCAGCCCCCAAAACTTTCTGCGACAATGTATTGGATTACATTCATCTTGTTTGCTTTGGGGTCTATATCCGATTGGTTTGATGGATACCTGGCCCGCAAATATAACGTATGCAGCAAACTGGGCGGTGTGATGGATCATATTGGCGACAAATTATTGGTAGTAAACACAATGATTATGTTGGCAATAATGTTACCCATGTGGTACATAGTTGTTCCAATCATCATCATGATTGCACGCGAATTATACATTTCCGGTCTGCGTGAATTCCTGGGCACCCAGAAAATAGAAATGCCCGTACCCAAGGCACGCTTTTCCATGGGAAAAATCAAGACAACACTGCAAATGATATCTATCTGTGCATTTTTACTGATACCAACATTGGGTACACTGATTAACCCTGCGGCCATCAGCCCAACACTTATCCGCATATTATTCATGTTGTCATACATCAGTGTTGCAACATTATGGCTATCATTGGTTGCATCTGTCTGGTCTGCGACCCAGTACACCATGACCTTTGCAGGGCACCTGAAGAAATTAAAGTAAAAAAAACGTTCTATACGCATTAAAACCGCCATATACGGCGGTTTTAATTTTATCAGAACCAACCTGTTTTCTCAGACTTAGTCTCGGCAAATTCGGTCAAAATCTTTTTTTGTTTTTCCGTCAGCTTGGTTGGAATTTTAATTGCAACTTCTATGTACAGATCACCGAACGTCCCAGCACGTCTGACCGATGGCATACCGTGTCCACGCACACGCAGTTTTTCACCGACCTGAGTACCACTGGGTACCTTAACCGACAACTTTTTATCATCTATGGTTTCCACTTCGATTTCACCACCCATGGCCAGTGTTGTAAACGGAATATCCACACGCATAATCAAATCATTACCACGTCTTTCAAAACGTTTATCGGGTCTGATATGAACATCTAAATAGAAATCCCCCGCGGCCCCACCATTTGCCCCCGCTTCGCCCTGACCGGCCAAACGCAAACGAGCCCCATCTTCGATACCAGCGGGTATTTTAACATCAAGTGTACGTTGTTTATGCTCGGTCCCGGTACCATTACATTCGCTGCACTTTTTATCTATTTTCCGTCCCAACCCATTACATTCCGGGCACGGTTGTTCCATTGCAAAGAATCCCTGTCGTGTCTGAACAAACCCACTGCCTCCACAACGAGAACACACAGGAGCCACCGTACCATCTGCGGTACCATACCCATGACATTTTGCACATTCTACATTACTGGAAAACTTAACAGTATGTGTCTTACCATGATATGCGTCACTCAGGTCAATCACCACCTCGTCCAGCAAATCACGTCCACCACGTTGCGGTGCACCACGTTGAGCCCCGCCGCCAAAATCACCAAATCCAAACCCACGCATAGCTTCTCGCAGGATATCTTCCATACCTGCCCCGCCACCCATATTAAAGTGGAAACCACCGTTACCGAACGGATTAGTGCCAAATCCTGCACCTGATGCATTACCACCAGCAAAAGCGGCATCACCGAAACGGTCATACGCAGCACGTTTTTGTGGGTCTTTTAAAATATCAAAAGCATTATTTACTTCTTTAAATTTCTCTTCTGCATCTTTGTTATCAGGATTTCTATCTGGGTGATACTTCATCACCAACTTATGATATGCCTTTTTAATATCAGCATCTGACGCGTCACGTGCCACGCCCAAGACTTCATACGGGTTTTTATTCATTTTATATATCCATTAAAATTATCGTTGTAAAATATATAGGACAATGCACAAAAAAATCAAGTCCCGAAATATGATTTAGGGTTAAATTCTTTGGGCTTGCCAAAATTTGAAAAATGTTATAATAATACTAACATTATGACAGAGAAAAAGACACAAACATACGATGCATCAGATATCCAGGTACTAGAAGGTTTAGAACCGGTCCGTCTGCGACCTGGGATGTACATTGGCGGCACAGATGAAAAGGCATGGCATCATCTGCCGATTGAAATCATGGACAATTCGATTGACGAAGCGGTTGCAGGCTTTGCCAAGAAAATCACCGTACGTTTATTGGATTCCAAGACGATAGAGATTACCGATGACGGCCGTGGCATCCCCGTGGACGAGCATCCAAAGTACCCTGGCAAATCCGCACTCGAGGTTATATTGACGACACTTCATTCTGGCGGTAAGTTTAATAATAATGTGTACAAGACCAGTGGTGGGCTGCACGGTGTTGGTTCTGCGGTTGTAAACGCCCTGTCATCAGAAATGATTGTCGACATTGCCCGTGATGGCTATCATTGGCACCAGACATTTTCACGTGGTCTTACAACATCACCTATGACGCGTGGCGAACCGACTAAATCCCACGGAACCAAGATACGCTTTACCATTGACGATGATATTTTTGGCACATCCGCCACGTTTAAGCCGGTAAAGATTTATCGCATGGCCCGTGCCAAGGCATTTCTTTCACGTGGCGTAAAAATAGACTGGTCTTGCAATCCTGATTTATTGACCGAAGACATGAACATCCCGACCACGACAACATTTTATTATCCAAATGGTGTTGCAGATTTCTTGGCGGAAAAGACAGATTCCAAACCTCGTATTTTGCCACGCATATTCAGTGGTTCTGTTGACTTCCCTGACGACAGTGGTCGTGTGGAATGGGCATTAACATTTTTAACAGATGAAAATGGTGCGGCATCTGACGATGGATTTTTCTCGTCCTATTGCAACACGATTGCAACGATTGACGGTGGCACACATGAAACTGGCTTTAAATCCGCCATTACCAAGGGGATTAAGGCATATGGTGACAAGGTAAACAACAAATCCGCCGCGGCAATTATTGGCGAAGACGTATTTGATTCCGTTGCAGCAATCGTATCTGTGTTTTACAAGACCCCACAATTTTTGGGCCAGACCAAGGAAAAACTATCTAATCCCGAAGTTGCCCGTTTCACAGAAAACGCACTGCGTGATCCATGGGAGATGTTTTTGGCATCTGACCCCAAAACAGCGAACGCATTACTGGAATTTGTAATCAACCTGGCGAATGCACGCATCAAGACGAAACAGGTCAAAGATGTTGCCCGCAAAACCCCGACCAAGCGAATTCGCATGCCTGCGAAATTGGCGGACTGCACAAAACATGGAATTGCTGGAACAGAATTATTTATTGTCGAGGGCGAATCGGCGGGTGGCACCGCCAAACAGGCACGTGACCGTGCGACCCAGGCAATTATGCCCTTGCGAGGCAAAGTTTTAAATGTAATTTCAAACTCTGACGAACGCTTTGGTGCGAACAAAGAATTAAATGATTTAATTGACATAATTGGTGCTGGGACTGCCCGCGATTGGAACGATGATAAATTGCGATATGAAAAGATAATCATCATGACCGATGCTGACGTAGACGGCAGCCATATTGCATCATTACTGATGGCTTTTTTCTATCAACACATGCCGCAACTGATTTATGGTGGACACCTGTATATATCATGTCCCCCCCTGTATAAATTAACCTGTGGCACCGAATCGATATACGTTGATTCAGACGAAGAACTGGAACAATTAAAATCAACAAAATACAAAAATAAAAAGGTTGAAATATCACGATTCAAAGGTTTAGGTGAAATGATGCCGAACCAATTAAAGGAAACAACCATGTCACCCAAGACACGGCGTTTAATACGGGTTGACCTGCCCCCCCGCACCGAAGAAGGTGCCGAAGACACAGAGAAAACCCGCACCATTGTATCAGAACTGATGGGCAAAAAACCTGAATTCCGGTTTAAATTTATTACTGAACACGCCCAGTTCGTCAAAGACCTGTTTGTCTAGAAAAAATATCGGGGATTCCCGATATTTTTTTACCCCACACATTGACAATGCAATGTTTTGTCCTATAATAAACACAAGAATATAAAAACAAAGGACAAACAAAATGAAATTTTTGAAAAAATTTACAAACACAAAACCGGCCACAGAAACGAATCAGTCGGCCACAAAACCGATTCCTGAAAATCATATCAGCAAAAAGAAAAAGAACACATATATTATTAAATTCTCGTCATTTTGTGATGCAACTCTGTTCAGCATGTGCAAAACAACCCCATTGGGTGTCATTACATTAAACGGTCGTGAAATTCAACCAAACAGCGGCTGGATATCCTGCACAGAATTTCCAAATCCCTGTGCAACACAGATGGCCGCCCAGCAACATTTGTTAAGCGAAGCACTGGGCACAAAAACAGCCACGACCATCATAGAATACCTGGACAAAGAAACCGGCAAACCGGTATTACAGTTATATCCAAACGGTGTGCATATTTTTGATGGCTACGAAGAAAATTATGCCCAGCATCTAAACCACGCATCCCGCCGTGACCTTGAAAAACAGTTTAACCTACGTAAACGTTTATTGAACGAATATTTTACTAAACAGAAAACAAAAGTATTCTAGACTCTGTTTGCACATCTTAAAAATCCCCCGATTGGGGGATTTTTGTCTTCCTCATCTTATGATTATTGGATACCGACTTGGAATTGGTCGCCCCAATCGGCAACAATTTGTCCACCGACTGTGCATTTTAAATCCTCGAACCCATTTTCAACCTGGTTCTTTTTAACAACACTGCTGGTAATCAAAGCCCCCGCAGTTCCCAAAACAACCCCCGCAACTGAATCAGACGCCAAACGTGCGGTATTAAAATTCCCCTGGGCATCTTTCCACTTGCTGACCTTTAGTCCTGACTGAACATCACTTAAATTCTTTTTTATTTCTTTTACCCGAACAATAATTGCCGCCGCCGCACGTTTTTCACGCAACTCGGCCTTTTCAACACACGCGGTCATATTTTCATTAAATTCCATGTTTGCAGAATCTTTGCACACACATTTATCCAAAGAATCACTCCATTCTGCACCCGCTATATTTTTACATTTTTGTATATCGGCTTTTTCTGTGCATTTACCAGCAACAAATTCCTTTCTTATATCGCGACACTTGCATTTCCCATTGTCCCAATATGCCCCACTGGCTGCACCTTTTTCACATTCTTGCTTTTGTTTATCTGCATCCGGCAATATACAAGACTTAGTCGACTCGTCCCGCACATGCTTATCCGTCAAACAAACACATTCCCCATTATCCAGTTTCAGACCCTTGTTCGCATCACAAACACATCCGCCATTATCGCCACGCCATGTTCCCCAGGATTTTTCACACTTTTGCTGCTTGGTCTCCCCTGGCTTTTTCTTTTCTACACATCTTTTATACTTACCCGTCCAAACAGGGTTATCCTCTTCAATCAACTTATCTAAATTATATTCTTTTTGACACTCAGTAACATATGCGGTAGTTGTTCCATTATAATTACAGCGCTTTCCACACTTTAAACCACCAACAATACCCTCCGCGACACAATCAACTTCCCATTCATAGCCATGAATTTTTCCATCCTTGCACTGTTTCTCTTTAGAATCATCCTTTTTCTTATTTTTATCATCATCCCCACCAACCGGATAACACTGGAACGTTTTTGTTCCATTTACCATTTCACAACGTGCATGAAAAGACTTCTTTTCATCTGCTGGATTCATATCCTGCCATTGGGAACATTCAGAATAATTCACAACAATCCTTGTTCCTAATGAATCTGCATACCAATCATTCAAGTTTGTATGTATTCCCTTATATACACACCCATCATACAAACGTTCCCATCTGTCATCAAATTGTGACCAAACAGACTGAGAATTACAAATATATGTTGCTGGCTCTTTTACAACCTGCCCCATGAACACATGTCCCGCAGGCATCGGCATTTGTGTTGCCCCTGGGCAATGCTTATTATCACATTCAAAAACACGACCACCTGTAACAGTGCCACCATCTGGCCGATTCTTAACCGAGTTATACGCAGTCTCATTTTCATATAAAAATTCATTATCGTCTGGTTGCTGATTACCATCATAACTGATATGTGTTTCACCACACAAATTTTCTTCAATCTCGTACACCCAATGGCTCTGACGCAATCCATTGGTCACACACTTATACAAACGTCTTTCGTTAATTTCCTGTCCCATAAACACATGTCCAGGTTCCATTTGCTTTTCAACATCATGACCACAATACTCATTATCACATTCCCAAACCGTTCCCTTAATAGTATGCGTGCCATTATTTCGTGGTGCCGAATTAAAGGCCTCCATAGAATCGAACAAAAACTCATCATCATCCGGATACTGATTTAACCCAGATAATGTAATTTGATTCAGTCCGCACCCTGTCTCAGCCAACAATTCACAGGGCAAAAACAACAATCCCACAAAAACAGACATCAAAATCTTTCTCATACACAATCTCCTACGATTATTTTTACATATTTTATCATATTTCCACCCACAAACCAAATATAAAAACAGCCCCATACGGGGCCAATCTATTATTTGCATTCACTGACCAACTGTTGAATCTGTGCCGCCAGTACCAGGTCTGCTGCCTTTTGCTTTTCAATCTGTTTGATTGCATACAGAACTGTTGCATGATCACGTCCACCAACAAAATTTCCAATTTCAGACAAAGACAATTGTGTTGCTTCTTTTAAGACAACCATCATGATCTGACGTGCCAAAACCAGTGCACGGCTGCGACCATTTCCACACACTGCATCATATGACACCGCCAATTTTTCACACATATCGCGAACCATTGCAACCGGTGTTTTTTGTGTATTCAGTGTATCAGCCAACAGACGCTGTGCAACATCCATATCAACCGCACATCCCATCAGTTCTGCATATGCCTTAAACTTAGTTGCAACACCTGCAATCATATGACCATCATTTGCGATACGTTTTGCCAACGCATCTGCAACATCAGATTTAACACCTGCGCGTTTCAGCATAACAGATTTAACATGTGCATTTGGTGCAACGACATCAACAACCAACCCCGATGCCAACAATCCCTGGGCATGACGATCAAAACCAGTCAGATTGCTTGGTGCGGCATTTGCAGTTAAAACAACATTCTTGCCCGCATTACGCAAATCGACAACCAACTGCAAGAATTCTTCTGTTGAAGCCTTTTTACCAGACAAAGCTTGAACATCATCCAAAATAAACATATCACATTTACGGCAGAAATCTTTGAACGCAAAAATGTTATGTTCTTTCAGGCTGCGTGTAAATTCAGAAACGAACTGAGAACCTGTCATTTTAACAACGCGTGCATTTGTTGCCCCCATCATGCATTCCGTCAACAGCGTTTTACCACAACCAGCCGCACCATAGATAAACAGTGGAGAAAATGTTGCTGCACCTGCTGCCAATTTTTTGCATGCAGAAACAACAAATTCATTTTCAGAACAAGAAACAAATGCATCAAACGCAACATTTTCATTTTGTGTGGCTGCCATTGGTGCATATGCCTGTGCATTATTATCATTTGCGATTGGTGCACTTTTGCGTGTTGTGGCATTACGGACAACAATCTTTACATCCAAACCGAAACCTGCGGCAACCTCTGCCAAAGTAGCTGCATGAACACTGTTGATAAAGTCAGCTGAAAATTGGTTCTGTGCCCCCAGTACCAGTGTATTATCTTTGACATCAAATACCAGTGGTGCAATCCAAGAAGTAAACGCAGCAGAATCTAATTTTGCGGCAATGGCCCCTTTGATTGTTTCCAGGTTTGTCATTTGATTTTTTGCCGCTGCCTGCATGTCGTTTCTCCTTTTCCTTCCTAAAAGAGTTTCCTGCCCGAACAAGGTTTCTTTTCCCTCACCTGGTTTGATTTTTCCGTCCATTATCAGGTTGCAAAAACCACCCCCACAAAACATCGTTTTGAACATCCATTATTTTGTTTGTTCTGACGATATCTTATTGTTCTACTTTCACTCTCTCGCTTTTATTTATGGACACAATTTTATTATTTTTAAAACTGCATCCGCTTTTTGTTTGTTTTTCGTTTTGGATACGTCAAATAAGTTATAAGATATTTTTCGGTTTACAAGTAAATCTTAAACAAAAAAACGACATTTATTTTTTGACAACGATTCGTTTTTTTGCCCGATTTCTGCCCTTTGTATATACAGTGTATAGACAATATTTTTTTTACACACGAACATAGCCACCATCGACTTTTCGCACTAAACCTTGCAATTCCAGGACGACCAATTCGCTTTTAATTTCCGAAACAGTTTTTTTGACAAGTTCCGTCAATACAGATTCTGACACTGGAACGTTACCTAGCATATCAATCAGATTAAATTCCGATTCATTTTTTTGTAAATATTTTTTGTGATTTGCATCTTTTTTTTGTATTTCAAAGAAATCATCTATTCCCATACACAGCATTGCTTGACCATTCCGAATCAGTGAATTAGGCCCAACAGCCCTCAAATCCGTGGGGTGTGACGGAATCGCCCAAATTTCACGTTTATATTCAATTGCGAATCGTGCGGTTGTCATAGATCCAGATTTTGCATCTGCCTCGCCTAGAATCAGACGATTTGCCAGTCCTGCTACGATTCGATTTCTCATTACAAAATTAGATGCAACAGGAACAAAACCAACAGGCATTTCACTAACAATTGCACCACGTTCAACAATTTCCCAGTACAGCGATTCATTTTCCACCGGCCAAATATAATCCACCCCGCCGGCCAACACAGCAATCGTTTGCAAATTACCCACCGCACGCAACGCACCACGATGTGCAGCGGTATCTGTTCCAATTGCCATACCAGATACAACTGCAATATTATGTTCTGCAAACCCCTGAGCCAAATCTGCAACCATTTTCATACCGGCTGCGGTTGCATGTCGTGTACCAACCATCGCGACCATATCGCGTTTCAGAACATCTGCGTTTCCCCGCACACAAATAACGGGTGCATGATTTTTTATTTGCCTTAAAGCATCTGGATATAAAGCATCATCATCTGAAATATATTTAATATTTTTTTGTGCGGCTAAATCCATTTCCCGTGCCACAGCATCACGCACATCAGCCTTTACTCCAATTACATCAAGCACCGCATCAATCGATTCGAATCTTCGCATCAAATCATTATACTTTGCTGCCCCGATACCAGGTGTACGCAATACCAATAACTTCTTATATAAATCCGACATGTTTTTACTATATGATAATATTATGAAAAATTTCAAGAGTTCTTATACAAATAAAAAATCCCGCGATGCGGGATTTTAATTATTTCACCAATCCAAAGACAGTACGATATTCATCGCATATTGGTTTTATCTCTTCATTACTGCTGTACTTATCATTATCACAAACGCCTTTCAGTTCTTTTATCTGTGCGATTGCCGCATCATAAGATGCCTTATCATCTTTTTCCAGTACCACCAACTGTGAATACAACAACTGTCCCCCTTTCAAATCTGCCTGTCCTTCGACCTTGCCGCCAATCAGTTTATTACCAAACAGTTCCATAGCACCAACACCGATACCTGCACCACCAACGGCACCTCCAACTGTCGCCCATGTACGAGCAGATTTTTTTGCATCTAAAATACGTCCCTTCAGCACCTCATAGTCAGCCCACTGACCACATGTAATAGTTTTACCAAATTCATGATATTTAACATTTACATCATCAACATTAATCTTTGGGTCATTTGATTTCAGTTCTACACGCACAAAGCAGGTATTATTTTCTGGGTTTTCAACATCTTCGACCATGGTTGCATAGTTATTCACATTGCTATAGCGTGATGCCCAAACAAAAGTATTTCCCACACCTATATTATTAGACACACACGCTAACTTTTCCTTTTCCCGCTTATCTTTTTCAGCAGGTTTCATTTCCTCTGGTGTAACGGCCAAGTTTGCCTCAACCATACCATCAACCTTTTTAATTGTTGCCTGTGCGATCTCTGGTGTTCCGACAGTTTTTATTGCAGCGGCCTGAATCTGTGCTTTGGATGCAACACCTGCGGTACGGGGACTTGCAATCATCTGTTCATTCATAGAGCGTCTAGCCTGCCCAACAGGTTCCAAAGCAAATCCTGCAGTCGTCAAAGCAGACAAAGCAAAAGCAATCAAAAGTTTTGGCATAATCTCTTTCCTTTTATAAAGACACTTTATTATACCACAAAAAGCCAAAAAAATAAAGACAATAAAAATAAATAGGGGGAACATCCCCCTATTATTTTATTACTTTTTCCACTTCCATTCTATTTTCGATTCGGTTTTTGCAAACAAACGTTTAATATTTTCACGATGTCGCCACATACACAATCCCCCGATTGCCAGGAAAGGCCATCCTATATTTACTCCAATTAAAAATCCTAAAACAGGAATCAAACAAAACACAATAACGGCCCCTAATGAAGAAATTCCACTGGTCAACGCTACTATCAACCATTCCGCACCACAAACAACAAAAGATATTGGGCTGACAGCCAGCAACACACCGAACAACGAAGAAATACCCTTACCACCGCGGAACTTCAACCATATTGGATAGCAATGGCCCACTATTGCGGCAAATCCGCACCACGCACCGAATACATCACCAACAACGACATTTCCAATAAAAACTGCTACGATTGCCTTGGCCATATCCAAAATCCAAACCAGCCCCGCCATACGCAAACCGCCGACTCGCATAACATTTGTTGCACCGATATTACCACTACCAACCTTTCGCAGGTCCCCCTTACCCGCCAGTCTGGTTAACAACAATCCCATTGGAATGCTGCCCAACAAATATGCTATTAAAATAGTAATAAAGTAAATCATGTTATTTTTCCTTGATTTTCTGTTTGTTTTTTATAAAATATCAAAATCAAAACAAAAATAAAAGGAAAATAACGTGGCAAATCACAAGTCATCTGAAAAAAGAATTTTGGTAACAGCCAAGAAAAACGCAATCAACACAGCACGCCGCAGTGCGGTAAAGACCGCCACGAAAAAGGCATTGGTTGCGATTGAATCTGGCGATCGTGCGGCTGCAACAACTGCTGCCCGCAATGCAGAAAGCAAGATTATGAAATCAGCAGGCAAAATCATGCCTAAAAAGCGTGCTGCCCGCAAAATTTCTCGCTTGGCAAAAAAAGTTTCCAAAATGGCATAATTTGCTAATTTTCAGGAAAAAATATTCCCGTCAAAAATGACGGGTTTTTTATTTCTGTGCCAAGAAAGAACCCCTTACAACGAAACATCCCCCGATTAGGGGATGTTTTTTGATTTGTTAATCCTTCACAACTGGGGGGCTGGGCCAAGATGCATGTCGGCGGAAAGTGGGATGTACGACATACATAATATAACCCAGCCACCCAGTTGATTGGGGGAACATTTGTTCCCTTACTCAACTGCGTGGTACGTTGTGCCGTTATAGTTAACGTTCAGACCAGAACCAGATCCTGTGGCCAAACTGCCATAGCAAACTGTATCGTTCCACTTTACGTTAATCGCAGGTGCCGTACGGGCGGTCGCATACAACGGTATCTTTAATCCAGTACTTAAATGGATATGGGTGATGCCAGATCCACAGAACTGACCACACTGATTATCAGACGTCAGATTATATCCACTGTTGCATGACCATGGACATGAATTTGACGATGCTGTGCCGGTGTATGAACTGTTGGATGGCTTGTTGGTACAGGCAGGGCAACTGACCCCATCTTTATAATACCCCGTATTACATACAACCGACCCTGGATTTACGGGCTGTGTACAATTGCCTGGTGTGCATGATGTATCTGTTGCTGACTTATAATCACGCCAGTCGCACGTTCCCGGTGTGCACGTGCCACAGGCATATGTCGCACTGTTGGCAGGTTTGCTGCACGCGGTTTGTGTTCCTGTGTTTGTCTTGGTGACATAACAGTTGCCTTCGCCGATATTGCCGCCATCACTGCTTGGGTATGCCGTTGGACATGCTGGACATGTTGTGCCAGACACATAGTTGCCAGAATTGGCAGTTACAGTTTTTGGTTTTTTAGTACAGGTTTCATTTGATGTGGTACCCGATGTTGAACCACTGGCATACTTTCTGTATGTTGTTCCGTCACATGAACATGCATTCCATGCCGTTACAGATGCACAGCCCGATGGTGTTGAACCATTATTCTGTGTGCACCCACGTGTTATGTTCGTATAGCATGAACTTGAACCAATCGAGCCACCGTCTGACAATGTATATGTTGAACTGTATGACGAACATGTCGGACATGTTGCACCAGACACATAGTTATTTGCATTCGCCGTTACAGTTTTTGGTTTTTTGATACAGGTTTCATTTGATGTGGTACCTGATGTGGTGCCATTGGCATATTTGACGTATGTTCCACCCGCACATGAACATGCATTCCATGCCGTCACAGAAGCACATCCCGATGGTGTTGAACCATTATTCTGTGTGCACCCACGTGTTACAGTGGTATAGCAATCGCCTTCTTTGGTTGAACCGGCGGCGGATGAACCGTATCCCGATGGACATGATGTGCGATTGTTATTTCCAGTACAATAGTATCCAGATTCGCACTGTTTACATGCCCCGTTGGACAGATAATACCCCGCATTACATGTGATACTGATTGTGCCTCCGCCACATGTTCCCCATGACGAACATCCCGAACACGTTGCCCCGGCGGATTGGCACGCCGAATTGGTATATTTGCCATTACAGGTTTGTGTTGACCCACTGTATGAGCATGTGCCATTTGCAATACTGCACGAACGGGTACAGGATTGGGTGGACGTTGTATTCGATACAGCACTGCACAGTGTATTACACGTTTGGGTTGCAATTTCACATATGCTGGTGGCGGCACTGCACAAACCACCATAGTATTGCGTACCTGATTTTGACGATGATTTATACGTGCATGTATATCCCGATGGACATCCCGTCTGCGTACATGCTCTGGTACACGATGTATAGCAATCACCCGCCGCATCGGACCCACTGGCGGACGAACCATATCCACTGGGGCACGACTCTAACCCAAATGTTGTGGTATGAACTGTTGCTTGGTTGCTGGAACTACATGCTACATAATTCTTGCCCGGGCAATATGAACCGGCGGGACAAACCTCGGCATTATAATAATATGCATAGGAACCGCAACCGGCCTTGTCCTTCAGATAATATCCGGGGTTTACACGGTGCCACCCCTGTGGCGAATTTGCGTTGTATCGACCGGTACTGGTGTTATAGTACGAATATTCATAGAATCCGCCACGTGCATTGGTATACCAAATCAGTGCATAGCAAGAACCGGCAGATGATAAACCAGTACCACTAACCACACTGGCCGATTCCACAGTTGAAGAATAATAGTTTGCAGGCAGTGATGTTGGTGCATAGGTGACGGGACTGGGGCATCCATACCGACTGTTATCCCCGGGACAATAATATCCCGCCTCGCACAATACGCATGAACTGCCCGATTTATAGTATCCGGCATTACACGCCCATCCGCATGAATTCGAACCACCACCCGAACCGGTATAGTATGAATTTGCGGGCTTGTTCGAACATGCGGTGCGTGTTAATGCCCCTTCGGCAGAATAATATCCTGTACCCACATGTACACATGCAGAACCTTTCAAGGCGTCAACACCAGCCAAATTATACGTTACGTCTGCTAGTGTCGTATAATAATCTTTTGCACACCAGGTGGGTTTATATACCTGACAATAGCTGTTGCCTTTGCCATAATCGCCATCAGTTGTATTGTAATAACACAGTGTTGTAAATGTTGCATTTGAATCTGTGTCGGAAAATTGTGCATAACATCCGCCACTGGCCATGTATCCCGAACCACCAACCATATCATGAATGTCATCACCAATCCAATAGCCCACGCCCTGCGAACGTGATGCATATGTCGATGGATTGGGACAGGTTGTACAAGATGCGGCACCCGCACCGGAATATGTTGCACCTGTGCACTTGGTTTGGCTGGTGCTGCCTGCGGGACAATAGTATCCGGCACTGCATTGAACGCATGAACTGCCCGATTTATAGTATCCGGCATTACACGCCCATCCGCATGAATTCGAACCACCGCCAGAACCGGTATAGTACGAATTTGCGGGCTTGTTCGAACATGCCGTACGCCCAGTTGAACCATTAGCGGAATAATACCCCGTCCCCAC
>JAFYXG010000016.1 GCA_017546265.1 Alphaproteobacteria bacterium
CAACTGGAACATAGAACCGATACCCTGGAATCCGACTTAAAGATAATCAAGGAATCCCTGTACGAAATACGTGGGGACGTAAAAATCTTAATCAAAGGGGCAAACTGATGAAAAACGCAATCATATACATAGCCAAGATATTTAGTGACAAGAACGGGAACCCATCTGCGAAACGATATGCCTGTGCATTATTCGGCATAACGGCAGTCGTGCTGGCAGCATGTGGATTCGGGGTTGAAATAGTCGCACTGTTCGTGGCGGCAGCACTGGGGGAAAACATAACAAGTTTATTCGAAAGAAAGGAAAAGAAATGAAACGCAAAGCACCAAGGGGAATAAGAAACAACAATCCAGGGAACATAAGATACACCGGCACACAATGGGCCGGTTTATCTTTGCCACCATCGGACGGCGAGTTTTGCATATTTACCGAACCAAAATGGGGCATACGTGCGCTGGCCAGGGTCTTGAAAGTATACCAGACCAAATACGGCATCTGCACGGTATCAGGCATAATCAGACGATGGGCTCCATCATTTGAGAATGACACCGCAGCGTATGTCAAAAGCGTGTGCCACCAAACCGGCTTTGGGTCCGGATCGGAACTGAACCTGTTTGACAACGACACAATGCTGGAACTGGTAAAGGCCATCATTCAGCACGAAAACGGCCAGATGCCATACACCAAAGAACAACTGTTAGAGGGCATACGATGCGCATAAAAGAATACTGGAACAAATACAAAGCATACATAATCGCCGGTGCGGTTGCGCTGGCTTATTTAATCGGCATAAAGAAAGGAAAGACCAATGAAAAAGCACGCCAGACTAAGACGGTTTTACAGAACGTACAAAGGGCTAATAAAGCTAGGGATTCTGTTGCTAATAATCCTGATGTTGTGCAGCGGTTGCACAAAAAATATAACAGGCGGTGATTACTGCCTGTTATATCGTCCAATCTATGCTGACTACACCAACGACACAGCTGAAACCATAGAACAAATCGATGCAAACAACATCGTCTATGACCGCCTGTGCGACTAATAAAAAAACCTGTGAAGATCACAGGTTTTATTTTTAATTACAAACTTCAACCGCATAATATTGGTTATAGTCCATAAATTCTGGTGCGCCACAGTATAAGCGATAGTGACAGTCCTTGTTCTCCCAACCCAGCTTTTCCATTGTACTGTATGGAATAATGTTTAACAAACAGTAACCGGCTTTTGCATAGGAATTAGGATTGAATACGGACAGGAATTTGGCATTTTTTGTCTTGTTTGCAATCTTTAACAAAGCTTCAGATTCTGGCAGACGGATCAAAAAATCACCCTGATCACCAGTCGTTAATACAGGATCACATTCTTCACCACACTCAAGCATCGCATCATGGATTGTCTGCGAGTCATTTAATCCTGCCTCATCAATATACTTAAACAGCCTATCAACAACTTCGCAGGCATCCTTTTCATGTTCTTCCAGTCTACCATCGTTTGAATAAAGGCGCATGTTTGAATAATCCCAATTTGAACTAATCTTCAATGCTTCCTCAGCTGTCAGATAATGATGCCCACTATGGAATATGTATAAACGATCGCATTCTTCATTATCACAATATACTTTATCGACAATGGTAGTTATACATTTTTCAATTTTGTTTGGCATTTTATAGTCATGGTTCCAAGGTGCATTTGCGGACCAATTGTCACCAATATACTCTTTCTTTGTCGGCGTGCATGAATGTCCCATATTAAATCTTTTGCCATCATGTAGCGTATATTCTCCATCAAAATGCAGGTCGAATTGCAGAATGGTTTTGCTGCCAATATCACCATAGAAACTAAATGTGGCTAAACGATCTGTGTCTGGGAAAATACCTTCATAGTCCACAGAAACACGACCAAACTCGCCCATGGATTTTTCTTCCTTGCTTTTATAAAAGGTGGATTCCTTACCATTAACGACAAGAACAGCATGATCATTGTATGCTTTAACATCAACCAGTACAGGGACTTGATTCTTATAATCTTCGTCAGTGCGCAACATGGAAACTGGTTTTTGCCAATCCTTGTTCATACGACATTCTAATTCAATAGATGTTGTTGGTTTGTCACAAGCTGTCAAAGCCAAGACAGGTAAAAGTAGTAAAGTTTTTTTCATAGAATTCTCCTAGTTTAAGAAAAGACCGCCCAAGAAATAAGGCGGCCGGGGTGTTCCTAATCACTAAATTACTGATTCTGCGGTCTTCCGGAAATCCGTTTTATATAACCAACAGCACCCCGACCAAAATCAGGGATGATAACGGCGCAAAAACACCGATAACATCAATTAACGATGCTTTCGCACCGAATTTAGTGGACTAGGAAAGTCCCGAACCCAATCTCTTGGATTCTATCCTATTCTATCACAAAAATTGACTGATTTCAAATGTCGGTTGTATAGTATGCTACATCACTGCTTATATAAATCCCATAGGTACTCAAACCTCTCAGAATATGTGGGGCCAAACGCATCCAAGAAAATACAATTTTCCGCATTTTGCTGTTTGGCGTTCTTAGTCCAGTTATAGGAACCAGTAACAATTCGTTTGCCATCAAAAACCGCAAACTTATTGTGCTGTTGGCGATGTCCTTTGTTCTTGCGAACCGGAATGCCAGCCGCCGCCAGTTCATCCACCTGTGAATATTTGTTCCCAGCCATCGTTCTGTCGGTAGCAATGCGAATCTTTGCACCACGTATATGTGCAGATATTATGGATTTTGCAACAGGGACACTGGTAATAGAATAAACGGCAATGTCAATCTTATTGGCCTTGTTGATTTCTGCAATGATATGTTCTTCACATTCAGGACCAGGGGCAAAATATACCTCGCCACCTGTAATTTCATAACGTACCGGTTCACGTCTGCCCATCCAGAATCCTAGCAGAACCAATGCCGGCAATACCAATAGAATGCTCCTATCCTTCATGTAACCCCCAAAGTAAAAGACCACTCAAAAAGAGTGGTCGGGAGTTCATAGGTTCAAGAACAGAACTCTGTTGCCTTTGGGACAAGCCCTGTTGTATAGCAACAGCATCCCGACCAAGGTCGGGACATTATCAGTTAAGGTTCTTGGGCTATGACACCCGTTCACACTTATAATGCCTCTGTGCAATCACTGCACAAAACTATTCTACATAAAAATAAAACAAAATCAACAAATGTTATATTACTAGCTACAACAGATCATTGAGCAGGTTCATGCATTTGATTTTTTGTTGCATATTTGCACGACCGTAAACATTTAATGTAAACGATACATTTTTATGCCCAAGAATTTCAGATAAAGATTTAATATCAAAATCAGGAATCTCTATGGCACGAACCGCAAACGTGTGTCTGATTTCATGAAACTTTACAGTGCGTAGGTTGTGCCGTTTCAGGAAACGAGCAAAGAATTGACGATAGGTCCTAGGTTCCGTTGGTTTTATTTTGCCCGTCAGGAAATACTGATTTGGATTGTCGGAATAGTATTTCTTGATAATGTTTATAAGCAAGGACGGCACAGGGATAGTACGTGCAGAACTAGCAGTTTTTGGCGCACCAATGTGGACATAGGACGTGCCTTTGGTCTTGTCATAAATGCGCTGAACTGTGCGCTGGATTGTGATGGTTTTATCAATCAATGAAATATCACGCATCTGCAGGCCGCACAGTTCACCAATTCGGATGCCCGTAAATAACGCAACCAGCACCCCAGCAGTGCGGCGGTTCATTTTTATGTAGATACACTGGATTAAAGCTAGCTCCTCGTCCTTGGACAAAGCTATGACACGTTTTATAGAGAAATCCCTTGGGTATTCGATCAAGTCCCAGTTCAACATTGGGATTATCTGCTCCTTATACGCATACAGTAAGCATAGACGAAGAACCAGAATCACATCTCGGATAGTTTTAACGGTAAGACCTCCAGACTTATCCAATCGCCCCTCATTGTGCAGCAGAGTGATATAGGATTGAATATCCGACTCAGTTATGCTGCCTATCTTTTGCCGGCCAAAATGGGGGACAAGATGATTCTCTGCTATCAGCATAAAGCTGGCATAGGTTGATGGGGTAATCATAGGCAGTTTCTGGACCAGCCACGCATTGACCAAGGTTTTGAATTGACTATTTGATGTTAGTTTCATTGTACATACTCCTTTGTTTGTTAGTACAGGAGTATGTTTGAGAAGAAATTCCCTAAAAACAAACCGCTAGTATCGGTCTTGAACCGCCCCTCCGGTTCCCAGGTTTTGAGGGAGATTGGCTACCAACAACGATTGGTGAGATATGCGATTTTCAGAATGGGAAAGCCCATGAGAAAGATGTGGATGAGTTTGGCAAATTTATAATTGTAAATTCTAAATTCATTTCCTCAGATGGCACGATTACCAAATATTCAAACAAGCAAATTTGTCCGCTTTATAAAAACGATATTGTCATGGTTATGAGTGACGTTCCAAAAGGTAAAGCAATAGCAAAATGCATGCTTATTGACACAGATAATAAGTATACACTAAATCAAAGAATATGCTCATTAAGAGCCAAAGAAACTCCTTTCTTTTATTTGTTGCAAATCAATAGAAATGATTATTTCCTGAAATTTGATGACGGAGTAAAACAAACTAATCTTCGTAAGGAAGACATATTGTCTTGTCCGATATATGAGACAATGCCGCAAGAACAACAAAAGATAGCTGACTTTCTGTCCCTGGTGGACGAACTTATTGAAAAACAGCGACAGCTTGTCGAGGTCTTGAAGAGATATAAAAGAGGATGTTTTATATATGCATATGGCCAGTATCCAACAAACAATTATTGCATAAAAGATCTTGGAAAAATGCTCTCCACAGGGACATTATCCAAAGACGATATTATCACCGATGGCAAGCATCCTTGCATCTTATATGGAGAGCTATTTACACGCTATGCAGAAATAATTGTTGTGGTAGATAGCCGAACAAATAAGATGCCAACATGTATGGGAAAGCCCAATGATATCTTATTTCCAACATCTACAACAGTTGATGCTCTTTCACTGATTGCACCGTCCGCCCTTAGAGTAGATGATGTTTCTCTTGGGGGGGATATGTTTGTTATTAGAATCAACGAAAACCATGATAACAGGTTTGTCAGCTATTTGATAAATTATCTTTGTAAAAATTCATTGGCTAAATATGCCCAGGGGACAACAATTATACATTTGCATTATACTGACATTATGAACCATGTTTTAACATTGCCGCAAAAAGCCATTCAACAAAAGATTGCGGATTTTATGGACGAACTTGAACAAACAATAATAAAGGAAGACAAAATCCTTGCAAGATTATTGACAACAAAATCTGCTCTATTACAACAAATGTTCATATAAACACAAACGGCAAATAGCCGTTTTTTTTATTAAAATTGTTCCTCTTCTATCGGTCTTGAACCTAATTTAAGATTTAGTGAGTTTGATGCCCCATGGAACAAAATTCCTTTTAGAGAATTGGTGTCCGAGTATAACAATAAAACAAGAGTAGAAGATGAGGATGTGCTACTATCATCAGCTATTGAGGGAGTGTTTCTGAATTCAGAACTATTTGGACATCAAAGAGGTAGCAGCAATATCGGATACAAAAAGATATCTATGTATACATTGATATTGTCAACGCAGAATCTGCACCTTGGAAATGCTAATGTTAACACAAGATTTGAACATGGGATGGTTTCTCCTGCTTATAAAACTTATGAAATACGGAATTGTAACAAACAACTATTTTCATTATGGATAAAATCAGAAAAAGCCAAACGTTTCTTTTATAATGCAACCACAGTAGGTGCGAGTCAGTGTAGGCGAAATGTAGAATGGGATAGTTTGTATGAGCAAGAGATGATACTACCATCTCTGGCTGAACAACAAAAGATAGCTGATTTCCTGTCCCTGGTTGACCAGAGAATTGAAAAGCAGCGACAACTTGTCGAGGTCTTGAAGAGATATAAAAGAGGATTGTTATTTGATATCTTTAATAGAAAAATCCAACTTGGCAATAACTCTGCCTGGCGAAGTGTCATGCTATCAGATTGTTGTGCTGGATTTGATAATATGCGTAAGCCAATTTCCTCAGAGTTGCGAGAAAAAGGGACTGTGCCATACTATGGTGCAAATGGTGTGCAGGATTATGTTAAAGATTATATTTTTGACGGTAACTATGTTTTGCTGGCAGAGGATGGTGGAAGATTTGATGAGTTTTACTCTATGCCAATAGCTCAGTTTATAACTGGAAAATCATGGGTTAACAATCATGCTCATGTCCTGCAGGCATTAAGAGGATTTGATACAAAGTATATCTACTATGCCCTGGTACATAAAGATATTCGGAAATATATAAATGGCTCAAGTCGTGCAAAATTAAACCAAGAAGACATGTGGCAAATAAAGATTGACACCCCTTGTTTTGACGTTCAAAAGAAGATTGCCAGCTTTATGACAGTTATCGATAATATGATAAAACAACACGAATTTAGACTTGCCAAATTGACTAACCTGAAGAATGCATTTTTACAACAAATGTTTATATAAACATCTGTTGTAGTAAGCCACTTTTTTGCTTGTCAAGATTATCTAAAATTGTTTGTTCACAGTTGATTCTCAAATCGATGATAGATAATGCCTGCGCTATCCTCGTTTGTACGTCCTTGCTTGGAAATGGGATTTCCATTTCTGTAAGAGTACTAAGAACTATATATGGTGTATTTCCTGCTTTCTTTTCTGATTCAATGTGAGGATGAAGATATGCCTGTAGATAATAGTAAACATACATAATTTCTTCGTGAAAACTGTCTAGCACATAGGTTCGCTGATATGCATTAAATTTTCCTTTGTAGTGATGAATGTAACCAACATTTGCGCCATTTCCAGATATTAGAAGAGCATCGGTGTCAAAAGCGTACTTATCAATTTGATAATATTCTTTGGCACATGTATAAAATCTATACTTGCCATTTGGTATCATAGCATTTGCATCCAATTTTCCAGTTGTTATATTACAAACCGAACCAAGGGACAATATATTCTCGGATTGAATATTGTTAAATATATGTGCTAACAATCCTCTTTTATATCTCTTCAAGACCTCGACAAGCTGTCGCTGTTTTTCAATAAGTTCGTCCACCAGGGACAGGAAATCGGCGATCTTTTTCTGCTCATCCAGAACAGGAACCGGTACAACCACACTATTTACAAGATCGCTACTAATATTCAAAACCACACCACCTGCGGCCATTCTACGGTATTGTTTCTGTACGTAGTCAGATGATAATAGCTGACATAAATAGTCCTTATAAAGGTTCTTTTCATACTCTCTAATCACAAACCAACCGTCATGAATATATCCAGATATTCCCATTATGTATGGCTTGCCAAAGCTCATAGAATTAGAAAGTATAATATCACCGACCACAACCTTTCTAGATTTTTTTGCGCCCTCTGATGTTATCTTTTCTGAAACGGCTCTTACTATATTGCCAGATTGTGGCATATCACCAATTTTAATCCAGTTCACTCCTGTTGGGTCATTTGTTATAAATTTGATTATTGGTCTGGGTGAACTGCCTCTGTAAAGTTTAACTAGCTTGTCAAACTTAACATGTTTGATAACACCCTCAAAACCTGGGAACCGGAGGGGCGGTTCAAGACCGATACTAGAGGATACATTTTTTGATAAAATGGGGCTTTTTGCATTATCTGTCATGGCTTAGTTCTCCATATCAAAAGGAAAGTCCAGACCCAATTCATCAAAGTATGGTTTCAATTTAGCATTGATTTCCTTGATGTCGGCATTTAGCTGTTTGATTTCAGCAGAGGTAGCAGCCAGATCGATTGGCTCTTCTTCCTCAAACGTGTCCACATAGCGAGGGATATTCAGATTGAAACCATTCTCGGCAATTTCATCCATAGATGCAACGTGGGCATATTTTTCAACGTCCTGACGCTTTACATAGGTGTCGACAATCTTGTCAATATCACAATCACGCAAGATGTTCTGGTTTTTGCCAGGTTCAAATTCTTTGGATGCATCAATAAACAGAATGTTATCCTTGTTGCCGTTGCGGTTCTTCTTCAAGATAAGCACGCAGACAGGGATACCTGTGCCAAAGAACAGATTGGCAGGCAGGCCGATAACAGCATCCAACAGGTTCAGTTTCTCTATCAGGTATTTACGAATTGTTTCTTCGGCAGCACCACGGAACAAAACACCATGAGGCAACAAAACGGCAATGCGACCATCTTCGTCCATGTGATGAATCATATGCTGCACAAATGCAAAGTCGGCCTTACTTTTTGGAGCCAGTTTGCCGTATTCGCTGAAACGTTCATCTTCCAGGAATTTATCATCAGCAGACCAATTTGCCGAGTATGGGGGATTGGCCACTTGAATACGATATTGCTTATCCGCAGCAGCTTCCGAAAAATAGTCGTGTTCCAACGTGTCGCCATTATAGATGTCAAAACGGCGATAAGGAATGCCACGCAGAATCATATTCATA
Source organism: Alphaproteobacteria bacterium (assembly GCA_017546265.1). Classification (GTDB taxonomy): domain Bacteria; phylum Pseudomonadota; class Alphaproteobacteria; order Rs-D84; family Rs-D84; genus Enterousia. The sequence continues at coordinate 8,554 of JAFYXG010000016.1, forward strand.
CGAGCCAAATTATACGTTGTAGATGTCAATTCCTGACCATAGTATTTGTGAATATTTACATATTTTTTCAAGCGCAACAGCAAGGAACCAGAACCACAGGTCGGGTCAGCAGCAGCCTTAACATCTGTTAAACCATGACTGGCTAGACGGCATAACAGTTCAGCCGGACCGGATGGAGTATAGAATTCGCCAGCTTTCTTCCCTGCGGTTGCAGCAAATTGGCCGATCAGGTATTCGTATGCATTGCCCAGAACGTCAATTCTGGTGTCTTCCACCCCAAATTCAATCTCGTCCAGGGATGCGATAATTTTTGCCATAACAGCGGAACGGTCTTTGACGGTATGACCCAATTTAGTAGAATCAAGTTGCATATCAGAGAACAGCCCCTCAAAGTCGTCCTGAGAATCATTACCAATCGTGGATTCCATCAGGCTGTTGATTGCTGCCTGCAGGAATTCAATATCAAATGAACGGTTTTCAACCATAGCAACAAGGTTGCGGAATAAATATTGCGGTTCAATAACAAAGCCCAAGTCCTGAAGAGCTTCCTCAATTACCGCCTGCTTATACTCAGGATTGGCCCAAGCTTGCTCATAGGACATCCCATCGTCCTTCAGAATCTTTTCCATATATTTCTCTGTGCGGTCAGACAAGTAATAATAGAAAATCATACCTAGGATATAGTTCTTGAACTCATAGGCCTCCATATTGCCACGCAAGGCATTAGCCATGTTCCACAGTTTGTTACATAGAGTTTTCTGATGTGCTTGAATATCGTCCATTTTCTACATCCTTTATTGAAATTTTTCAGTTAAGTTTTTAATAAATTCTACGATCCTAGACACTAGGCTCTTTTTCTTAAGTAAAGACATTTGCTGAGGAATACGATCACGGATTTCACCAGAATCCATCACCCCAGAGAATTCGTACTCTGAAATAACATCGGTCAGCATTTTGGGATCAAGGTTTTCAGCGGTGGCAAATGCCTGAATTTCTTTTGCTTTTTCTGCTGTTTCAAAGTCGTTATACGCATCATCAACCTGGTCAGCATGGGACAGACCACGGACAATACGATCCAAGAAAGCCTGCAGTAATTCAACCTTGCGCATAAGGGCCGGATTATCAGCACGGTTCAATTCTTCTTCAATGTGCTTGATATCGCTATCACGCTGCTTTGGATCATCAAAGCAGATGTTGCGGATAAGGTTCATAATGTATGCAACGTTGATACGGTTGCTTTCCATCAGTTCAATACAGAAATCAACATCATTAAGCACCGAAACAGTTTCACGAGAGATTTGACGGTTGCGGTAAAGCATCAGGTATTTACTTTTATAATCCTGATATTCCTGATCAGACATGTCCAGGGCAGAACTGTCAATGTTGAACTCAATAAACGTACGCAAAGAATTTAGATATTTGGTCAATTCACGGAACAGGATAATGAATTTCAACTGGTCGTTTTCATCCTGCATTGTATCAATCACATCCGGAGTTAAAGCCAACTGACGGATTTTATAAACAATCTCATTATACTTTTCTACAAAATGCTCATAAGGTGGGGTAAATACACCCTCTGTCTGGCCCTTTGAGAACAAGGCGATAGCATCATCAGTATTCTGCTTTAAATTACGATAGCAGATAATAATCCCAAATGGCTTGGTTTCTTTTTCAACACGATTTGTACGAGAATAAGCCTGCAACAGGTCATGCCATTTCAGATCTTTATCCACATACAAAACTTGCAGTGGCTTACTATCGAAACCGGTCAGGAACATATTCACAACCAGCAAAATATCCAAGGATTTTGTTTTTTTACCCTTAACACGGTCCGAAATATCCTTATGATATGCTGCGAAAGTATCTGTGGAATAATTGGTTGAATATGTATTGTTATAATCCTTTATCATGCGTTCCAGGGCATCACGGCTGTGTTCGTCCTGGGATTCGCCATCTTCATTTTGACCGAAAGAGAAGATACCACCGATGTTAAGTTTGTGGTCCAGCTTCTTGAAAATATCATAATATTTTATCAGCATAGGAATAGATGATACGGCAAAGATAGCGGTATATTGGCCATTACGAGTCTTGGCCAAGTGATTGGACACAATGTGATTTGCAATCATATTCATGCGTTCATCGGCCATATACAATTCTGCTGTATCAATGGCCCTGGCCATAGCTTTGTCACCAGCATCGTAATCTTCCTTCATAGTGCGTATATATTCGATATGAAAGCCAAGGACGTTATTATCAAATATAGCATCCTTAATCAAATAGTTGTGCAGACAGTCGCCAAATAGCTTTGCAGTGGTCTGGACAACCTTACCTTCAACCTTGCCATTGATTTCAAAGCGTGGGGTGCCAGTAAAGCCAAAGAACTGAGCCTTATTGAAATGACGAACAATATCCTTGTGCATTTCCCCGAACTGGCTACGATGACATTCGTCAATAATAAAGACAACTTTTTCATCTTTATACATTTCCATAACTTTGGAATGACGAGGGGATTTAATAGCGTTAGACATTTTCTGGATTGTAGTGACAATCAGCTGGCGGTTCTTGTCTTTCATTTGGTTGACCAGAACATTAGTTTTGTCAGTCGCATCAACAGAGCCTTCCTCGAATTTATTAAATTCTTCGGTTGTCTGGGAATCCAAGTCCTTGCGATCAACTAAGAAGATGACCTTTTTTATATGTGGGTTGGCTGCCAAAATTTGAGCTGTCTTAAACGAGGTCAATGTTTTGCCAGCACCAGTAGTATGCCAAATGTATGCGTTCTTGTTGGTTAGTGTGGCCTGACGAACCAGGGCTTCTACCGCATAAACCTGATAAGGGCGCATAATCATCATCATTTTATCAGTGTCATTCAGAACAGTATACTTTGTTAGCATTTTGATGATGTGGTCACGTGCCAGGAAACTGACCGCAAAATCTTGAAGATTTGTAATACGGATGTTGTTAACGTCAGTCCAGAAGAATGCTAGACTGTGCATCAATTCTTTATCGGAATTTGCAAAATATTTACTGTCCACACCATTGGAAACTACAAAGGTTTGAATGTAGTGGAACAGACCATAATATGAATGCTTTTTGTAGCGCATAACCTGATTGACAGCTTCTTTGATGTCCGCACCACGGCGTTTCAATTCAACCTGAACAAGGGGAAGACCGTTAACCAACAGAGTAACATCATAGCGATTTACATATTTGCCTACAACAGTAGTCTGGTTGGTTATCTGGAAGATGTTCTTTGTGTGATCTTCATTAAGCAGGGAAACATAAATTTTATCACCATTATCACGTTCAAGGATGAACTTGTCTCTCAGGATTTTTGCACTTTGAAAGACATTTTTTCCCAGCAAATAGTTGAATACTCGTTCCCATTCTTTGTCCGAAAGTGGGGTTTTCAGCTTTTCAGAATTGAAAGCATAGAACTGTTTCTTGAAATTTTCTTCCAAGTCTGCGTAACTTTGTATAGGAACAAACTCATAGCCCTGGCCGGAACCATTCCTCTCGCCAGACTTAATGTCAAAGCCACTAAGTTGCTTAATAAATAGTCTTTCCAATTCTGCTTCACTTTGATAAGACATTATATTCCCCTTTGCCAGAAATCATTTTTTGAAATAATACCTAGAAACAATATAAAAATCAACAGTTTGTATCCCAAAGTTTTAAGAAAAAGACACAAGTCAAAATAGGTGTTTGAAACAAGTTGGAATATAAGATATAATCCAAAAAAGTAGGAAAAGAGATGTTTAAGATATCAAAATCAGATTATGTGCTGGGAGTAAAATGCCCGAATGCAATATGGTTCAAGAAACTGCGTAAGGAACTTGCCAAGGAATTTGACACAACAATTCTAGAAAGAGGAATTGAAATCGGTAGACTAGCTCAGGATAAGTTCCTAGGTGGCAGATACATCACAGCTAAACCATGGGAATATGAGGCAGCATGGCAGACCCAAGATGCCATAAAGGCTGATGACCCATATATCTATGAGGCAACATTGTCCACCAAGACAGGCGAATACTGTGCGGTGGACATTCTTCGTAATAATAATGACGGCACATGGGACATCATAGAGGTTAAGTCAACCACAAGCCCCCACGAATACCACTATCTTGATGCATCATTCCAGAAATATGTATTCACACAATGTGGTGTCAAAATACGTGATTGCTACATACTGACCCTGAACCCAGAATACGTCAGACACGGTGCGCTGGATGTCCAGGAACTGTTTGTGTTGCATAACGTAAACGAAGAGCTGCAGCCAATGGAACAAGTCGCAGCAGATGTGAAACGAATTCGTGCGGTGTTAGACGGCCCAGAATTGGGGATTGCAATATCCAAGGGCAAGTGCAACAAGTTCTATGATTGTCCTTACAAACACCATTGCTGGCGGAATATACCGGACTATTCAGTATTCAATGCATTTAAGGGTGCGCTGGCAGATGAAATGTATGCAGCGTACGGTGCGGACCTGACCAGCATACCGGAACAGGAACGTATCAAGCAAATGCACCCAGGCGACATAGAGGCATACCTGACCGGAACCGAAGTCGTCAATCCGGACATTCTGCACAACTTTGCAGACCAATTGCAGTGGCCTCTGTATTTTCTGGACTATGAATCAATCATGCCGGCAGTACCGATGTTTGATAATTCAAAACCGTATCAGCAGATTTGTTTCCAGTTTTCACTGCATGTGCAGCGGACCCCAGGGGGCGAACTGGAACACTACGAATACCTGCACAATGAATCCGGCACAGACCCAAGACCAGGTTTGATAAAGAAACTGATAGAAACCATCGGGACCGCCGGATCGGTAATTGTCTATAACCAGCCATTTGAACAAGGCAGAAATACCGAAATGGCCCGTGACTTTCCAGAATATGCAGATCAACTGCTGGCGATAAATGACCGCATGTTAGACTTGCTGATCCCATTCCGTGAACGTGGCCTGTATCGCCCATGCCAGAACGGCAGCGCATCAATTAAACAGACACTACCAGCTTTTGTACCAGAAATGTCGTACGAGAACCTGGGGATCCACAACGGAACCGAGGCCAGCGATCAGTTTATGGATTTTATGATTGGCAAGCAAACAACAGAACAGACAGCAACAATGATGCATAACCTGCGAGAGTATTGTGGCCAAGACACCATCGCAATGGTTCGATTGCTGGATGTTGTGCAGAACGCAATAAAGGAGTAGCAGATGAAACACTATGATTTAGATATTATAGCTGCTGATAAGACAGTAAGATTTAGTGTAATGGAACCTGAAACCAAGGAAGAAAAATCTGTTGCTCAACATATCTATAAAGCATGGCTAAATACGGCAATGGAAATCCTTTCAGAATAAATTTGATGCAGACCAGGCCAAAGACAATATAAAACCAACCGCTTAAACTGGGCAGCTTTTTGATGTAAAAAAACAGCATTGAAATCAACTAGAAATCAGTATTGAAATCGTGGAACACAAAATTTGGTTCAAATCGGTTTGCGGTATGAAAATGTATGTTTTTCAAACGGTATCCATACAGGTTTTAACAGGTTTTAAGCGTAATGTGATAAGTCGTCAGAACTGAAAAAAAGCAACAAAAAAACCCAGAAATCTGGGCAAAACTCGAATTTGCTGTTGGGCTTGCTCTAATGCTTAACAGTCCGTTGTTCTACCGACTGAACTATGCCCGAATAGCGAACAGAATAATATATCAAAAAGTCGCAGAAGTCAAGACTTTTTTCAAAAATGTGTAAGTCACGGAAATCTGCGATTTTTGCTGTGTAGCATTGAGCACGTGTATGAAATGTGTATAAATTTTTTATGCCTTTTTGAGATGTTTTTGTTCGTACATTCGGGTGGATGTGGCGAATAAAGTATTAAAAACAACTGTAGGGTGCATGTGTCGATCAGTATGTCTGGCAGACAGAAAGTTTTTATAAATTCTTGCAAATCCGGATGTTTGTGCTAAGTTCATAACAGAATTAAAGTATAAAGGGTAATGAAAATGTCGTTTACACAGGAAAAACTAATAAATACAAAACCAGGCCTGGCACATGTCAATGTTTTGTCTAGGGACAGATGCGATGGATGCGAAGACCAGTGCGAATTAAATTATCTGTATTGCCCATGGAGATGTCATATTTATCCAACAATTGGTGGGCAAAAAATATCGCACTATATTGACGAGAATCATAAAAGTCAGTCCACCTGTGTAGAGGTTATTATAACCAAACTTTTTCAACATGAAAAAGACGCTAAATTATTGGCTGGCAAAATCGCCCGTCTGTGCGACCATTACAAGACACGATAACAAGGTATAAAATGACACAGCATCCATGGGAAAATATGTCACCACAAGACATTGATAAATTATCACCCACCACAATGCGTGAAACGAATGCGGACTATTTTTTACATGAATTGTACCGTACTGCACGTGATATAGATATATACGGATGGCGGGATGCTTTGACCCCAGATGCATTGGTTCGATTTGGACCAGCCACATCATTTGCACCAGGGATGCCTTATCATTACAGATTCTATAAATTTGAAAGAAATTATTATTGCTATCAAAACGGCACAGTATATATTTGGAATCCATATGAAATGCAACCATATAGGGGAATTCCCATTATCCGTTTTTCCCCAGAACAAGATATGGCGTTTCGTCATGCGGTGCAATCGTTGGTTGTGTACCATAAAAATCGTGGGCTGTCTAACGAACCTATAAAAATGAGAGAAGTCCAATCCCAAAAATACCCCAACGCGATTAACTGCTTTAATCTTGGCTTGAAACATTATCAGGAACAAAATCCATTACAGACACCTGTGCGTTGTGATGGGTGCGAACGGCGGTGCCAACTGGGCTGTCAAGTGCATCCGCATCCCAGTTGGGGAATTGATAAATACCCAACAATAAATCATATTTTTGCAAACGATTGCCACGGCAAATGCACCACCAAGATGCAGGAACACCTTAACAACATTCAACAAAAACAAAGATAAAAGAGGATTTGTATGAAATTCTTTCAAACTTTGCGTTATAAATTATTCGGTGGTGCGAATACCAAACAAACACGTCCCCGGGAACTAAATCCATGGGAACAATTCAGATGTTATGATTCAGGGCAATTATCACCGGCGGCGATGCGTGAAACGCATGCGGATTTTTTTCTGCATGCAATGTATGAAAAGTTGGCGCGTCAATCCTATGTTAGTTTCACAGATAAGATGATGTCTGGCATCTGTATAGAATTCGAGGTGCCTTGGCATACATTTCATCCTGACACAATCATATACAAACAGGGGGAAATGTATTTATCTTGTTTGTTTAATAACGTTTGTATCGCCACATTTCCCCCAGAACAAGATAAACTTATTCGTACGGCAATTCTGCACTTTATTCACAGGTGTAAAACATACGACATGCAAGAGCCCCGCATTAATTGGTTACTTCGCCCGATGAGTATCCAAGACGAATTGCCAATTCCTGCACAACAATTGGTTAATCGATTCACAGAATATGTCAATGACTGGCACAAACATACACCATTATCCACCCCTGTGTTATGTGATGGTTGTTCACGGTGTTGTCGGCTGGGGAAAAACGTGTATGAACGAAATATGACGGACGATGAATTTATTCGCACAGACTATGTGCCAACAATAAATTGGTTCCTGGCGGACAAGTTTTATGACCAAACCGGCACCCTGGTGTCCGCAGATGTCGGTAAATTGGGTACACTGTATATGCCTGCAAGTGTAATTGCCAAACGTTGTCCGTTATATGGAAAACAAAAACAACGATAAAAGAGGATTTGTATGAAATTCTTTCAAACATTGCGTTATAAATTATTCGGTGGTGCGAATACCAAACAAACACGTCCCCGGGAACTAAATCCATGGGAACAATTCAGATGTTATGATTCAGGGCAATTATCCCCCGCCGCCATGCGTGAAACGTATGCGGATTTTTTTCTGTATGCAATGTATGAAAAGTTGGATTTGCCGTCATCCCATGTTAATTTTTCAGATACGATTATGACTGGCATCAGTATAGAATTCGAGGCACCTTGGCACGAACCTCTAGACACTATCATATACAAACAGGGGGCGATATATGTACAATGTTTGTTGGTTGACGTTTGTATCGCAACACTTCCCATTGAACAAGATAGACTTGTCCGCAAGGCAATTGCACACTTTATTCACAGGTGTAAATCATACGATTTGCACGAGCCCCACATTGGTTGGCTTTACCACCGCCCATTTAATATCAAAGACGAATTGCCAATTGCTCAACAAAGACTGATTACTAGTTTCACAGAATATGTGAATGATTGGCACAAACATACACCGTTATCCACCCCTGTGTTATGCGATGGTTGTCCACGGTGTTGTCAACTGGGGCAAAACCAATATACACAAACCATTGTGTTCGAAGACTTTTGCCGCAGGGACAGAAAAACCATACCAACAATAAACTACTGTTTGGCGGACAAGTTCCATGACAAATCAGGCAATCTGGTATCGGCGGATAAAGGCATATGGCCAACACAATATGTGACAGCACGTGAAATCGCAAAACGTTGTCCGTTATATGGAAAACAAAAACAACGATAAGGAAACAGAAATGGCAATGATTGAAAGTACATATACGAAATTTTTGAAAGGTATTCCTGAACAAAAAATAACGACATTATCACCACGGGAATCAGAAGAAATTCTGATGCAGATTGCCACCGCATTTCATAAAAAGATTGATGTTGCACACCGTCGACAAAAGCTTTCATGGTATTTTATCAGGCACCATTTTGACACGATGCTGGGGAAACGAAGATAAATCCTGCCCATATGGGCGGGATTTTTTATCTGTTGCAGATTAAGGGCAGGGGTGGTATATTGGACCTGTCCAATAAAATAACGAAAAAGGAAAATTTAATGTTATTACAGGGTAAAAAGATTTTAATTACCGGTGTTGCCAACGATTGGTCAATGGCATGGGCGATTGCCAAACGTGCCCATGAAATGGGGGCGGAAATTGCGATGCCGTATGCCATGCCTGCGCTGGAAAAGCGGGTTCGTCCACTGGCGGAATCGATTGGTGCAAAATTTGTTCGTGAATGCAACGTACAAAACGATGAACAGATGGATTCGCTGTTCGCAGATATTGAACGTGAATGGGGGCAGCTGGACGGTGTGCTGCATGCGATTGCATTTTCTGACAAAAACGAATTGACGGGTCGCTATGCGGATACCAGTCGCGAAAACTTTAAGAACACAATGGATATTTCTGTATATTCATTGGTTGATATCACGCGCCGTGCATCGAAATTGATGACGAACGGGGGCAGTATCGTGACCTTGACATACTTTGGCGGTGAAAAGTCTGTTCCAAACTATAACGTTATGGGTGTTGCGAAATCCGCCCTGGACAGCAGTGTTCGATACTTGGCATCTGACCTGGGACGTGATGGAATTCGCATTAACGCAATCAGTGCTGGTCCAATTATGACCCTGGCATCCAGTGGTGTTGGCGGGTTCAAGGCCATGTTGCGTTTAAATGCGGAAACCACACCGCTTCGCCGTAATATGACATTGGACGATGTGTCGGGGGCTGCGATGTATTTGTTCAGTAATTTGTCATCTGGTGTCACCGGCGAAGTCCACCATGTTGACTGTGGTTATTCGACCACTGGCATGATGCCGAATGAACTGAAAGACATTTTACTGCAAAATTTGGACTGATAAAAAATCCCCAAAACGGGGATTTTTTAGTTGTGAAAATACGGATTATTTATCTTCAGCCAACCGATACATGTGTCCATGCCGTGTCCATGCACAACCGCAGTGTCTTCTGGCAGATTTAAATTATAAATATTTGCAATTGACTGGATCAGCATTTTTACATCCCCTCCGGGCAGGTCATATCGCCCGACACTGTCCTGGAACAAAGTATCTCCAATCAGCAAAACATGTTCGGCTGGGAAATGATATGCAACGCCACCTGGTGTGTGACCTGGTGTTTCAATAATATCCATAACCAAACCTGGCAGAACCTGGGTTTGTTTTATTTCCAGTTCTGTTGGGCGAACGTCATCGATACTGATTTTTGGCAACCCAAAGTATTCCAACAAATCGTTTCCCCATCCAACCAGGCGGAAATCACCATTGTGTAAATACCATGGAATATTGTATGTTTTAGCTATTGCGGGGGCGGCTGCGATATGATCTGGGTGTCCATGCGTAGCATAAATTGCACGAGGTGTCAGCCCGCGTTCAGACAGTAATTTTTCCCAGTTGGTTGCATTTCCCCATGGATCAAAAATTACACACTCGTCACCAATGGATACCACAGCGGACTGGGTGTTCTGTGGTTTCATTTGAATCAGTTCAAATTTACTGTTTTTCAGATTTTGCATTTTTACGTACCGCTGGTTTTTTTGATGTTTTTTGTATGTCCTGTTTTTTTGATTTGCCAAAAACAATCTCACGAATTTCTGCACCGGTCAATGTTTCGCGATTCAGTAATTCGTTAGCCAATTTTTCAACGGTCTTTTTATTTTTAGTTAAATGCTTAGTTGCGTCCGCATGTGCTGAGTCTAGCCAGGAACGGATTTCCGCATCTACAATTTCGGCGGTTTTTTCAGACGCATTTTCCAACGCCCCGCGAACACCAAATGTTCCCACCTGGTTGATTGCGGGCAGTCCCACCTTCTTAGACAGTCCCGCCGTGGTAATGGAATAGCGTGCCAGTCGTGTTGCCATGGCAATATCGCTTTCTGCACCTGTTGTGATTTTATCTGCACCAAAGAATATTTCTTCAGCACAACGGCCTGCCATTGCGATTGACAGGTTTGCACGCACCTCGGCCAGGGTCATAGATACTTTATCATCTATGGGCAGGTGTTGAACCATCCCCAGTGCACGTCCACGTGGAATAATTGTTGCTTTGTGAATTGGATCGGCGACTTCTTCGTACATCATACTGACGAATGCGTGTCCTGCTTCATGATACGCGGTCAGTTTTATATCTTCTGGACGCATTTTGCGTACTTTGCGAGGCCCCATAATAATTTTGTCACGAGCCTCTTCGATATCATCTGGGGTTATTTCATTGCGGCCATTACGAACAGCATGCAGAGCAGCTTCGTTCAGCAGGTTTTCTAAATCTGCACCTGAAAAACCGGTTGTGCCACGTGCGATATCCTGCATGTTAACGGTGTCGCCAACCTTGACCTTTTTTGCATAAAGGTCTAATATTTCACGACGCCCTGCCATGTCGGGTAATTCAATATACACTTGACGGTCAAATCGGCCTGGTCTTAATAAAGCCGCATCCAGCATATCAACACGGTTTGTTGCACCGATAACAATGATGCCTGTGTCATTTGCGAATCCGTCCATTTCGATCAGCAATTGGTTCAGTGTTTGTTCGCGGTCTTGGTCATTGTACGAGTGTGTAGAGCGTTTTTGCCCGATTGCATCTATTTCGTCAATGAACAGAATACATGGTGCATTGCGTTTTGCCATTTCAAATATTTCTTTGATTTTCGCAACCCCCAGTCCCACGATAATCCCTGAAAAGTCCGAACCAGATGCAGCAAAGAACGGAACATTTGCTTCACCTGCGATTGCACGTGCCAAAAGTGTTTTTCCTGTTCCCGGCTGCCCCGACAACAGCACGCCGCGTGGTACGCGTGCCCCCAGTGATTTGTATTTATCCTTGTTTTTCAGGAAATCCACAATTTCGGATAATTCTTGTTTTTCAGATTCTATACCTGCCACATCTGCAAATGTGGTCTTTGGTTTTCCTGTGGCGATTTTTGTTGGGTTTTGTGCCATTAAACTGCGGCCCAATCCACCCGCACCACCGCGGCGAAACCCACGTAAAATCCAGAATATGAACAGCAGTGTCAATGCCAGCGGTGCAAATGTTGCGATACTTTCCATCCAGCCGCGTGATGTATCTATTGTGATTGCGGTTCCAGACTGGGCCAGTTTTTCCAGCATTTCTGGGTCATATGTAATGGTTGCCTTATATTGTGTTCCATCGGCCAGGATTCCTGATGCATCATTACCATTTATTTTCATGGTTTTGATATCGCCGGCTCGGCGTAAAACGTCAGAAAAAGTCAGTTCAACTGGACGTCCATTATTCACAACAGGTGTTCCCGCCATGTTGACAGGGGAATTTCCGGTAAACACATTCGCAATCAGTGCCAAGAACAATGCACCAAACACAATCAGAAACCAAGACGAACGATCTTTTTTTCTAGTCATTTGATTATTTGGGTTATTGTTGTTTGTTTTGTTTATGGTAAAGTCTTTTAATTTTTTCATTTTTTTTCCTGATACTTGTTTTTGCACCTTCGGGGACAATCAGAATCTGGTTTTTGAACCGCCGAATTGTGCAGTGCCCCAAAGTAAACTGACATTCGTTTTGCAGTTTATTTAGTGCAAATTCCAGCGAATTCAATCGTGGCTGATAATTATTCCCTCCAATTATTTGAATCAACGTACCCAGGCACTTTAGCCCAATTGTACCTGGTACGTCAAACAGAAAAGATTCTGAAAATAAAGCATACCCGTCAAAGATAACATTTTTAACCCGCACCGACACATCAGCTTCCATGGCATCGCGTGCCTTGCCCAGGTTTTCAATTGCCAACAAGATACGAGAATCACTGATGCCAAGTTTATCGGCCATCAAATGCCGATTTTGGCGAATTTTCACACGTGTATATTTGTCATCAAAGTTCATTTCATCTGAAAAGTATTGAATATTATGCGTGTTGCAATATTCAATCAGCTCAGATCGAAATACACCTAACAAAGGTCTGACAATCTGGACACTGTCACGAAAACTTGTTTCCCGCATAGCGGCCAGTCCGATTATTCCACTGCCGCGTGCCAGATTCATTAAAAAGGTTTCGATTTGATCATCTGCCTGATGTGCGACCATCAAAGTGTTGATATTATTTTCTTTGCAGAAATTTGTCATAAATGCATATCGTGCATCGCGTGCGGCGGCTTCGATACCTGTTGCAGGCTTGTTTTCGTTCCATTCGAACACATGGCATGGCACGTTCAGGGATTGGCACAGCTGTTTGACATAGGCTGCTTCGGTATCGGCAACTGGCCGCAGTTTATGATTGACATGCAGTGCCACGATATCCATATTCATTTCCGCCAACCAGTGCAACAAGCACACAGAATCCACCCCGCCACTTACTGCCACGGCAATTTTGTTGTTTGAAAATTTTTTTACAAATTTGACAAAGTTCTGATTCATTGCTAGGGTATTGTATGCTATAATTCGGAAAAATAAAGGAAAAAGAAACAAGATGTCGGGAAAATTAAAATCGATTGCAGTTTATTGTGGACACCAGTTTGGGAACAAGCCTGAATTTGAGCGTGATGCACGTGCGGTTGGTGAAATGTTGGCCAAGAATGGTATTCGCATGGTATTTGGTGGCGGAGATGTTGGTTTGATGGGTGCAGTTGCAAATGCGGCACTGGAACATGGTGGTCATGTAATCGGTATATCCACGGACGATGTTATGGCTCGTCAGGAACCCATGCACAAACAGGTCGAGGCTCGGGTTGTGAACGGTGTAAATCTGCGTAAACAAACAATGTTTGAATTATCAGATGCGTTTATAATTTTGCCAGGTGGCGTTGGCACACTGAATGAATTGACAGACATTATGACGATGCAGCAGATTGGCGAAACTAAAAAGCCCTTGTTCTTTTTGAATACGCACGATTTCTGGCAACCGCTTTCAGACCTGATACGTCATATGATGGATTCCGGTTTTATAGAATGTTTTTGCGACTATAACATGCATAATGCGGAAACAGTTGCGGAATTAACCGAACAAATCTTGAAATACTAAAACTCGAACACTTTGTCGCGAGAAGTTGCACCGCGGACAAGTTCTATGCTGGTTTTGGGTACACCAAAGTGTTCCGCCAGCATTTTTATTACATCTGCGGTTGCTTTGCCATCGGTTGGTGCGGTTGTGGTATGTACGCGAACCGAACCATCGGGTTGAACTTCGACCCGATTTAATTTTGCTCTTGGTATAACGCGTACATTTACCCGTGTCATTTTATTTCCGCCACCAGTTCTTTGAATGCACCAGTTTTATTTCCTGCTACCAGGTGCAGATGAAAATGAAACACAGACTGTTTTACAAATGGTGCATCGACCCCGGCGTTTGCCAGACAGTTAAAATTGCAATCTATGCCCAGTTTGTCTGCTGTTTTGGCAAAGCAATCCCAAAATCCTGTCTGCTCATCAGTCGATGCGTTTTGTGCAAAGTCCAAAATATTTTGATAAGGTCCTTTTGGTATAACCAGTACATGCGTTGAAAACATTGGGTTTATATCATAGAAAGCCATGGCATGATCGTTTTCATAAACCTTGTTAGTTGGAATTTCGCCGCGAATCATTTTCGCAAACACATTATTTTCATCGTATTTCATTTTATTCCCCTTGTGTTTCTGATTCAGAATATTAAAATTCGGACTTGAAATCAACATTTTTCAGATTATATCTGTGATATATGGTTTAGCCCAAGGAGATTTATAATATGTTTAAACCTTTACACAACTATGTTTTATTGGAAAGAATCGAAGAAGAAAACAAGACTGCTGGCGGCATTATTATTCCGGACAATGCCCGTGAAAAGCCTGTTCGTGGTCGCGTTATTGCGGCTGGCGAAGGTGCATATGATGGGGACGAAAGGATTCCAATGTCGGTCAAGACAGGTGATGTTGTTTTATTTGCAAAATGGGCCTCATCAGCGAACGAGGTAAAGTTAGACGGACGTGATTATGTTTTAATCAAAGAAACAGATATTTTGGGAATAATTGAATAAAGAATTGAAAAGGATTAAATAAAATGGCAAAAGATATAGTGTTTGATACAGATAAACTGGCTGCGGGCGTTGATAAATTGGCCAACGCGGTCAAGATTACAATGGGCCCCAAGGGTCGTACAGTTGTGATTGAAAAATCATATGGTGCACCTGTTGCGACCAAGGACGGTGTGACGGTCGCCAAGGCGGTATCGTTAAAAGATCCTGCTGAAAACATTGGTGCCCGCATGGTGCAAGAGGTTGCCAAGAAAGCGGGCGATGATGCCGGTGATGGTACCACCACTGCGACAGTATTGGCACAAAAGTTAATCCGCGAAGGTCGCCGTGTTATTGCGGCTGGCATGAATCCTATGGATGTTAAGCGTGGTATAGATATGGCAACTGCTGCGGTAATTGCGGATATTGAAAAACATGCTCGTCCTGTTCATGGCAGTGCAGAAATTGCCCAGGTTGCAACAATTTCTGCAAATGGCGATGCGGACATTGGTGAAAAGATTGCAAACGCAATGGAACGCGTAGGCCAAGAAGGTGTCATCACCGTAGAAGAGGCCAAAGGTCTGGATACAGAGATTGACGTTGTCGAAGGCATGCAGTTTGACCAGGGATTTATGTCGCCATACTTTGTCACCAACAGTGAAAAGATGTTGGCTGAATTGGATGGAGCGCACATTTTAGTTTCCGAAAAGAAAATTACAGGCCTGCAGGCACTGTTGCCGATTTTGGAACCGATTGCCCAGTCTGGAAAGCCGCTGTTGATTATTGCCGAAGATGTCGAATCCGAAGCGTTGGCGACCTTGGTATTAAACCGTCTGCGTGGTGGGTTAAAGGTTTGTGCGGTCAAGGCCCCAGGCTTTGGCGATCGCCGCAAAGAAATGTTAAAAGATATCGCAATTGTGACTGGAGCAACGGTCATCAGCGATGATATGGGCATGACATTTGAAAACATATCACCGGCTGTATTGGGGGCTGCGAAAAAGGTTATAGTTTCCAAAGATTCTACATTATTGGCACATGGGGCAGGGGACAAAAACGCGATTTCGGCCCGTGCGGATGAAATTCGTGCATCTATTGCCACTGCGACCAGTGAATATGACCGTGAAAAACTGTCAGAACGTTTGGCGAAATTGGTCGGTGGCGTTGCCGTGATTAAGGTTGGCGGCATGACCGAAGTCGAAGTAAAAGAAAAGAAAGACCGTGTTGACGATGCGTTGGCTGCGACCCGTGCGGCTGTATCTGATGGTATTGTTGCAGGCGGTGGTATTGCGCTGGTTCGTGCGGTATCTGCACTGTCGGAATTGCGTGGGGGTAACCCAGATCAAAATGTCGGCATTGACATTGTTCGCCGTGCGATTGTTGCACCATGTGCCCAGATTGCTGATAATGCGGGTGTGTCTGGTGAAATCGTAGTGGGCAAAGTCATGGAATCGTCTGATTATAATTTTGGGTATAATGCACAGACTGGTGAATATGTTGATATGATGTCGGCGGGTATTATTGACCCGGCCAAAGTTGTAAAAACAGCAATTGCAGCGGCGGCCAGTACCGCAGGCGTAATGCTGACAACTGGTGCGGTTATGACCGAAATTCCCGAAGAAAAACAACCGGCTCCACAAATGGGTGGCGGCATGCCGGGCATGATGTAGTAAACCAATCCCCCCACAAAAACGGGGGGAGTTTTTTATAGTGCTTACTTGACATTTTATTATTTTGTGTTACCTTGTGTTTGTGATATAAAAAGGAAAAAAATGACACAGAAAATATCTATGGCGGAAATGTATGACATTGCATCTGCATTCATCTTGGACAAAGATACAAATGTTCGGATGGATTCTGACCAAAAACGTATAACATACACATTCACAAAGTACCAATTGGCAAATTATCCATACTGTTTGGTGGTTGAAATTCCACGTGGTGCCCCACAAAAATGCCGCCCGTATCTGTCGGAACGTGGGGACGGCAGTTATGATGTCGTCACCATTGATAACAAACATGGACGCGTTTATCTGAAACGTGGGACAGGCATAACCGGGTATGTTGGCAATCGTGTACTGGTATCTGCCCAAACACGCAATAATGTTGGACGTGCGTTTGATAAGAACCAGCGTGATATTGTCAGGGGACTTACCCGTTTGCGTTCACCATCGTTCTTTAATATATACGAGTTGGCAAAGAAACGCACCATGGGCCAGGTTGCGTTAACTGATAATAATCGGCGTCTTTTTGGAATTATATATCGAATCCGTGAACAGAGTAATGTTCGCTAACGATTGGAAATAAAAATCCCCCGATTGGGGGATTTTTTATAATTTCACACCATACTTGCCACGGTTTATTGGGCGGTATGACAATGCCTCGGCCAGGTCAGACATTTCTATGTTTTCCGCCCCACGCAGGTCAGCGATTGTCCGTGCCAGTCGTTTTATACGATTGTATCCACGTGCAGACATACCCATTTTTTCGGCTGCCCCGTTTAAAAACGTGGTTAAATCTTCTGATAATGCGGCATGTCGTTCCAGGTCGGCACCGTCCAGTGTTGCATTGACTCGTCCTTGTCGCTTTAATTGTCGTTCACGTGCAGCAACCACACGAGCCCTAATATCTGCACTGGTTTCGCGTGGTTCTGAATCATTTGTCATTTCCCATGGTTTAACTGCATCTACGTCCACATGCAGGTCAATTCTATCCAACAGTGGACCTGATATTTTGTTTTGGTATGCTTCGGCACAGCGTGGTGCCCGTGAACAAGACATTGCGGCATTGCCCAGATGTCCGCATGGGCATGGGTTCATTGCTGCAATCAACTGGAAACGAGCAGGGTATGTAGCATTTCGTTTGGCACGGGAAATCAGTATTCGCCCAGACTCCATTGGCTGACGCAGTATTTCCAACGTTGCCCGATTAAATTCCGGCAGTTCGTCCAGAAACAACACGCCATTATGTGCCAGTGATATTTCCCCTGGTCTGGCGTCTGAGCCGCCCCCGGCCAGTGCGACTGGACTGGACGTATGGTGTACGCTGCGGAATGGTCGTTTTGAAATCAGCCCACCGGCCCCAAGTTCGCCTGCAATTGAATAAATTGTTGATGTTTCCAGTATTTCTTCGGCTGTCATCTGTGGCATTATTGTTGGCAACCGTGATGCCAGCATAGTTTTTCCCGATCCGGGCGGGCCCACCATCAGCATAGCATGTCCACCTGCAGCCGCGATTTCCAGGGCACGTTTTGCGGCGGCCTGGCCGTGAACCTCGGCCATGTCCAGGGGCGATTTTTCTTGTGGATTCGGTGTGCTCAGTTCTGGTACGGGCAGAATCTGTGTCCCCTTGAAATGGTTAATCAGTTGCACCACATGAAACGGTGCCAGTATGTTTGTATGTCCGGCCCATCGAGCCTGGGCACCTTGGTCACCTGGGCATATTATTCCCATGCCCCGTTCATTTGCCCACACAGACGCGGGCAGTACAGCATCAGTCTTAACTATGGTGCCGTTCAGTCCAACTTCACCCAATATCACATATTTTTCCAGTTCTTCTTCTGGCAGCACACCAATCGCACACAGAATTCCACACAGTATCGGCAGGTCAAAGTGAGAACCGCTTTTTTCCACGTCTGCCGGCGACAGGTTGACCGTCAGTCGTTTTGGTGGCAGGGACAGGTTCAGTGCAGATAAAACATTACGAATACGTTCAGCGGATTCTTTTACCGCCCGGTCTGCCAGCCCGATAATATTAAATTCGGGTTTTGCCAGTCCGGTTGATAATTGCACCTGGACGTCAATCTTGGTTGCGTCCATTCCGTTAAAGATGATTGAATTTAAAGAAATCATGTTTATCATATTATAACTTGAATTAAACTCGTGCAAGTTATAATATATACCTGTCAGTAAAAAGGATACATAATGCCAGCCAAGAATAAAAATGCTGCCCGTGAATGGTTTAACACTATATTTTATGGTGCCCTGATTGCGATAATTTTTCGCAGTTTTTTATTAGAGCCATTTAATATTCCATCAGGTTCTATGATACCTACGTTGCATGTTGGCGATCATATTTTTGTGGAAAAGTGGGCATATGGTTATTCTCGTTACTCATTTCCATTTGGTTCATGGAATATGTGGGATGGTCGTTTTTGGGCGACCGAGCCAAATGTTGGTGATGTGATTGTTTTTCGCAATCCTGAAAACCAATCCCAGGATTATGTAAAGCGTTTAATTGGCAAACCAGGCGACAAGATACAAATGATAAACGGTCGTTTGCACATAAACGATGTTCAGGTTCCTCGTGAAAATCCACGTCCATATGTTGTTGCGGTATTGCCTAAATCCATGCGTGGTGTCGGTTATTACAAAGATAACATGTCAATAAAAGGGGACCAGGTATGGGTAGATAACGAACCTGCGGACTTTAATTACACGATTGAATACAAACCCGATGATTTTTGTCATCTGTACAGCGGGGCATGTGGTGTGTTTAACGTAACAGAATACACAGAAACCTTGCCGAACGGTGTTTCGCACAGTATTATTGAATTCACAGACGATGCACCATTTGACAACACAGACGTTTATACGGTTCCTGACAATCATTATTTCTTTATGGGTGATAATCGTGACAACAGTGGTGACAGTCGTGGCAGTGTATCATACGTTCCGCGTGACAACGTACTGGGTCGTGTATGGTTTGTGTGGTATTCTCATAATTATTACGCACCTATGTTGGCGATATGGTCATGGGGGAACAAGATGCGTTGGGACAGATTTGGAATGGGTATAGAATAATGATGAAAGACACCAAGAAAATAAAATACGATTTTAACGATGTCAGTTTATTGGAATTGGCACTGACGCAAAGCGGTGCGAATTCTAAATTGAATAACGAACGATTGGAATTTATTGGCGACCGCGTATTGGGGTTAAGTGTTGCAACCATGCTGTACGACATGTACCCGTCCGAGAGTGAGGGTGAACTGGCACGCCGCCATGCGATGTTGGTATCTACAGAAACATTGGCGAACGTTGCCACCCAGTTGGGGATTGATGCACGTGTCCGTCACGGACATATGACCGCCGGTCGTATTCGTCATATTTTGGCCAACGCGATGGAGGCTATATTTGGTGCTATTTATTTGGATGGTGGGTATGATGCGGCTAATGGAGTGATTGTTGACATTTGGCGTGAATTGGCGGCTATGGACTTGGTTGCTCCCAAAGACCCCAAGACGGCACTTCAAGAATTTGTTCAGCAGTATGACGCGGGTAATTTGCCGGTTTACGAGTACATGGAACCTACTGGTGCGTCACACAACCCAACATTTAATGTTCGGGTATCTGCGATGGGGCATTCTGCAATGGGGACAGGGACATCGAAAAAGGCGGCCAGTATAGTTGCTGCCCAGGAGTTGTTGAAAATTCTTGCAATTTAGGGATTGTGGCACTAGAATCAGAACACAAAGTGATAAAATTATAAAAAAGGGATAAAAGTATGTTTTCAATTTTATTGGTTTTGTTAATTATCGTTGCGGTTTTAATGATTGGTTTAATTCTGCTTCAAAAATCCGAAGGGTCTGGTATGTCTGGCTCGTCTGCTGCTGCGATGTTTGGTGGCGCGTTAAGTGGTGCTGCTGCTGGAAACTTTTTAACTCGTGCGACAGCATGGTTGGCAACGGTGTTCTTTATTTTGTGTGCGGCCCTGGCGTTGGTTGCGTCCAAGATGAATGTTGCGGCTCAGCAAAGCGATTTGCGTACTGAAATTATATTACAGGAAAACGCAGCCCCTGCGGCATCAGCGGATGCACCTGTGGCAGAATAAAAAAACTCCCCGCGTTTGCGGGGTGTTTTTTTATCGTTAGTTATCTTTTTTGTATTTTTGCTTGATGACTTAAAAACGTATCCAGTGTGCGTTTCAAATTTCGTGCTATATATGAAGATTCCGCAAAGACTGCGTCTTTGTCTGGACCTGCGACACCTTGTACACAGCCGTTCAAATCGCGGTATATGAATACGGGGCTGTGATGCGTGTCAACTCCTGTGGGGGCGAATTTTTGTCCACTTTTTTTGGACAGTGCTGAACATCTGCGTGTTGATGCTGCATTTGTCCAGAACATTGGTGTAATCTTATGGGGGCCCTTAACCTGGCTTATTTTATCATTTATCAAATAGTTATCATGTGTTGGTGATGTATATCCAATGCTTTTATAAAATGGAGTGGCTGAATACAGTGCTACCAACTCGATTATGTCGGCATCAAACGCACAAGCGTCTTCCATTGCTGACATCAGTTTTCGCCCGATACCGATTTTTTGATAATCTGGCAGAACATACAATTGTCGCATACTGATTACACCATCTTCACAGTCACCCTGGATACTGCCAACCAGTTTATCGTTATCGTATGCACCAAATGCAAAGTGCTTTCGATATGTGTTCCACTTTTCTTGATAATTGGCCATTGCTTCGGCGATTTCGTCTGCTGACATTTTATGGTTATAGTTATGTTCCATTGCTGCAACACGCACACGCATCATATCGTCCCAAACGCCTGGGGCGGCCTGATTAAATATTGGAAAAATCTTTATATCACTCATCATACTTTTAATATAGTACAACAAGTCGTGTTTGTCAATGCTGTCAGAATGGAATTTTCAGGTTTGGGAATTTAGAATGGGCGGCGTCATCCTGCACGATTATTTGATGTTTGTCGGCCCATTTATATGACAGTTTATTGGGGACCACGCGGTCATTTTTTGCGATAACATGCACCTGTGGTACCTTGGGCAGGACATTTATATCCATGGATCGGTTCAGTGGTTTGTCGCCGAAATAGCGTGTCCAGTCGCTGTGATTCAGCACACCTGCAATGGTAATCCACTTTTGAATTTTTATATCGGGATTCTGTTTGATAACCAGTCCTGATATCATTGCCCCCCCGGAATAACCAACCAGTACAACTGGTCGACCATTTGCAATTGACCTTATAACTGTTGTCATTGAATCTATAACAGATTCAGAAAAGCGTCCATCGGTCCAATCGTGTTTATTGCATGTTGTTCCCATTATATATTGGCACGGTCGTGCGATATATGCGACATTTGCTGCGGTATCATTGGCGACCCAGTCGCGAACCAGTGTGTTTCGTGGTGTTGGGTCATTGGTTGGTCGTCCCCATGAATCGAACGCATTACCATCACCTTCGATATAGATATGCACGGGCGACTTGTTATCGGTCATTCTTTGATATGTTGCTATTTCAAAGTATTCTGTCGTAATTGGTACATACATCAGGTTCTGTGGTGCCACCCATTGTGTGCTGCACCCAGAAATAACCAGTAAAAATATCGCCAAAAATCCCTTTTGCATAACCCTTTAATGGTACACTAAATTGGGGCAAAAAACAAATTAAATATTGACATTATGCGTTTTTATAATAAATATATTCAGGCACAAAACAGACCCCGCAGCAGAAAAAAATGGAATATACACCTGAACAATTGTCGCGTATAAATGAATTAAGAAATATGACCGAACCCCAGTGGGACAGCATATGTCGCGGCTGTGGTGTTTGTTGCCTGTTCAAGGTGGTATTCGGTAAGTCGCGTGTTTACTATACGAACATTTGTTGCGAAAACTTGGACACAAAAACCAAGAAATGTAATATATTTGAACACAGATTTGAACGAACGGGGCACAAATGTGCCAAGGTTGATTTAGATGTTGTATTGTCTGACCGTTTGCTGCCTCGCACCTGTGGTTATGTTGAGTATATTTTTGGACCAGCTCCCCGTGCGATAAATATAAACTGGTCGCACGTAATGTCTGCAAATCAGCTGGATTCAGAAGATTTTGCCACCGTTCTGCGGCACCGTATTCCCGGGTCGACACGTTGGAACGGTCGCTAGTACTTAAATCAGCACCCGAAACAGGGTGCAATTTTTTTTGACAAAAGACTTGACAAACGGATTGACAAACATTATTTTTAGTGCAAAGGATGATGTAAAATGTTTAAAAAAATAAAAGTTAAGAAATCCGGTCGCCGTATCAAAGACAAACGCACCACAAAAAAGGGTATTGTTTTTTGGGGTCGTGTATGGCGTGTTATATCTTGGCCGTTTCGTATGATTGCTCGCCTGTGTCGTAAAATATGGTCGTTTGTGTGTGGCATAGACTTGATTGGATTGGTAAATTTTGCGTTATTAGTTGCGATAATTGTTTTGTTTTCTGTGTTGATTATGAATATTTGGGAACGCCGTAATCGTCAGATAGTAATTGTTCCAGAACCTGTTTCTGTCACGGCCCAGGTTTCAGTTGTCGAAGAATCTGCCCCTGCATCTGTAATGGTTCAGCGTATTACATTGCCGATTGCGACAGATGTTCGGACTGGCAAACGTGAATTGCCATCAGTTAACGTAGTCCCCGTCAAAAAATCCGAAGTTGCGATTGCCAAGAAACAAACTGCAGCCCGCGACAATAAATTCTGGGGCGACATTATAATAGACAGCCGAGGTGCCGGTGCCATGTTGCAATCCGGTGCCCAGGTTAACGGCAACCTGTACCTGCAAGATATGCGGAAATACACGTTGCCATGTGATATTCGTATCAACGGGAACCTGTTTCTGCGTGATGTGAATATGTTGCAGTTCTGTGGTGATTTTGTCATCACGGGCAACATTTATGTCAGTCCACGTTCGTCCTTTGGACCCATTCCAAAGACGGCCAAGTTGGGCGGATATGTGGTTTTGTAATCCATCTAAAATTACAAGTTTGTTTTGTTAATCATTGTATCTCCTTTGAGTGTCGCCGGTTTAAACGGCGACATTTTTTTATGGCATAAATAAAAAATCAGTTCTATACTACTGTTGTGCAAGTAAAACAAAGAGGGAATAAAATGTTCAATAAACTGTTAAGTACAATGTCCAAGAATCTGTCCTATACAATCATCATGATTGTTGCAATTGTATTCTTTTTCTATTTTCTGGAATATCTGATTCCTGGTGTGATTGCTGCTGCTGCTGCGGTAATCGTATACGCATGTGGGTCGGTTTTGTACCGTGAATACAAAAATATGCCGGATGTGAAAAAGGCTTCGGCAAAGCCTGTGGCAAAAAAATCTGCTCCGGCGAAAAAGTCCACATCACGTAAAAAGAAATAAATCGTTATAAAGTGTTAAGAATTCCCCCTGGAACGGGGGGATTTTTATTCTTCTTGCACAAAGTTGCGAAAAATGGCAAAATAAGATACAGGTTCTGAACGTGTCATGCAGAACCATAACCAGCATAAGGAAAGGATAGGATTATGCGTCAAGGAAAAGTAAGATGGTATAACGGAAAAAAGTGTTTTGGCTTTATTATGCCTGACACACCAAACGCGGACGGCAACACAGACGATGTATTTGTTCATTCCAGTTCATTAAAGGCCGCCGGCATCAGATTTTTGAATGAAAACGACATTGTCGAATTCGAAGAAGAGGTTCGCAATGGTAAATTATCTGCGACCACGATTGCGGTTGTCCAGCGTGACGAAGAATCTGCCCGCAGATTCCAGGAACGCCGTGCGGAACGCCGCCGTGCGGTCGAAGATCGCAAACAACGCGAAGAAAAATCATCACGCCGTGGTTTTGCCTTTTGGAAGAAATAATAAATTTTTTCTATACAATCGAAACACCCCGCCGATTGGCGGGTGTTTTTTTGCTTTATCCATCAACTGGGGGGCTGGGCCAAGATG
>JAFYXG010000017.1 GCA_017546265.1 Alphaproteobacteria bacterium
CCATTAACATTGCGTGTCCACCGGCCGCCGCTATTTCCAATGCGCGCTTGGCCGCGGCTTGGCCGTGAACGTCCGCCATATCCAGTGCAGAATTTGTTGCGCTTTCTGGTGTGGTCAGTTCCGGCACAGGCAAAATCTGGGTGCCTTTGAAATGGTTAATCAGTTGCACAACGTGAAATGGTGCCAAAATATTATCGTTGTTGGACAGGCAGGCCTCGCCCCCTTGGTTGCCGGGACAGATGATGCCAAACCCGTGTTGTTTGGCCCAGACACTGGCCGGTAAAACCGCATCGGTCTTGACGATGGCACCACTGAGTCCAACCTCGCCCATGATAACATAGTGCGACAATTCTAATTCGGGCAAGACACCAATCGCACACAATATCCCACACAATATCGGCAGGTCAAAATGAGAACCGCTTTTTTCCACGTCCGCAGGCGATAAATTTACCGTCAATCGCTTGGGTGGCAATGATAAATTCAATGCAGATAAAACATTGCGTATGCGTTCGGCAGATTCTTTGACCGCCCTGTCGGCCAGACCAATAATATTAAACTCGGGCTTGGAAAAACCAGATGCCAATTGAACCTGGACATCGATGTGCGTTGCGTCCATGCCATTAAAAATTACAGAACTTAGTGATATCATGCGATAAATATTAGAACTTGCACAAATCTAATTCAAGTTCTAAAATACCCAAAACAAAAGAAGGATTTTGCATCATGCCAGCCAAGAATAAAAATACTGCACGAGAATGGTTTAACACGATATTCTATGGGGGGCTGATTGCTATCATTTTCCGCAGTTTGCTGTTGGAACCGTTTAATATCCCATCGGGGTCAATGATTCCGACTCTGCATGTGGGAGACCACATCTTTGTCACCAAGTGGTCGTATGGATATTCCAGATACTCGTTCCCATTTGGATCGTGGAAACTGTGGAACGGACGGTTCTGGGCGGACGAACCAGAAATTGGTGACGTGGTCGTTTTCCGTAATCCAACCGATGAAAGTATGGATTATGTAAAACGTCTGATTGGAAAACCAGGTGATACAATCCAGATGATTAGCGGACGGTTGCATATCAATGGGGAACAAGTTAAACGTGAAAATCCACGTCCGTATGTGTGGGCGGTTCTGCCAAAAGAAGCAAAGCGTGGCGAATATGAAAACGGAACGTTCGAAATAGACGGAAACAAGATTTATGTGGATAACAAACCCGCAGAATTCAACTATACAATTCAATACAGCGATATGTGTCGCAATGAACATAAAAAGGTTATAAACCTGTATATGGGAGAAGATGGACAATATCTGCCAGAAAGTCAGGCGAACTGGAAACCGTCTGAAATCCCATGCGGTATATTCATCATGACAGAATATACAGAAACGTTGCCAAATGGTGTGCAACACAGTATTATCGAAACGTCAGACAACGAATACTATGCGGACGACACAATGATGTTCACGGTGCCTGAAAATCACTTCTTCTTTATGGGCGACAATCGTGACAACAGTGGTGACAGCCGTATGCACGTGGGGTATGTGCCACGTGATAACGTTCTGGGACGTGTTTGGTTCACGTGGTATTCACATAACTATTATGCACCAATGCTGGCCCTGTGGTCGTGGGGCGACAAAATGCGTTGGGACAGATTTGGAATGGATATAAAATAAAATGCAGATATTGAATTACGTTTTTACAGATAAAAATTTGTTGACACTGGCACTGACACAAAGTGGTGCAGATGCAGTCAACAACAACGAACGTCTGGAATTTATCGGTGACCGTGTGTTGGGGTTGGTGGTGGCAGAGATGCTGTTCAATATGTTCCCAGGCGAGGCCGAAGGGGATTTGGCACGCAGGCATGCAATGCTGGTATCAACAGAAACGTTGGCACAGATGGCATCTAAAATTGGCCTGACCAAGCATATCAGGCACGGACATATGACCGGGGGACGGCTGCAACACGTTTGGGCCGATGCGATGGAGGCCGTGCTGGGGGCAATCTTTGTTGACGGCGGATTTGATACCGCACGAGAAATTATAACAGCACTGTGGTATGAAATGGCGTCCGAGATGTTGTCGGCACCAAAAGACCCAAAAACCGCACTGCAAGAATTTGTGCAAAAACACGATGATGGGGCATTGCCTGTGTATGAATATCTGGAAGCAAACGGTGCATCGCACAACCCAACGTTCAGTGTTCGGGTCAGTGCAATGGGAAAATCTGCAATCGGGACCGGCACATCTAAAAAATCTGCAAGTATTTCGGCGGCAGATACATTGCTGAAAATCCTTGCAATTTAGGTTCAGGGAATATAAAATCAAAATCAATCAACACATAAGGAATAAAAATGTTTTCAATTTTACTGGTTTTACTGATTATCGTTTCTGTTTTCATGATTGGTATCATTTTGTTGCAAAAATCCGAAGGGTCAGGTATGTCAGGTTCTTCGGCGGCGACAATGTTCGGTGGTGCGTTGACAGGATCGGCAGCAGGAAATTTCTTGACCAAGTTGACCGCATGGTTGGCTGTGTTGTTCTTTGTTCTGTGTGGGGCATTGGCACTGGTTGCATCCAAGATGAACGTGACCGCACAACAAAGTGATTTGCGTCAGGAAATTATGATTCAAGACGCAACCGCACAGGCAACAGAACCCGTGGCAGACGTGCCTGCGGAACCAACACCGGTGACGGAATAATTTCATGTAAAAAATCCGCCAAAATGGCGGATTTTTTTGTTCCTAGAACTCGAACCGTATTCCCAGCATTACATTTGCATAGAATACATTTTCGGCATTAAACCAACTGCGATGACGGGTGTCGTCTGCGTTTGATAAATCCCATTTGATACGTGGCAGATATGTCAGGCGTGCACCAAAATCAAAAAACGCATATTCGGTTATACCATACGAAAAGCCCAAGGCCAACAAGCCAGCCAAATTAGAACTGTCGGTTTCGGAACGATTAAACTGTAAAACGCCGGCGGTTTCGCCCTCTTCCCCATAGTGTTCACGCAAATCAACATCAGATGACAGGTCGCCATAGGCATCAGTCAATGTCATTACCGTCTTGGAATCAGCATAACCAATACCGAACCCAACATACGGTATAAATTTGCCAGCAGGTTTGGACAAACCATCAAAGAAATCATAAAACGCCATGGCACTGATGATGTCCGTGGTCACATTTGAATGGACCGAGCCAACCTGGGCATTGATAATAACCTCTTCTGCCAGGGTGCCACCGTATAATGGCACATCGCCACTGAACAGTGGGGTGGCGTTATACTGGGCCTCGCTGATATGATCCCAGCCGATTTCCATACGCCACTGCGGACGATTTGGCAGGGTCATACCGATACTGCCACCGGCAGAGAAAGAAAAACTCTCGTAATTTTTGTCGGCTGGTAATTTATCCAATTCCGCAACACCTGCATAACTGTAATTATCACAGTTTTCACATGCCAAATACACACTTTCCGATATGACCTGGGTCAAGGTGTCGTCAATGTAATAGGCCGATGTCAACGGTGCGGTCTTGTTCTCAATCGAGCCAAACCCAAACGCACCACCGCCACGAAATGACATCACAAAGCGG
This sequence comes from Alphaproteobacteria bacterium, assembly GCA_017546265.1. Classification (GTDB taxonomy): domain Bacteria; phylum Pseudomonadota; class Alphaproteobacteria; order Rs-D84; family Rs-D84; genus Enterousia. The sequence continues at coordinate 3,605 of JAFYXG010000017.1, forward strand.
GCACCGTCATCTTCATACCAACCATCGCCGATAAATTCCCCATCATACTGCCAATTGGCGTATGACGGCATTGCCATCAAACATGATAATATGGGCAAAAGTGTTAAATTCTTTATTCTCATACCCGATATTATATCATAAATTAGGGGCAGATAAAAACACATTTTACGGGGTGGATATTATTTGACGGAATATCTCGGCTGGGATTGTGCCACCCGTGACAGACGAATCCATCGGGGTAAAGTCATCGTTTCCTGTCCAGACCCCGATTATCAATTCTGGGGTTGCACCAACGAACCAGGCGTCACGGTTTTCATTGCTGGTTCCCGTTTTACCGCCCAGAACATTGTCTGTGCGGGCCCGACCACCCGTGCCACCAGAGGCGACAACGTCCAACAGCATTTTCTGCATAAATTCCACCGTTTCAGGCGACAATATTTGTATTGTTTCAGAAGGATTACGTTCATACAACACATTACCAGACACATCGGTTATCTTGGTAATAGAATATGGGCGAACCGAGTTGCCGTTATTCCATATCACGGCATAGATGTTGGTTAAATCCAACAAACTCATTTCCGAGGCACCAAGAACCGTCGAATACTCACGACGAAGTCGGGTTCCAACCCCCAAACGGCCTGCCATATTCAAGACGGATTCTATGCCATAGGTTTCGGTCAGTTTCAGTGGAACGGAATTTACACTTTTGGCAAAGGCGGTGGCCAATGTGATATCGCCATAATATCTTTCGTTGTAGTTACGGGGGCTGTAATCCCCAATCGCAAATGGGGAATCATTGACGTATGAATCTGGCATCATACCGTTTTCAAGTGCAACCAGATACACAACTGGTTTAAACGCACTGCCTGGTTGGCGGGGGGCGGTGACACGGTTAAACTGGCTGGCTTGGTAATCAACACCGCCAGACATCGCACGCAATGTTCCATCGGGTTGCATTGCGACAACCGCACCCTGATATGGTGGTGTTTTTTGTGGTAATATTTCGGCAATACGTTCCTGTAATCTGCGGTCGATTGTGGTATAGACATACAAATCGGTGTCATAATCGCCAAGACGAGATTTAACCTCGTCTATGACATAATCGGTCCAATAGCGATACATATTGGTATCTGGCAATGGGGTGGCGGGGGCCAATTGCTGGGCGGATATACGGGCCTGATTCAGGGTAATATATCCCTGGCGAACCATTTCCTGCAATACAACACGGGCACGGGCAATGTTTTTTTCTGGATTTCTCAGGGGACTGTATGTCGTTGGGGCCTTTAACATCGCAGATATTTGTGCGGACTGGGCAATGGTAAGTTCCGTGGCAGGAACCTGAAACAAAACACGAGATGCCGCATCAATACCACGCATTCCACCAACCAGTGACACACGGTTCATATACAAATCCAAAACCTGATTCTTGGTAAAGCGATTTTCCAACCAATAGGATAATATAAGTTCTTGAACCTTGCGGGTGATGGTTTTTTCACGTGATAAAAATATGTTCTTGGCCGTTTGCTGGGTTATTGATGAACCGCCGGCCGTTATGCGACCATGACGCAGGTTTGATACAATCGCACGGGCAATACCACGAAAGTCCAAGGGACCGTGCTGAAAAAAACGTTTGTCTTCAATGGCAACTATGGCCTGCCAGACGTGTGGGGGCAACGTTTCGGTGGATACCGGTGTGCCCATTATGCGACCCGACGAACGGATTTCGTTGCCGGCAGAATCTAATATCATTATCGCAGGAGAACGTGTTTCGTTTAATATAGAATCCAGCGATGGCATACGCAGATAGACATAGCCAACATACCCCAGAACACCCACAACACATATTAAACACAGGTTAAACAGATATACAAAAATACGCCGACGCAACGATGGACGTGGACGGTCGGTCGGATTGACATTTTGGACATTGTCACGACGTGCCAATTGAAATCTCCTTGCCTTGGGTGGTATATTGCAACTATAATAAGTTATGCACGAAAAGGAAAGCATTATATGAAAAAATTTATTTTGATGGTCATGTTGGCAACCGCCCTGCCCGCTGTGGCGGACGAAGAAATCTTGTGGGACGATTATGCCACAGCCGAAGAACAACAAAAATTCGATAACTATGTCGGGATTCGCCTGCATAAAAACGAACGCATATCGTTTAACTATGACATTCGTGATGGGGCCGGAACAACCATCAAGGACGATAATCTGGGGGTCGGGGTTGTGGTTGGAAATCGGCTGGCCGACTTTTTAAGAATTGAATTCGAGACAATGTATAATGGTCTGGACGACAGTAAACGTGGTATTGATTTTGACTATGACATTTGGGCAAATATGATAAATGTTTATCTGACACGTGAATATGAAAATATTGTCGCACCATACGTTGGGGTTGGCATCGGTTTTTCAACAATCTGGGCAGACGTTGGTGGGATTGCACCGCATACATCAGATACAGTTTTTGATTTGTCTTATTCAATAATGGCAGGGGTCAGTTTTTCTCTGAACGAACGGCTTGATTTAGATATGGGGGTCAAATATCAAAAGTATGGCGATATTGACCACGAAACAAACAACGGGACATACGCAACAACGGACGCAGATGCGACCGAGTTCTATATCGGGGCCGTGTATCGCTTCGGATTAAATGAATAAAAAATCCCCAAATGGGGATTTTTTATTTTGACTATTTCTTGATGTTGCGTGGTTTGCCGTAATATATTTCCAATGCACGGACGTGGGCAGATGCAATCAAGTTATGAACAAACATCCAAAACAGACCCACACTGGCCACCAATCCGACAAGCGTGAACAGCATAAACAATGCGAACATAAATGACATACCTGAATACAAAAATGCAAGGGTTGTAAATCCCAAGAAATATGTCAAGGCAGACACCGCCACCGACTGGGCCAACAGCCAGCCCCAATGCATCATAGGTTTGATTTTCATTTTTCATCCTTTTGGTTTTGTTGTTGAACTAAATTTTCTAAATCTGCCTCGCCCCAGATCGTTATGCCCAATTCGTTTGCACGGGTCAATTTAGACCCTGCGTCCGAACCCGCCAGAACATAGTCGGTTTTGGCGGACACACTGCCCGTGACGGTCGCACCCAACGATTCCAGAATTTCACGGGCACGTTCCCGGGTGTAATTTGCCAATGTTCCCGTCAGAACAACACGACGACCAGACAGTGGACCAGTTGAATCTGGCTGGGCAACCGTGGATTCACGGACAGAAACCTGGGCTAACAATGCGTCCAGCGCAGTTCTGTTATTTTCATCGGCGAAAAAAGATACTATTTCATCTGCCATCACATCGCCAATACCATCGATTGTGGTCAGTTTCCATTTCGGTGCAGTGCGAACCGCATCCAGTGTTCCAAACGCACGGGCTAGCAATTTGGCCGTGACCGTGCCGATAGACGGGATACCAATCGCAAACAAAAACCGATGCAGGTCAATTTGTCTGGCACGTTCAATGGATGCGTTCAGGTTCGCCACTGATTTATCACCAAAACCGTCCATATTTTTAATCTGGTCGCCATGGTGTGATATCAGGGTAAATATGTCCGCAGGTGTTGTAATCCAGCCACGTTCTATGAACAATTCCAACTGACGTGTGCCAAGACCATCAATATCAAACCCTGGACGTGATACAAAATGCTCTAACTCGCCCAGACGTTGTGCCGGACAGGACAAAGCATTTACACATCTGCGGGCAACAGCACCTGATTCTTGGACAACGGCACCGCCACAGACGGGGCATACCGTTGGAAACACAAAGGGCTGTGCCGATGAATCTGTATCTGCCACACCAACAATTTGTGGAATTACGTCACCGGCACGTTGAACAATTACACGATCGCCAACATGGACATTCAGACGTGCGATTTCGTCCGCATTATGCAGGGTTGCACGGGACACAACAACACCGCCAATGTTTATCGGTTCCAGTTCCGCCACAGGGGTCAAGACACCTGTGCGACCAACCTGGACCGTTATATCACGCAGGGTGGTAATGGCACGGGCGGCGGGGAATTTATAGGCAACCTCCCACCGGGGGGAATTTGCACGTGATCCCATACGTTCCTGGGTGGCAATATCGTTCACCTTGATTACCAGGCCGTCTATGTCAAACGGAATGTCGGGTCGCATAATCATCATTTCGTTATAGACGGCATCTATTTCGTCCATATTGTGGGCATGACGAGCCCAGGATTTCGTTGTCTTGAATCCCCAAGATTCCAGTTTCTGGAAATATTCGGACTGGGTCGTGAAATTACGGTCTGATATTTCGCCATAGGTGTATGCAAATGCACTGAGCCGGCGGGTCGCAGTTATCGCAGGATTCAACTGACGCAGGGAACCAGCCGCCGCATTACGGGGATTGGCAAAGGTCTTGGTCGATTCTTCGTTCAGGGCAAAGAAGTCACTGCGAAGCATATACACCTCGCCCCGGATTTCAATAACAGGTGGGAAATCCCCCGTCAGACGGTGCGGTATGTCGGGAATCGTTTTTAGATTTTCGGTGATGTCTTCGCCTGCGACCCCACTGCCCCGGGTAAGGCCACGAACCAAAACACCATTTTCATAACGGGCAGAATATGATACACCATCAACCTTTAATTCTATGAATACGTCGTGGGTGGACAGTTTATTAAACCAATCCGCAACGTCCGCAGATGAAAACACATCAGATATGGACAACATTGGCACACTGTGATTATGTGACACAAAGCCGTTTGCCACAGGTGCACCAACACGGGTTGATACCCCATTGTTCGCCAAAGATGGAAATTGCCGTTCCAATTCCAATGCACGATGTTTGGCACGGTCATAGGTTGCATCATCGACCACAGGGGCATCTTGTTGGTGATATGCAATGTCCCATTCGGCCAGTTTCTTTAACAGTTCTGCGTGTTCGGCAATGATAAATAAATCAGGTGTATTTGACATATCGCAATTATAAAAAATTCCCCACAAATACACAATTGAAAAATCCCACAAGGTGTGGGATTTTTTTGCTTACTTGTTATCCAGACCCTTTAACAAGATGTCTTTCAAATCGTTTGGTATCATACCCGTTGTGGAATAGCCACAGTCAACATGATGAACCTCGCCGGTGACGGCAGATGACAGGTCACTGAACAAATAAACGGCAGAACCGCTGACATCGTCCAGGGTCATATTACGACGTAATGGTGTTTGGTCGGCATTTAAACGCAACATTGCCTTGAATCCGCCAACGCCACTGGAAGCCAGGGTCATAATTGGGCCTGCACTGATTGCATTTACACGGATACCGTCACGACCCAGGTCAGATGCCAGATAGCGAACACTGCTGTCCAGGGCGGATTTGGCAACACCCATTACGTTATAATTTGGAACAGATTTTTCCCCACCATAGTATGTCAGGGTGACTATACTGCCCCCATTGGTCATCAAACGTGATGCACGACGGGTCAGATCAACCAAAGAATATACCGATATGTCCATCGTGTTCTTGAAGTTTTCACGGGTCGTGTCAGCATAGCGACCTGTCAATTCGTTCTTGTCTGAAAATGCAATGGCATGCAACATTCCGTCCAGATGCCCCCACTCGGATTCTATTTTACGAAACAGGTCGTCCATCTGTTCATCGTTTTGGACATTACATTCCTGGACAAATTTGGCACCAATTGATTCCGCCAGTGGACGAACACGCTTTTCCAATGCAGGCATCGCATATGGCATCGCAATTTCTGCCCCTAATTCATGTGCACGCTTGGCAATTGCCCACGCCATAGACCAATCGTTGGCAACGCCCGTGATTAAAATCTTTTTCCCTTGTAATAACATCTGTGATTCCTTTTTGTTATTTTCTATTGGACAAGTGAAAATATATCACTAAAATATCCATCCCGCAATTAGAAAAAAGTTTGACAAAGGTATTGACAATTTATTATTTCTGTCTATAATACAAGTGTAAAAATAAAAAAATACGTAAGGAGTATTAAAATGAAAGCAACAGTTCAAGACGTTAGCGACATGCTGACAACGGGCAAATTGCCGGCGTGGTTTGATACCATTTCTGACGACAGTCAAAAAAAAGAATTATGGAGACGGTTTAACGATACAATTATCACAGACCAGGGCACTGTTGAAGGCAATTCATTTGTGAACCAAGTGACCTTTGTGACCAGTGCCCGTGTAAATATGGCAATAGGGTTGTTTAAGATATTGCTTGAAAATGGTGCATTGGCACAATTTAATAAATACGATCAATTGGAAATCTTGTATCTGAATTGCAATACATTGGAATTCTTGAACAAGGCAGACCGTGAAACCGTATATCAAGCGATGGTAAAATCTGGTTTGCTGGCCGATTTGGCAAAACGCAAATATCAAGCAGAAACACTAAAAAAAGAATTTGATGTTTGGGCACAACTGGCATTACACCGTTGCAGTTTTGCTCAACGCAGCAATGCAACTTGGTTGACCGAAGCAACTGATGGAAAATTGCTGAAAATATTGAATTGTGTCAGCGAATTTGATAAAGACATCAAAGTTGCCCGTGACATTATTGCTGCGAACATCCAAGCAGCCAAAGAAAAAGAACGTGCAGACGAAGAAGCACGAAAAAAGGCAGAAGAAGAATTCAGACGTAAATCATTAGAAGCCGAACGTCAAAAACGTGAAGCACAGGCAAAACGTGAAAAAGAAATCATTGCCGCTTTGCGGGAAAAGGTTTTGCAGGTGGTAAAATCTGTTGACGAAGGCAAATGGACGATCCCGGTAAAATTTACTGTAAATGACCAAACATTTGGCCAGGGATATGCGTTCAGCAATGCACTGTCCAAAGAAGAATGGACAACGCTGGTGTCAAAAATCTTGAAACTGGCACCAACCATCAAGACAGAGGTGGACTTGAAACGCTATGCCCAGACATTAAAGTCAATTGACAACATCAGAATGCACACCAAAATTCCAACACAGCCCGTATCACGTGCATTGAACATCAAGGTAAAAAGACAGTTCTTGGATATTTTGGGCATTAAAACAGATGAACTGGACGACAGTCGCTATGGCAAAGACACAGCGTCCATCGCACGCAAGGCACAGGTGCGTCAAATACTGAACGAATATGACTGCGTATTTGGTGGGGTCAAGACACTGCTCACAGTGAACTATACAAATCATCTGGAACGTGTTCGCAAAAGTTGGAACAATGACCTTGCAACGAAACGCAGTAAATTTGTGCGTAAGGTTGGCGATGTGCTGGTTCCATATGAATTACCACAAGGACTGGCAGCGATTGAAGCAAAAATTGCCGATATGCTGTATAAACCAGCCAAGGTAAAATAAAAACATTAAAATACCGTCATTTGGCGGTATTTTTTTGTGGAAATTGGCGTTTTTATCGGTAAAATGTAAGTCCAATAATAAAAAACTATAAAAATAGGAAGAAGTAGATATGAAAACAAATAACGAATTACATGCAACATTCTTGCAACTGATAAACAATGTGCCGGTGCATCGCTTTGATGTGTTGCGTGACGGTGTGACAAAAAACGTTCGTGACTATGCATATGGCAAGGGGCACTATTCCATCGGCAATGATTTCAAGGCAGAAGTGACATTCACAGATAAAACCGAACAGGTTATCAAGAGCGTAGTTATCAAAAACAAAACATTTAACACAATCGTTGCAGATTTCCAGTCAGCCGAACATATGGCATCTATTGCACACGCATTGGATACACGTGTTTTGACATCTCGTGTTGCAGGTGCAAAGGGAATTCAGCAACAGGCCGAATTAAACCGTTTGGCAAATGCACGATAAAAACATTTGTTTGACTCAAAAAAAACAACGCCGATTGGCGGTGTTTTTTTTATTCTTAATGTTGGGGTGGCAATGTGCATATTTGCGTCAATATGTTCTGGGTTTTACGCAGTGATTCCTTGATTTCTTTATCAACAGTGGTCAGTTTTAACGCAGTGGCTATCTTTTGCTGGGTCTGGGCCAACAGGGCATCGCCATCGTGGGTCTGCCAATATTCACTGGTGCAAAGGGGAACACCACACCACGATGGATAAATATCATCGTTTATTATTAAACTTTGCAAATACAAGTTTTCTTTGTTTTCACGCCAACGGATATTATAACTGACGACTTCGTGAAAGACATTTATTACCTCTTCGGCCTTGGATTCTTGAAAGTAATCCGTCATAACAAATTCTGTTGCCTGTTGGGCCAGGGAACCCTGATACAGGTGGCGATATTCAATAAATTTGTGTGCATTGTCCCCCAATGCCTTGGCAGTGTCATTTTTTGGACCATAAAACGCATTATACTGACGGGGGCTTTCCTTGATACCATGGACGTTTTCATTGTGGGCAACCGCACACAGCATAACCGCCAATTTGGCAGGTTGCAAAACCGCCATAAAGAACCGACCACCACGGGCACCGGCATCACTTTGTGGAAAAAACTCGAACATAGGGACACCACCACGAGGTTTCTTTTGTCCACGGATAAATCCGTCCGGGGTGGTGGAACCTTCGATTGCGTCAAGAATTGGTTGCAGACCGTTTTTGGAATTTACGGCCTTGTGAACCGCCATGGAATCATATACTTCCTGTTTGGTTTGCATTTTGCTGATTAAACTGGAATCTAAAAAACGTTCCAGCAAATCGATAAATTTATGCTCGGTGCCAGTGGCATCAATAAAACTGCTGTCTTTATAGACAACAACAAAATTATAGTCAGACAGGTCCGGTGTTTGGACGGACGCAGTTGATTGTTTTTTTGATTTAGTTGCCTTGGCCATAATAAAATTCCGTTATTTTTGATGCAGTGTGATAATCGTTATACTCTCTACCAGTTCTTGGCGTTTTTCCAGCAATCTTTCAGTTGCGATTTTCATCAGGTTTGCACGCTGGGTCGCAGTCATTTGTGACAATACAGACAGTGTTTGTTCCGCCACGGCATAGTCGTTTAGCATTTGGGCTATTTGAGAGTTATTAAAACTGCGTTGACCATCGATGATGTCACGGCAGACCCGTTTGATTACAACGGGCACATAGATGTCAAACGTGCGACATACCTGGTCTATTTTTTGTTCGGTCCCCAGGCGGGTGTTCTGCATCATTTTAACCGTCTGAATAAGCCACATTACAATTTCTTCGTCAGATGCAGTTTTCAGATACGCCTGAACCAGTTGTATTTGTTGTCTTGATTTACTTGAAACCATTTTGTTCCCTTGTTTATTCTACTCTAATTTTAGGACAAAATTCCATAAAGTCAATAGAAATTGAAACTTTTAATCCCCTGCCCTTTACAAATGATGAAAATGCACTATAATAGGTGCGTTGGGTGATGAACCAACATAATCAAAGAAACTATTTCCATTTTTCACAGATTTCGGACGACTGAATCCATCGATTTGATGGTGGCGGTGGTGCGTGCGTGGTATGGAATAAAACAATAGGGAGAATATCAATGAAAGCAAATATATTTGATGCGTTGCAATTTGCAACAAATGCACACAGCGGACAATTTCGCAAAGGAACAAAGATTCCATACATTGTCCATCCGGTCACTGTTATGCAGACACTGATAGAATATGGGGCATCGGACGATGCGGTTATGGCGGGAATACTGCACGATACATTGGAAGACACACCGACAACAGTCGCAGATTTAGAACAGAATTTCGGAAAACGGATAACACAACTGGTTATCGGGGCATCGGAAATGGATAAATCTTTGTCATGGGAAGAACGCAAGGAACACACACTGGACACATTGGGCAAGTGTGACGATTTAGATTTGTTGATGGTGACGTGTGCCGACAAATTCAGCAATATTCGCAGTATTATCGCCGACCACAAAAAATTCGGAGATGATGTTTGGACACGCTTTAATCGGGGATACGATTTGCAAAAGTGGTATTATGGGGGACTGGGCCAGATATTTGTGCAACACATCGACAAATCACGTTTGTTTGCGGACTATGCCGATGCAGTGCAACAAATATTCGGGAAATAAAATCTTACTTCCCGGCAATCAGCATTACCAAATACGCCAGATATATCAAAACGAACACAACCCCTGCCCCACGGGTCAGACGGTGATGACGAACCGTGAACAGCCACAGCAATACAACCGCCAGTAATGCCACAAGGGTATCAAACCAGAACGCAGGATTAAATGGTATTGGCAATATCAGACCTGCGATTCCCAACACAAACAGTATATTGAATATGTTGGAACCGACAATATTACCAATCGCAATATCTGTCTGACCATGACGGGCCGCAACAGCACTGGTGACCAGTTCGGGCAAACTGGTTCCAATCGCAACGATAGTCAATCCAATAACACGTTCCGACACACCGATATAACGGGCGATGTCTGATGCGGACGATACGGTAATTTTACTGCCCACAACCAATGCGACCAACCCCAACAAGATGAACAAGGCAATTTTAACGGCACCGATATCTTTGTCATCGGGCAATTCACATTCTGTTCCACGGGATACAATAAACAGATACACCAAGAACAGTGCAAAAATACCCAGCATAATCCCTGCCCACAATTGCGATACGTTGCCAAAGTGCATTCCAACCCAGCCCAACAGCACGGTTATCGCACCCATAAATGGAATTTCATAACGAACTGTATTTTTCTGAACCGCCAAGGGCGATAAAATCGCACACAGTCCCAAAATAAAGAAAATATTTACAATATTTGATCCCAGAACATTACCTATTGCAATGGCATTAGAACCGTTAAGTGCAGATGCGATGCTGACCCCGGCCTCGGGTGCACTGGTTCCCATGGCGACAATGGTCAGACCGATAACAATCGGCGGTATGCACATACGTTTGGCCAACGCAGTAGATCCTGCGACAAAGTAATCCGCACCCTTGATAAGAAACACAAATCCCAATACCAACCATACAATATTCAGCAACATTTTATTTCCCCCTGTTATGTTTTTGCGATGGGAATTATAGCATTATTGGAACTATAAGAAAGAAGTTTTTTACCTTGCGTTGCGATTATCGTTTTTGCTAGCATTTGCGTATCAGGGGGCAGAATGCGTAGATTTTCACTGTTTTTACTGGCAACACTGATGTGTGGTGGGGCATATGCCGGCACCGGCACAGTTGATAATCGTGAATACGTGAACTGGTCTTCGGCCCCGTATAACAAGATTGTTCGCATTACCCGTGGTGGCGGATTATGCACGGGTCAATATGTTGCCCCTAATTTAATTTTGACGGCGGGGCACTGCCTGAATATGAGTGAATCCTGGTCTGGTCGTGGTCGCATTGGAAAATCGGATATTGAAATACACCTGGCCGATGGGCGAAGCACGATGGGAACCATTGTTGATTATGGTCAGAATATTGACTATGACTGGGGGATGGTGCTGATTACGGACAGTGCATTTTATCACGATGGGCCGTTTGATGTTTCGGGGGCAAACGTTCTGAACACCACCGTCACAAATGCAGGATTTGGATTTATGCGTATTCTGGCAGACAATGAAATCAATGTGTTGCGTGATATCTGGACCCAGACCATGGCGGAAAACCCCGGCATAAAACGCAGTGATTTTATGCAAATTTTCTATAAAGCATCCGAACGCATAAACCAGGCAATCAGCCAGGGAACAATTTCCAAAGCATTGGTCGAACCAAAAACATTAAAGGCACACATTGGGTGCAGATTGAAAAACTGGGCATCGGGGGGCGGTTCAACGTTGTTGGTGGAAAGTGACTGCGATACGTTTAACGGCAATTCGGGTGGTCCGTTCTTTCGTGACAATACCATTTACGGAATCAGTGCGTTGGGCCTGCACACATGGGACAACGACAATAACAGTGCCGCAACACCGCCCAAGCAATTCTTTAATGCAATACAAACGTTAAAACGCAAATACCCCATTGGAACCACCGCAAGCCAGGTAAATGCATCCGCAGATAATACGACCAGTGGGGGGCTGCACATATACGGCAGGGACGACACACCACCACTGTTGCGTGGTGCAGAACGGACCGCTTTTTTCGCAAATAATCTGGACGGTAAATTCAGTGAAAATAACACCGTTGACTATCAACAGGTGGCTGATGATGGAAACACACATAACCCAACCAAAACGTCTGATTATTTGCAGGGTGGACTGCACACCATAACAACCAGTGACAGTCCACGGGAATATGAACAGGCATGTGAATCTGGTGGGGGCAAGCCCATAACCCGGATTTCTGATGCGGCGATGCAGACCGTGGGGTGCATCAATCCGTTCGATAAATGGTTGCCAAACACAAACAATACAAGGGGTATTTACAGTGTATCGGTGGACAGCAATACGCCACGGGTGCTGCTGGATGAAAAAAATCCGAAACAATTTAATCTGGAATATAAACAGATTTGGCAAGACCAGTGTTTTTCAATGGGACTGTCCACTAATTTCGAACATGAACAGTATCAGTTGGCTACATCAACACTGACATGTGGGTCGGTGGTCGCTGCATCCGGTGTCACAGGGGTGGTAGAGGATATTGGGGCATCTGATACTTATTACTGGGACAATGTGGACCCAACAAAACTGAAAGAATACAAGGAAGATGGAATACACTTCCTAATCGAAAAAGGTATAGAGGCAAAATACAGTGCCGCATGCAAAAAAGGTGGTGGGGTTTATACTTTCCGTGACAATATAGAAGAACCCTTCTCTATCGGGTGCATAAACCCAGATGGGGACTGGTTGCCAAATAAACGCAACACAAACGGACGGGTTCATACGGTCGAATTTGGCCTAGATACACCATACGTGCTGAAAGACGAAGATGACCCAACGATATTTGACTGGGGCTATGGTAATTATTGGGTCGAATACTGCGAAAAACTGGGTCTGTCGGCCAGTTCGGCAAATGGCGGACGGATGCTGTTCTGTGGGTCGGTGACAAATGTCGCCGATGGCCAACGGACTATGTTCAATATGGCCGATATGCAACGGCAGGCAGAACTGGAATCCAAATTGTTAGCGGATGCAAACCAGATTGATAATATGTCAGATAAAGAACTGATGCAATTCCTGGGCAATACAGCCGAATATCAATACCTGTTGGAAAAATACAATCTGTATCAAGATGCGTTGGGACAGGAAAATTCCCTGGCTAACCGTATGTTGGGGGCGATTGGTATTGGGGCCGGCGGTATCGGTGGAATGATGATTGCATCGGGTATCGCAGAACAACAGGCCGACAAAGATGCCCAAATCGATATGCAGGCATATCTGGCAACATTCCGTTGTGACGCAGGAACCGGACAGCAATGGAAAGGTGGTGAAACAAATATCGAACTGCCTGTTGCTGATTTAACCGCACTGAAAACAGAATACGTCACACTGGCCGATAGTATAAAGTCACTGAAAGAACAGTTGGGCATGCAACCCGGCATAGAAAGCGAAACAATCGCAGACAGTGTCAATATGGGACTGTATGATAATGTGGCGGCAACACCGGTCGATGGGGTCTATACTTCGATTGCAAATGCAATTCTGGACGAAAACAGCACCGATGCGACCGAGTGGGCCGAACAAAAAGAAAAAACAACAACAAAAATCCAAACAGGAACAACAATCGGCGTGACTGGGGTTGGGGGTGCCATGATTGGTAATATGGTGATAAATCGGGATATGTATTTCAATAGTAATAAAAATGACGATACTGAATCTGACGATGTCGATACCGATACGTCCCGTGATGTGACACGGCGAACAACACGAAAAACAACAAAACGCCAGTAATTCTGCCCCCCGAAATCGGGGGGATTTTTATTGTGCCGACAACCTATAGCACTAGGACAAAAATCTTGCAAAAAACCCTTGATTTAGACACTGAATACAATCATAATGAGAAACATATTTATTTTTCTAAATTTCTTAAAAGGAGAGAACATGTTGCAACATTCCGCCGTGTGGGGTGCCATTGATTCATTGGCAATCAACAATAATTTTACCCGATCTGGGCTGGCCAGATTTTGCGGACTGGACGCAACAACGTTTAATGTCAGCAAACGTTTTGAGCCATCCGGCAAACCACGTTGGCCAGCAATGCTGACACTCAGCAAGATTTTATCCGCCACAGGCACAACAATGACTGAATTTGGACGACTGTGCGATGAATATAAAAATCTGCACCAAAATCAGGATGCAGGCACAAATGCTAAATAACTGCCGTTGGGGGGGGCACAGTAATGCACAATCATGATAAATTATGGAATGAACTGGTAAAATATGCCGATGAATATCGCCGGCGGATAAACCGCCCCACCCCAGCCCCTAAAAACATAAAACGCCCCCCGGTAAAGTAAAACGCAGGGGCAAGTATTCTTATTTTATTTTGTAATTGTCGCAGTATTTAACAATTTCGTGTGCCAGTTCAATTGCCTGCTGTATTGCTGTTTTGGGACCTTCATCAAATCGGCAAGGTTCGATTCTGCTGGCATCGATTATTTGGGCATTTGGTCCCTTGTATTGTTTGATTGGTTGACCATCGATGGTTGGGCAAAACCAGTCCGAAAGAAAGTGCGGTTCATTACGATAGAAATAATAAATACCAAATTTGCAATGCTTGTCACAGCCATCGCAAATTGTTCCGTTTGGCCCCGTATGCAGGTTTGTTTCTTTTTCCTGTGTAAATGACATTTTTGTTTGCCTTTTATCTGTGTTTGCACAATTCATCTGGCTGGGGCAGGAAATACTCTTTCTTGAAATCATCGGCCGTATATGGACGGGGTATTCTTTTCGCCTTGGTTATAAACTCGTAGGCCACAGAGTCCAAAAATTTTCCTTTTTTCTGCTTGTCCATTTTGGTCATTTTTTTCCTTATCTTGTCTTGTAGTTATCGCACAGCTTGGCGATTTCACGGGCTTTTTGTAAAATCCGTTTTTCGTATTCTTTGCGTTTTATCACATCATCTTGATGCAGTAAATCCACATCAAACACAACGGTATTCCAATGACCGTCTTCGTCATAGTAATCATTGATACGATGGTCGGCGATTGTTGGATAGGCAAATTGTTTGACTTGGCCCAAATTTTTGCTTTTACGTTTTGCCTCGGCCAAGGTTTCTTCATAAATGCCCAATGTGCACCTTTTTTCGCAACCGTTGCACACCTTGATATTTGTTTTATTTGCCTGAGAAAACGACATCGAACACCCCTAGCGTTGCTGGCCCTTTATCATTGAGTGCAATTGGTGCAGGTATCCGATTATCAATTCTTCACTGCGGGTCGGACTGGCCAGCACACGAAACTTACATGGAAACTTCTCGGGATTGCGAATGCACGTGCCCGGTTTTGTCACTGATTTAGATTTACCGGGACAATCCTCAAGTTTGATGCAATAAAAATCTGTCATATTTACCCCTTATACTTTAACTATATCGTAAATTTAGCACAAACATACGAACAGTCAAGCATTTATACCGCCCCTAACCCAGCACATACAAGTGCCACAAAAGATATAAAAAAACACCAAAATTATTTCGCAATAACAGGAACAACAATATTTGCGTCATAAGTGCACATATTGCCTGCCATACCGTCAACAGCCAAACCTATCAAGCCACCAAATACGATATTGCCAAAAACCCATGGGTTCACACCAGATGACACAATCGCGTTGGACTGTTGAACCTTTTTATCTTCCATAACATGAACCGTCACCGCAGAACATGATTTTGGCACACTTATCAATGTTGGCAGTGTCAATTCTTGCACTCCTGCCTTGGAGATAACCTGTGCATTTACCTTGGCCCCGTTACTGGTCATCAAATTTATTGTATCAGGCCCTCCATCAACAATCGTGGCACAAGCCCCCAGACCCACTGCGGATAAAACAATTAGTTTTTTCATTTCTCCCCCAATCAAGCAAAAAATTAAACCGCCATGGGATGTTAGGCGGTCGGGGAGTTGGTAATCAGTATATCATTGATTCTGTCGCCTTTGGGTTGCCCCTGTTGTATAACGATCAGCCCCCCGACCTGTTTGGTCAGGGATAAATAACGACACAAAACCACAGGAATGACATCAGATAACGATGCCATACGCAATTTTGCACCGGATATACTGGGCCTACCACAGCCCCGAACCCATATCCCTATGGATTCAATTCACAGTTTATCATTAAAAATCAAAAATGTAAATTGAATATATCGTTGGATAAATTGTTGTGGGACATGGGGCTTGTTTTTGCCCCGCCCCATCAGGCACACCACCCCAGGTTGCAACACACCATATTCTCAACACCCGATTCAACCACAGATTGTTATTCGCACCACCAAGCACGTAATTAAAGGCGTATTTTTCTTTATCCTGCACATGGTCTGGGATAAAATTAGCAATAAAAATACAAAAAATAAAAAAAACACTTGAAATGATTTTCAATACAGTATATTATAAGCAACGCTATTCGGGCATAGTTCAGTCGGTAGAACAACGGACTGTTAATCCGTATGTCGTTGGTTCGAGTCCAACTGCCCGAGCCAGAATTTCCGCAGATTTCTGCGGATTTTTTATTGTTTTCTACATACTGGGAAATGGCCCAAAATTGTCCAAAAATGGATTAAATAGCGTCTTATACCATCTCATACAATTACATAATCACACAGAATCACACAGAAAACGCCGGTAGATTTCTATGTAGATTTCATTATGATTTCATTTTTTTACATCAAAAAACCGCCCGGATGGGCGGTATTTTTATCAGCACTCAATTGCCTTATTCCCAATAATTATATGCATTTGTCTGTTTCTTAGACTCTTCCTCAAGCATGCTCTCTATTTCCTTCTTGATTTTCTTAGCTTGTGGAAGAACATCTGCGTCTTTTTCCACTTTGATTATCGTGGCCAAAGAACTAGAAATAGCCTTCAGTACCAATTCTCTGTCTATTTCTTTATCTTGGAAAGATTCAGTAGAGCAATACAGTTTAGCAGCAGCTCTGATCTTCTGTGAAAGTTTGGGATATTCCTCATCATATTCTGACATTATCACATTCAATTCTCTTTCCAGATCCAACTCTCTTATCTCTGTCTGATATCTTTGGTCATTTTTTATTTTAGTATAATTTTGCTGGGTCTTTTGCTCGTTTCCATCGGAAAATGCTTTTTTAATTTCTGGCCACCACCAAAAGAGTAGCCCCAATATTCCTGGCACAAAACCACATATAACCAGGTACTGGAAGCCATCATGTTGGCAGAAAGAACGTTCAAATATTTCTTTACAAGTGGAATAATCTGATAACACCATTATCGCTATAATTTCATAGATTGCCAAAAATGTTACAAGTTTCTTCATTTTATTTTCCTTTTTTATTTATTGTCTGTCTTGTCGACCAATTTTTCGGCACATGTTAAAGTAGCTTTAGTGCCGATTTCTTCTCTGATTCTGGACATTTCGTCTTCATCATCTAAATTTGCATCTGGATATCCTTTAATTCTGTCGTTTTCAAAGTCTATCACATTATACATCTCTTCTGCATAACAACCGCAAAATTCTTCGGCAGTCTTTATTATCTCAGTTCTTGCAACTACGTCAGCCTCAATTTCAGGTGACATATCTTCTACAAAGCCCCGATAGCATTCAGTATATATATTGTTCTTAAATTCCGCTTTTTGCTCTAATGAATAAGGGTAGAAAAGCAGCGCAATAAACATTCCAAGAATAAAGCCGCCAATTGATATCAAAAATGGACGAACAACCCCAATCTTATGCTTTTTATATTCTCTAGCCTTTCTTCTCTCAAACTCCACCTTGATTGATAGGTATAATAATATTACCCATACAATGGTCCAACCGTAATAAACTATAATAAATGGCATTGAATACTCGCCGCTACCAAACGATGTAGAGGTTAATATAAAATCAAATGCTTTGAATGCTGCCAAAAACAATAGTGGCCATATTAAACCACGTTTGATGGAGTACCACAGCGCAAATGAAGCACCGGCAAGCATCAGCATATAACATGCTCTGTAATCAGCACCTATTGTTCTGAAAATAGAATCTAAGAATGCTAACACAAATAATATCAACGCCCAATACCTAGGTGATTGATACCATTTTTTTGAGTAGTAGTTCCTTGTGTCATCTTCTATCTCTGTATTTATGTTTTTTTTCAGAAATCTGCAGTAGCTTAGTAAACCTCCTTTCTTTTCAACAAAAACATACCTGAAGAAACTGACAGCCAGGAATGCTAATATTCCGGCCATCGCACATAACATAGCAACATTGATTATTCCAAGTTTGAACCTATTTCCAAGAACAATCCCACATGCTACGCAAAAGGTTGTAATATAGTCCGTTTGCTTGTTTTTATTCATTGCAGACTCCTATTATTCATTCATTTTCTTATCAAGGAACAAGATTGTTTTTATACTTACTGGTAAAATCAACAGCCAGAATAGAACCCACCACATTGATACCGCATCATCGTCATCGTATATAAAATGTTTGTAGTGCATTAAATCTATGAAATTCTGACATTGATCTTTTGTAACAGGAGCCCAATATTTTACACCTAACCCTTTAACTGTTTCCCTGGCCATTATCAGCTGATAATTAGCTAATTTTTTGTATTCTTTTTTCTTGCATGCAGAATAAATATCTATCGCCGTATTATGATTGTTTAGAATTTCTTTATAGGCAACTATGTCTAATACAAAGTCTTCTTTCCAATCCCCTGGCGCATATTTTGCAAATTCTTTTCCATATTTAGTTACATGTATGTATTTACTTCCTGGGGTTCCGGCGACAACAAGAGGAACTCTTTCAAAATCCCCACCATCTATCATAGAAACCATCTCTGCTTTGATTCGTGGGTTGTCAGAATAGTCATTCACATATCGTGCATATCCAAAGCAAGCAATAGCCATCATCACGCCAAGATACCACTGTATTTTTTTTATTTTTAGCAATACTTTCTTCATGAATCACTCCCACGATTTGATTTATTTCATAAATCTAGCAACAAAAAATAAATCTTTCAATAAATATCTAATATTTCATAAATTATTGTGTTAAAATACATGTAATAAAGGGGTGTGATATGAGCTTACAATTTGACGCAAATTTGAACTGCAATGTTTGTGGCAACAGTTTTGATGCAAAACTATACAAAACAATCTGGGGAGA
Organism: Alphaproteobacteria bacterium; assembly: GCA_017546265.1. Taxonomy (GTDB): domain Bacteria; phylum Pseudomonadota; class Alphaproteobacteria; order Rs-D84; family Rs-D84; genus Enterousia. Next base: position 22,813 of record JAFYXG010000017.1, read on the forward strand.
AATTCCTGAAAACCGTAGACTCGTTATGTCTGATCAGATAAACGTTGTTACCTGTCCTCATTGTGGCAACAGTTCTCATGTTGCATCCTCCCTGTTTTACACAAATTCGAAGCAGGAATTTGCCGTCTGGTATGAACCCTTTCATGATCCAATGATTGATTCTGATACCGAAGGATATAAAAAGTTTGGTGGTCCCAATTGCTACTTTGCAACAGCCCCTAGAATTAAAGACTGGGAAGACTTTAAGGATACAATTCGAAAGTTTGAAGACGGTGAGTTCAAAGGAGGCAGACCCAACTTGTCTTCTGTCCTAAAAGGGATACTGTCAAATTTCAAAAAATAATTTTCATTATTGCCCCGGCTCGGGGCTTTTTTTTTTCAAAAGTATATTGTTTTTGTTGGAAAAATTTCATATTACATGCTAGAATATCAAAATATTAAATCAAAATCCTTATTTCATAGAGGTTATTCATGAATGAAAACACATTAGATTTTATCCTTGAACTTCAAAGATTGCCAAAAACAATCAACAAAATGCTTATGGTTATGCCCCCTGAAGAACAAAAACGCCACAAGGCACAGTTAACGTGGTTCTTTAAGAAGGCTGATGAGTTTATTGCTAGCAACGGTTTTTCTTTTGTTGCATGTGAGGGGGTGTATGATGTCGGTTTGCCATATACACCCCTAAATTTGTCTGATTTTGACAAAGATGCGGTATTAGTGATTGACCAGGTTATTGAACCAACAATCATGCACAATGGGAAGGTTGTTAAAACAGGAACAGTTTTATTAAAAAAGGCGGAATAAATGACTTATTTTATTGGTATTGACTTAGGGACAACAAATAGTGCTATTTCATCATACGATGGTGAGAATGTTAAAGTTTGGAAGAGTTCTGATGGGTTTGATGTTACACCATCTGCTATTTTCGTGGATAAGCGTGGCAATAAGTATGTAGGGTCGAGAGCTTACCAAATGACAGCATCTGATCCTGACAATGTTGCAGTAAGATTTAAGCGCATGATGGGTACCAGCACTATGGTTTCTATTCCTAACTTAGGCAAAGAACTAACTCCAGAGGAATGTTCTGCGGAAGTCCTGAAAACATTGTTCAATTATCTGCCTGATGAGATTCGCAAGGATCCGGACCTGGCAACTGTTATTACTGTTCCAGCAGCATTTGACCAAAAAGCAAAAGATGCTACATTGGCTGCTGCAAATATGGCTGGCCTTGGCAAGGTGGCTTTGATGCAGGAACCTGTTGCTGCGGTTATGAGCATAATGAAAACACGTCCAGAAGATGGTGTATTCCTTGTTTACGATTTGGGTGGTGGTACCTTGGATGTTGCTGTAGCAGAAACAACTAACGGCCGTGTTAGTTTGCAAAGCCATGGGGGTATTTCCGTATGCGGCGGCCGTGACTTTGACCGTGCTTTAATTGAAAAAGTTGTCTATCCATGGATGCAACAAAGATTTAAACTGCCTGCTGAATTCTGGTCATTAGATAAATACAAGACCATCGCTGGTGTGATCAATCACGCAACTGAGGAAGCTAAGAAAGTTTTGTCAGATAGAGAAGCAGCAACTATCTCTGTACCAGAATCCCAACTACGTGTTCAGGATGAAGCTGGTGAAGATTTGTATATTGACGTAGAAATAACACGTGAAACATACAATCCATTGATAGAGGAACAAATCCAGGACACAATAAAATCGGTTCGTGACACTCTGGAAGCAGCAGGCTTGAGAACACAAGATGTTGCAAGAATTGTTTTTGTTGGTGGCCCAACAAATTATAAACCATTACGAGATAAGGTGTCAGCAGAGTTAGGCATTGCTGCTAATACCGAAGTCAATCCTATGACCGCAGTTTCAGAGGGCGCAAGTATATTTGCTGAATCTATTGACTGGTCTACTGATGGACACGCAAAAAAGAACACTCGAGGTTCAATTGAGTCCAATGGCCCTATCAATGTAAAGTTTGACTTTATTGCACGTACTCCTGACTCCCGTACGAAACTGGTTGTAACCATGCCGGAAGCAAAAAATGGCAGCTATGAATTCCAAATAGATTCGCTGGATACAGGTTGGTCATCCGGTAAAATCTCAATGAACGAAAAAACTCCTGTGGATTTATTGCTTTCTAAAAATGGAGAAAACACATTCAAGGCATTTGTATTTGATTCAACAGGTGAGCTTGTCCCTCTGGAAGAAAATAAAATCGTTATCACAAAGACTGCTGCAACCATTGATTCTATTCCGGCATCACATACAGTTTTTCTGGGTGTTTTAGATAGACTTGGTGGTACTGCTGTTCCAGAATATTTGGTTAAAGCTGGCGATATGCTACCTAAGCGCACAACCGTTAAGCTGAAGGCCGCTGAAACATTGAAAGCCGGCGACATGGCATCCCTGAACTTCAACTTATGGGAAGGAGATATTGTAAATCCAATTGAGGACAATCGTCCTATTGGTAGCATGAAGATATCTGGAAAGGATTTTGATGAAGGTGTCATCCCTGCCGGTGCTGAAATAGAATGTATGTTTGAAATGTCTGATGACGGCAATATCAGCATGCAGGTTTCTATTCCTAGCATTCGTGGCTCTTTTGATTCAAACAGAAACTTCTACTCTAGACAGGACGGTCAAAAAGACTACACAGAGGCTGCAGGAGAAATTCTAGTTGATGCAGAAGAAACTAAACACCGTGCTGACACCCTTGCAGAAAGCATAGATGATCCAGATTTGGATTCCGCTATTAACAAGCTAAACAACGCATCATCCCTGTCCTCTACAGAAAGGGACCCTGAAAAGGCTCGTGCGGCAGAAGAGCAAATCTTGCAAGCAAAAAAAGACCTGGCTAAGGTACGTAAAAAGCATTTACAAACAATCCGTCAGAAGGATTTAGATTCTATTGTCGACTTGTTTGATCCTTTGCGTAAGACAATGACACCAGTTGAAACCAGTGCTGTGGACAACCTGATTGCCAGCGCAAAAAGAAAAATTGCGGATACAAGTGGTGAATTTGAAACATATCTGTCTGAACTGCGCAGCAAATTATTCACTGTATTGTGGCGACAGGATTGGTATATTGTTGGTAAGTTTAAGGCTATTGCTGCACGTCCTGGAGCTGTTTCTGACAAGGCCAAGTTTAAGACCCTGGTTGCGGCAGGTCAAAATGCAATGGAACACGATAACATTGAAAGACTTAGAGAGGTTGTTATTGAACTGATGTCCATAAGCTATGCAAGCAGTGTGGACTATGAAGATATGAATATCACAAATATTGTAAGAGGTTAAAGAAATGATGGATCCCTGGTTGCCAAAAGATTATAAATTTCCTAATGATGTGGAGATTCGAAATCTGATATTTGCTAATGATTCCTGGCAAATATATAAAACGGCAGATAATAAGAATTTGCTGGTCAGTCGTCAGCCTTTAGTTGACAAGTGGGTTGATCAGGGACTGTTAGAACCAAACGTTTTTTTCAAGTGTGACTTTGCTGGTGATAAATTCAGTTGTTTGCTATCTTCAGACCGTTTCTTTATGGCACCACTGAATTATAAACTCTTTGAGGTAAACAAGGTTTCTGCTCTCGCTTTTGCAAAAAGTTTAAAGGAAACTCGCAGAATTCTGAAAAATGTCCCACTAGATGATGCTATATATGTTGAACAATATGCTCGATTGTTACCTGTATCTGAACTAGCTGGCAGTTTTGTTGATGACAGTTTGCTACTTGGTACCTGGCTAACCGGTGGAGTTGCTGTTCCAACAACATCTATTCGCAGACTGAAAAGTTTGACAGTCAATTTCTCCAAGCAAGACCTTGAAGAAATTATTGATGAGGCCGGGATAGATCAAAAAATATTGGATGGTCAGGTTGATTCTGAAGCTGCATTCTTGGATGACAACTCGCCGAGAAAATCATCACCTGCTAAGCCTGGTAAATTCGAGCTGCCAGGTGCTACATACCTGGAACAATTCTTTCACGAGAATGTTATAGATATTGTTCAAAACCCTGAAAGATACGAATCCATGGGTATCGGGTTCCCATCGCCGATCATTTTATATGGCAAACCAGGTACCGGTAAAACATATACTGTTGAAAAATTGGCTGAGTTTCTGGATTGGCCTGTATACAGCATAAACTCTAGTAGTGTCGGTAGCCCATATATCCATCAGACTGGACAGAAGATCGCAGAGGTATTCAACAAAGCATTTGAGACTGCACCATCAATAGTTATCATTGATGAAATGGAAGCATACCTTTCTAAACGTGAAGGCGCACAAGATTTTAAGGTGGAGGAAGTTGGAGAGTTCTTGCGATTGATCCCTGAGGCACCAAAGAACAAGGTTCTAGTTGTCGGTATGACAAACTTATTGGACAGGATCGATCCGGCTATTTTAAGAACAGGTCGTTTTGATCATAAAATTGAAGTCAAAATGCCAACTGCTGAAGATATTCGTTCCATGCTATATACTGCTTTAGCCAAGTTGCCTAAGGAAGATAATTTGAACCTGGAGAAAGTAGTCGAGGCACTGACCGACAAACCACGTTCTGATGTGGCCTTTGTTACTAAGGAAGCTGCTCGATTGACTGCTTTCCGTGGCAAGGATAAGATATCACAACAGGAAATTGATGATGCTTTGCAAGCCAAAGCATTGGCATCAACAACAGAAAAACCCAAAAGACGTATAGGATTTAACAATGACAATTAAAGAAAATCCCTTTTATATTCTAGAAGCCTCCGTACATGACAACAAACAGAAAATCATGTCTTTGGCAGAAGAAAAGAGCCTTGAAATCGATGAGTCTGTTTGTGCTGAGGCACGTATTGCTTTAACAAATCCTAGAAGACGTCTTTCAGCTGAAATGTCTTGGTTCCCTGGTGTTGGCGAAAAAGCAACTAAGGCAATGCTCGGCAGAATAAAGTTCGGCTTGATGGAAAAGGAAGACATGAAGAATCTTCCACCATTGGTGGCTTTCAACCTGTCTGTTAATAGTTTGTCCTCCACTAAGTTATCTGACTCCAAGCTTGAACAGGAGCTTTTTGATATTGCGGTCCTGTATAGCAAAATCAACCCAAATACTCTGTTGAATGCTATCAATGAAGATAGAGCTGTATCTGGCTTTCCAGAAATCACGGATACGTCTTCAATCCTAGAAGAACTAGAGATTATTCGCACCCAGTCTATGCAAACAATCGAGGGCATTTTAAATAAACGCCCATTACAGGCACAAAACAAGATTATGCTTAGTATCTTAAATAAGGAACAAAAACATTCTGGTGCATTGGATCTGGTTCAAGACTACATTGAAAAGATTTATGCGATGTCTGTTCAAAAAGAAATGGGAGAGTTAAAATCTGGCCTAATGGACCATATTGAAAAGATCAAAACTACAGCGAAACGCAAAAATGTTACTGTTTCACAGGTTGGAACACTGGTAGATAAATTCCTGATCGACTTGACCGAATTCGACACAATTATGCAGCCTATGCAAGTTAGCACTCAAAACCGTGGCTTGGAACATTCAGATAGTCGTGAGATAGCAAGAGAAACTAGATCCTTGGCTATTTATTTGAGTAACACCTTAGATGATTTAAGCCTTTCGGAAAAAATTGTCCGTGTAGGTAAAAAGCTATTTGCTGAAGTTGGTTCTGCTGACCAAGCATTTCAGGAGGACATAGATACATTATTCCGCATTAAAGAAAATCAAAAAGAACATGATGCGAGTATCACATGCACGGTTCATAATTCATACTCTTGGGACAATCGTGCCTTATCTATTTCCCCTAAAGGGGTTACCTATGGTAATACTAAAATAAAGTTGGAAGATATTACCTGGATTCGTTATGGGACGACCATTAAGTTAAACACCTGGACAACTGATGTAGACACGTATGTGGGTTTGGGTGATGACGAGAACGTCCTTAGAATTACCTGGTTAACAGAGAAGGACTTCAAAACATTCACAACATGTCTATGGAAAGCAGTTGGCCCACGTATTATCATGAACATGGTTGATCAGTTGGCTCTGGGCAATTCGCTTTATGGCATTATTTATGACAATAAGGTAAAGCTGGCGAAACAAGACGATTGGGGTCCTACGGAAATAAAGTTCTTTAAGCTTTCAGATATTAGAGTTGGGGTTGCAGCTGGCCATATGATTATAAGCGCAAAAAGCGATCCAAAGTTCAAAGTTGACCTGTCTTTCCAGGATGCTGACAACGTTCAAGCATTGTATCTGCTGCTTGACGTATTTCTTTCTCGTGGTGGCAACAGTATCAGTAAGGCTTTTGATGTGACTCCACAGGATGCTAAGAAACGCAAACAAGTTGATTTCAGCACTCCGATCGAATTAGAAAGCTATATGTTTATATGGAATTGGATTAAGGCAATATTCTGGTCAGTATTCATTGGTGGCATACTTCTACTTGCTATGTTCGCAGATTAAAAAAGGATGAAGAATGAATAAAAATACTTGGTATACTATTTGTATTATTATGCTAGGATTGGCAGTTCTGCCGATTATGCCCTATGGGTATTACATGCTTTTACGTGTTGTTATATGTGGAGTTTGCTTATGGCAAATAATTTCTGAATACAACAAAAAGGCTACATTGCCTGTTGGTTTATGTTTAATAGCATTGTTATACAACCCAATATTCAGCATCAGTTTAACACGACCAGTGTGGACCATTTTTAATGTAGCAACTCTGGTATATTTTCTTTCTGTTATGAAAAAGGATTAAAATGTCTTGTCAAGTTCATGTATTTGTTGTTTGTGAAAACTGTGGCCATAAGCATGAGGCCATTCTAGACAGTCGAATAAACGGGTCTGTCATGGAGGACACACAAAAGATTGGAACAGATACATTGAACATGGTTACCTGTCCGAATTGTGGGTTTGAATCCCGTGCAAAGTTTCCTGTTCTATACGAGAACTTTTATACAAAAACAGTCGTTTGGTATCGCCCCTGCAAAGGCACAGATGATTTCTTTGAAATGGTCGAGGACTTCTACATTAACAACAGAGCTGAAGCATATAAAAAGAATCTCCTGCATATCAAAACGTGGAAGAAATTTAAGGAAATATTTTCTAAAGACATTTTGAAGAATTCTATGGATATGGCATTTGACACCTCTTCAGGTGAAGAAATGGGAAAAGAGCTATCAAAACGACGGATGGCAAGTTTACTACTAGAACTTGGAACTGCAAAGCTGTTGAAAGAACATACAAATCTTCTGCTAGACGTACCAGAATTTACCCTGCAGGAATCATCTTGTATTTATACAGGTCATTCGGAAACGCCTGAGTCAGCACAAGTACTTAAATTTGTAGCGGTAATTGTTTTAATTCTATTTGCAATCGTTATCCTTGCTGCATTATAATTACCTGCAACAAGTAAATTATTGATTTTTTCATTAAATTGTGATATAATACTTGTTATCAAGCGGACGGTTTTAAGCCGTCTTTTTTTATTCAGCCCTGGCACTGTGCTGGGGCTTTTTTCTTTGTAGGAGATGTGATGCAAAAACAATGTGCAAAATTGCTGCGTGCCAAACTGGCCAGGAACGATGAGTTCTATACCCAATATGCTGATGTTGAATCTGAGTGCGACCATTATCGGTCGCATTTTTTGAATAAGTGCATTTACTGTAATTGTGATACAGCTGACAGTGCCTTTGTTAAATACTTTACCAAACTAAAGTCCCAGGGGCTGATCAGGGATGTGTGGTTTAGCGGCGGTCTGGGTGGCACCGACTTTCGTAGTCCCCAGGCCATTGAGTTGCTACAACGGGCGGACGTGGTTGTTACCAATCCGCCTTTTTCTTTGTTTCGGGATTTTATGGATTTACTGATTGAATATCAAAAGCCGTTCCTGGTCATTGGCAACAAAAATGCTATTGCCCAGCGCAAAGTGTTTGATTTGGTGAAAAGGAATAAAATCTGGCCTGGCGTTCGGAGATGGGCCGGTGGTATGCGGTTCATTGTTCCTGATGATGCTGATACCAAAGAAGTGCCGGCAATATGGCTTACCAATTTGCCGCATTCCCACAGACCATTGCCAATCCCATTGTCGGTATCTTACAATCCGAAACTGTTTCCTAATTACGACAATGCTGATGCAATAAATGTAAATCGCACAGCGGATATTCCGTTTGATTATGATGGGATTATGGGTGTGCCAATCAGCTTTATTGAACGTTATAATCCGGCACAATTCGAGATTCTGGGATTGGATAAGGACTTCACTTCCGATACTGCTGCATGTTCTGTGCTTGGTCAACGGATTTATACCAGAGTGTTCATCAGAAAAAGACTTGCCAATTAAACATGATTGTTTCATACTGTCAACATGTTTAAGCGTATCAGGATTTTATTCTTGTCCGTTATCGCAGTCTTGAGTCTGTCGTGTTCCTGTTATGCGTTTGAAATTTCCGACCTGTCTAACTACAGTGCAATTGCCGTTAAGACTATGAAAAAAACGGACACTATTCGTCCCGATAAAAAGCATACATTGGAAATTACTGGCACCAAAGGTTTGGAATCTGTTCTGGGAAAAGAGAAAAAGTCGTTTGAAACGCTGTATGTTTACATTGGCAAAAAGACCATCAAGGAATACAGTTCCGCCAAATGGTATTACTATTATCAAAAATCTTGGAATGGCCGTGGTCGTGGCAAATTGCATTACAAGCGCAATGACGTAATGAAGTCCGCCGCTGTAGGTGATATGTTGGTTGTTGCACGCAAACCCAATGATGAATTGTTGATGCTGGTTATTAAGGACGGTAATGATGCCAAGGATGCTGTGCTGGCTCATGTCGGCATGCAACCTGACAAGCCTGCGGAAGAGCCATCATTCTGGTCAAAGCTATGGGGGGCGGCTGAAACAAAGACCGAAGAATATGATGTTGAACCAGCTGCTTTGCCAATTCCACCTGTTTCTGAAAAGTCTTGGGTGCGTATCTATTTTACCCCTGGAACTGACTGCGAAGATAGCATTGTAAATGAGATAGAAAAAGCCAAGAAAATGAATATTGCGGTTTATTCTATTACCAATCGCAAAATAGTTGATGCCATCCTTGCTGCGCACAAACGTGGTGCAAAGGTTCGTGTTATAACTGACAGAACAATGGCTGGAAATAAATATTCGTTAGATGAGGAAATGGCTGCTGCTGGCATTCCAGTTGTAATTCATAAAAAGCATAAAATTATGCACAACAAGTACGCCATATTTGATGGCAAAACTGTTGTCACGGGTTCATATAATTGGACAGCATCTGCCACAAAAAGCAATGCTGAAAACTGTACATTCTTTGAACAGCCCAACAAAGAATATTCTATTAACTTTAACGAACTGTGGGACTCGTATACAAAATAAAACTAAAAGGATTTATATCATGGAAGGTGTTGTTGTTATAATTTTATTACTATTTGTTGCCTTTTTAATTGTAATTTCTAATGCTGGTGAAAAAACAAAAGCAGAGCCTACTTTAGAAAACTCACTACGTGGCAATCCTATGGCCAGACTAAGTGATGCGCTAAGCCCCATGTTTGCACCTAATCCCTTTGACAAAGTTGATTGGGGAAATGTTTCTTTGGCAGAAATCAAAAGAATTGTAGAATCTGGTGCTGATGTCAATATAAGGGGCAAAATGCTTAAAACATATCCAAATGGAGGAGTAGCCATTGGTTTGTCAAACTCCCCCTTAGATTTTGCCTCAACTGCTGAAATCGCAGAATATCTAATCGAGCAAGGTGCTGATGTTAATTCAGAAGATAATGGCTCACATACTACTCCTCTACATTACTCTTCAAGTCCTGAAGTTGTTGATGTATTATTAAGGCATGGGGCTGACATAAATCACAAAAACAAGGACGGAGAGACTCCATTGATCTCTGCCCTTACATCCAGTAGATTTGATGTGGCAGAACATTTGGTAGAACGGGGTGCAGATATAAATGTGATAGAAAAAAAGACGGGAAAAACACCCTTGTGCTTTTTTGTTTCTGTTGAGTTTAATGAAAAGTTATTAAAAATGGGTGCTAATCCAAATGTTGTAGTTGAGGAAAAGCATGGAAAGTACACCCCACTACATTATGCAGCGATTTATGGTTACACTGATCATGCTCAACTACTAATAGACTATGGTGCAGACGTAAACAGCCTTGCCGCAGGTAAAGCACCTTTATGTAGTGCGCAGAGTCCCGAGATGGTTAACTTTTTACTAGATAATGGTGCGGATATAGAAATTAAGGATGACAAACAAGAAACGCCCCTCTTTTATGCTGTTTTTGGAGATGTAGATGTTGTTCAGGCTTTAGTTAAGAGAGGTGCTAACATACATGCCTTGGATAAGTCAGGTAATACGATTTTGCATTATCAGTCAGATCCAAAGATTACAACTTATTTGCTTATGCATGGTCTTGATCCCAATGCACGGAATAACATAAATGAAACACCATTACACAACGCTGTAATTGACAGTAATCTTGATGAAGAAAATTTAAGAGATAGTGCATTGGAAACAATTAGGGTTCTATTAGAATACGGAGCCAATGTATCGATTAAAAACGATTTTGGTGAAACACCTATTGATGTTGCAAATTCGGAAGATATAGAACTAATCGAGTTATTAAAAAGCCATCTGTAGTTTTTAGTCACAAAGCCGGTCATAGACGATGTTGTTTGCATCGATTTGTTCTATGGTTTCGGCTGTGTCATTGGTGTAGTCCGCATATATCGGACGGTATAACAGGCAGTAATCACCGCCTGTTATATTTTTTGTGCAACCGTTGCACAACATCAGGATTATTAGCAACAGAATCCCTAGCTTTATTAG
>JAFYXG010000003.1 GCA_017546265.1 Alphaproteobacteria bacterium
TCATGCTTACTCCTTTTTTAGAACAAACAAAGCACAACCAGCGCAAACATCCAGTTTAATAATACGACATTTAGTAAAAACAAGGGTAATATCAACATTATTTTTACTTGAATAAAATGAAATCTACGGCATATAGAACAATAAACCAAAGGAGTTTATTGTGATATATGGGTATATTCGGGTTTCGACCGATAAACAAGACTGTGAAAATCAAAAATTGGGCATTGAATCCAAAGCCAGCGCATTAGGGCTTTGTATTGATAAATACATTGAAGATGCAGGCATTTCCGGCACCAAAGAGCCAGAGCAACGCGCATTAGGCGGTGTTTTGCGACATTTAAATCCGGGCGACGTTATAATATGTAGTGAACTTTCGCGTCTGGGGCGAAAAATGTTCATGATTATGCGAATATTGGAGCATTGTATGAAAATTGGGGCGCGTCTTTATACCGTCAAAGATGGCTATGAGTTGGGTGACACTATTCAATCTAAGGTTTTAGCATTTGCGTTTGGGCTATCAGCTGAGATTGAACGTAATCTTATCGCCCAGCGCACCAAAGAAGCATTGGCAGCATTACAATTACGCGGTGTAAAACTGGGCCGTCCAAATGGCCAAAAGAATACTTACCATATTATTGACGGTCATGAAAACTTGATTTTAGACATGTATTCAGCAGGAGTTTCTAAACGAAAAATTGCCAGAACTATCCGAGTCAGCCCGCCCACAATTTCGCGATTTCTTGAAAGCAGAAAATGACCCTTTAATTGTTCCAAAATTGTAAATAAAAAAACCGCGAAAATCAACCGATTTCAGCAATTGTGTTTATGTAACAACAATTTCGTGGTTTAACTGTGGCAAAATCTTCGCAAGATTCTTCCAACAAACAAATCGTTTCAAAACGTCGTATTGCCGACCATGGGGAAGTATTCACGGCCCCACGGGAAGTTAATGCCATGCTGGACTTGGTAAAACAAGAAACCCAGCGCATTGACAGTCGTTTCTTGGAACCTGCCTGTGGCAAGGGTGCATTCCTGACCGAAATTTTGCGCAGAAAACTGGAAATTGTAAATTCACGCTATCGTAAAAGCCAGATTGAATATGAACGATACATGGCATTGGCCGTGTCCAGCATATATGGCATTGATATTTTGCCCGACAATGTGGCAGATTGCCGTTCGTTGTTATTAGGTATCTGTATCGATAATTATGCCAGCGCATGTAAATTGAAATGCGAATGTATTCCAACTGATTTTATTGAAACGCTGCGCTTTATTTTAGGCAAGAACATTGTATTGGGTGATGCATTAACCCTGAAACAAGTTGATGGTTCAAACGCCCCGATTGTATTCAGCGAATGGTCATTGGTCATGGGCGACATGTTCAAACGCCGTGATTTTTATTTCTCTTCCCTAGTCGACAGCGAAATGGGCGGCGAATATTGCCGTTCTGACATGGGCGGTGGCACATGGATGCCCGTGCCTGTGCGTGAATTTCCCCTGACACACTACAAAAGGTTAAAAGATGCAGAAAAACACATATAACCCAGACGTGTTAAGTTGCCTGGCAAATTTAAGTAATGACGAAGTGTTTACACCGCCAGCATTGGCAAATCAAATGCTGGACATCTTGCCAATGGAATTGTGGTCGAATCCCGATGCAAAATTCTTGGACCCATGCTGCAAAAGCGGCGTGTTCCTGCGTGAAATCGCAAAACGACTGATTGTGGGGCTGGAACACAAAATCCCAGATTTACAGGAACGACTGAACCACATTTATTCAAAACAGTTATATGGTATCGCAATTACCGAATTGACATCCATGTTGTCACGTCGCTCTGTATACTGTTCTAAATACGCAAACGGTAAGTATTCACTCTGTGACGAATTTAAAAACGAAAGCGGAAACATCGTTTTTGATCGCATAGAACACACATGGGAAAATAGTAAATGTAAATTCTGTGGCGCATCCCAGGCAGAATACGACCGCGATGAAACTCTGGAAACACACGCATATCAATTTATTCATGGCAATGAGGTATTTAAAATGAAATTTGACGTAATTATAGGGAACCCTCCTTATCAAATGAGTGTTGGAAATGATGGCGGAAATAGTTCTAAGGCAAAATCAATTTATCATTTGTTTGTGGAACAAGCATTAAACCTCCAACCGCGTTATCTGACCATGATTATCCCATCAAGATGGATGACCAGGACGACAGAAGGTATTCCAGATGAATGGATAGACAGAATCTTGGCCTCTAATCAATTTAGAATATTGCATGATTTTGAAGCATCAGAAGATTGCTTCCCTGGTGTAAGTATAATGGGAGGCGTAAATTATTTCTTGTGGGACAGAGATTACAATGGTGATTGTGAATATATTTATCACTATCTTGGCAATCCGACACCTGTTACGCGTTCAGGAATATTGGACCCAAATCATTTAGGTTTTATTATAAGAGATCCAAAATCTCACGCAATAATTCATAAAATTGAAAAAATTGAAGGAGATTATTCAGCGGATGATTCCACCAACTTTTCTGGTTTAGTAAGTCCGAAAGACTTTTTCACTAACAAGCAAAATTTAACATCTAGTTGGGACAAGTTTAGTGACACCAGAGATAAAAATTTCAATATAAAATATTATCTTAACAAGCAAATTCATAAAAAAGAATTTGGCTGGGTTGCTAAAGATCAAATTCCAAAGAATCATCAAACAATTCCTTTACACAAAGTTATTATTCCAACAGCAAATGGTTCAATGGACATGGTTTTAGGCAAACCATTTTATGGTGAACCTAATAGCGTTTGTTCACAGACATATTTGGTGATAGGTTACGACCCCGAAAAACACAACTTTAATGAAACGCAGTGTAAAAATATAATTTCTTACATAAGAACACGTTTTTTCCGTTATTTGGTAAGTATCAAAAAGAAAACCCAAAATGGTCCGCGTGGTGTTTATCAGTTCGTTCCAATGCAAAATTTCAATGAAGAATGGACTGATGAAAAATTATACAAGAAATACAAACTTACTAAAGATGAAATTGCGTTTATTGAATCTATGGTCCGACCAATGGAGTAAGTTATGGCAAAGAAAGTATTATTTCCGGCACGGCCGAATTTGAATCCAACTATCTATGCTTATTGCGACAACAATCTGCAATATGCGGGTATGTTAAAGGTTGGTTATACCACCAAGAACGCAGTTGATCGCGTTGCCGAACAGTACCCTATATTGAAACCCGGGGAAAAACCATACAAGATTGTAATTGATGAACCGGCCATTCGTGAAGATGGGTCTGTGTTTACCGACAAAGACGTTCATCGTTTGTTACGCAATCATGGCTTTATTCAGTTGCATGACAAAGACAATAAATTGACCGAATGGTTCAAATGTTCCGAAGCCGATGTTATGGCGGCAATCGTTGCTTTGCGACATGGAGATTCTTTGGAGGTCCAGCGCACCGAAGATTTTGGTATGCGACCAGAACAACAGGAAGCCGTTGATAAAACCATCGCATATTTTAAGGCGTGGGCGAAAGAAAACCCGGGCAAAACATCACACTTTTTGTGGAACGCCAAGATGCGTTTTGGAAAAACTTTCACGGCATACCAACTGGCCAAACGCATGGGCTGGAAAAAGATTTTAATAATGACCTTTAAACCAGCTGTTCAACAAGCATGGGAAACAGACTTAAAAACACATAAAGATTTTGTGGGTTGGCAATATATTGCTAAACATGATAAAGCACCTGGTGCGTTTACAGAAAAAGTAGAAAAACTAGATCAAGATCGTCCAATCGTCTGTTTTGGTTCCTTTATGGACTATCTTGGCAGAAATGAAGCTGGTGGTATAAAACCACAGAACGAATGGGTGCATAAAACAGAATGGGATTGCGTTATCTTTGATGAATATCATTACGGTGCATGGCGCGAAAATGCGAAGGACCTATTTGAAAGCGAATCAAAATCCGAACAGAACGCAGCTGGCATGTCTATAGATTTCTTTGATGAAGCTGATATGCCCATCAAAACATCACATTATCTGTATTTGTCCGGTACGCCTTTCCGCGCGATAAACAGCGGTGAGTTTATTGAAGAGCAGATTTGCAACTGGACTTATTCTGATGAACAACGTGCCAAGGAAGAATGGCCAGATCCCGAAACAAACCCGTATGCCGCTTTACCGCGTATGGTAATGATGACCTATCAATTACCGGAATCTATCCGTAATGTGGCATTGGGTGGCGAATTTGATGAATTTGACCTGAATACGTTCTTTGAAGCCGAAGGTGAAGGTAAAAACGCCAAATTCAAATATGAAAACGAAGTGCAAAAATGGTTGGATCTTATTCGTGGCAATTTGATGGAAACGACAGTTGATAATTTGAAAATGGGTGCCAAGAAACCACCTATGCCTTTTGCGGATACCCGTTTGTTGGGCATATTGTCACACACATTCTGGTTCTTGCCATCTGTCGCGGCATGTTATGCCATGGCAAACCTGCTGAAACGCCGTCAAAATGTGTTTTATCATGACTATAAGATAATCATTGCCGCCGGAACTGAGGCCGGCATTGGTGAAAAAGCGTTATTGCCAGTATTTGAAACGATGGACAACCCGTTGGAAACAAAAACTATCACTTTATCGTGTGGAAAATTGACCACTGGTGTGTCTGTTAAACCTTGGTCGGGTATCTTTATGCTAAGAAATTTAAAGACCCCAGAAACGTATTTTCAGGCTGCTTTTCGTGTGCAAACACCGTGGGTTATCAAAAACCCAGATGGCGAACATCCAAATGCTACGCAAATTATGAAGGAAGAATGCTATATTTTCGACTTTGCACCTGATCGTGCGTTGCGACAAATAACGGACTATAGTTGCCGTTTGAACGTTGAAGAAAGAGATCCAGAAAAGAAAGTTGCCGAATTTATCAACTTCTTACCGGTATTGGCATACGATGGCAGTGCTATGCGTCAGGTCAATGCCGGTGAAATACTGGATATGGCAATGAGTGGCACCAGCGCAACATTGCTGGCGCGCCGTTGGGAAAGTGCATTATTGGTCAATGTGGACAATGCCACACTGATGCGTTTAATGTCTAACGAAAAAGCAATGAAAGCCCTGATGAGCATCGAAGGTTTTCGCAGCCTGAATCAAGATATTGAAACCATTATCAACAAATCCAACGCAATCAAAGAAAAGAAACAAAAGGCCAATGAACGCGAACTGACCAAACAAGAAAAGAAAGAATTGTCCGAAGAGGAAAAAGAATTCAAATCTAAACGCAAACAGATTCAAGAAAAGTTGATAAAGTTTGCGACCCGTGTGCCAATCTTTATGTATCTGACCGATTATCGTGAACGTACATTAAAAGACGTTATCACTCAATTGGAACCAGGATTGTTCAAAAAGGTCACCGGATTGGATGTGAAAGATTTTGAATTGCTGGTCAGCCTGGGTGTGTTCAACGATGCGCTTATGAACGATGCCGTGTATAAGTTCAAACGCTATGAAGACGCCAGTTTGGAATATGCAGGAATTAACAAACACGCAGGTGAAAGTGTTGGATTATTCGACACCGTCCTGTCCCATGAAGATTACGAGATGATGTAAAAACGTGGTCAATCGACCACGTTTTTACAATATTTCAAATTCTGTGCCATGTACTGTATAATAAGCTACTTGGTCACAAGTTCCATATATTATACCTTTGAGATCTAAACGCACAAAAAACATATTTCTTAAATTTCTTTCCAAAAAAGATCTTTTTTGTTCGTTAATGTCGTTAAAATCATAAGAAAAAACATATTCTACCTTATCCGACAATTTGGCATCTTCTTCAAATATTCGTTTAGATGTTTCAAATTTTTCAAATAGAGTTTTTGCAAAATCTTCTGGATCTTTTGGTTCAAAGCTATTATCAACAAAAAAACATTTTGCGTTTTTCTGTTCTATAAAAAATGTGATATCATTACGAAGATAAACAGAATCACATCTCGGTAAATCGTGCTCGTTAGGATCTTTCGTATCCATAACAGCTTCCCAATCTATAAAATCAATATTATCGAGAATCGTTCGAGAGCGTTGTATACCAAGCAAACACTTACCATCTTTTTTGGTTTTACAGCAATCACAAAAACTTTTCTTAAAACGCGTATAATCTGGCATAATTAAAACCGTAACCTACATATTAAGCAAAAGCTTCATTAACCGAAAACTTAAATATATCATTTATTGGTTTTGACAAATTATCAAATATCTCATATTCGTTACCGGTTTTATCTTCAAGTGTATGAGTCTGCGGATCTGCTAAATACATCTTTAACTGAGACAAGCCATGTTTCTTTGCATAAAACCTGATTGCTTGTAAAAGATCTGGACTATGTGATGTAATAAGAATCGGGCATTTAGCAACAGCCAATTTCACTAAAACTTCTGCTAAAACAGCCAACCATTCCGGATGCAAATGATTTTCCGGTTCATCCAAAATCAAGATCTTATCCGGTCCAAACATACCTTTCAAGGCTAACTGCTGAAATATACCAAGTATTTTTTCACCAGATGCAGCATTGCTAACAGAAACGTTTGCACCATTGTTAAAATCTTTTTTTATAAATTCAAATCTTCTTCTGTTTGTATTGTATTCCAGTGAACCGCCAAGAGCATTGGATATATCAGCAACAGCTTCTTTAATAGCATTATTTTGCAATGAAGAATCAACGGATTGCATTGATGCTTTCCTTAATAAATCAATCCAATACGTTGGCAAATTTTCTGTATCTCTAACATTCTCTACTTGTAACACCAATGGTGTTTCCACAAACGTAGTATCCTGAAATACCTTTTGTTGTATCTGTGGATCTGCACTTGTTATATTTAACCTATCAGCAAAAGGCATGGTATCCGCATTATTTGAAACAGAATACTTTAACAAGCCACCAAAATCCACATTTGATGTTAAATGAGATTTTAAATTGTTAATTTGCCCATCAAAAACCCTTTTATACATAAAAAGCAGTGCTTCTTTTAACGATGCGCCAGTATCCATTGGTGCTAATTTATCTTTAATCGTTCTTAACAGTTCCGCTACTTTTAACCTTGTTTCTGCATCAACTATCCTTGAAAAATTAGCAACTGCTGCGATTCTTGAATCAATTAGAGCATACGCAGAGGCTAAATTTTTATCGTCAACATATTGAAATAGCGGTTGTTCAAAACTTCCCAATTGAAAAGTGGATTCTAATAATTCGTTGTCTTTTGCAATTTGTTTTCCTGCATTGGCAGCCCTAGCAATAACGCCCTGTAGCTGGAAATACACGTTTTTGCACGCCCAATCAATAAATTCTTTTTGCTTTTTTGCAACAATAGCATCTTGTTCCTGAATTGATTTTATTACGGCATATACGGTCTTACCTATTGTACTTTTTCCGGTCCCATTTTTTCCAGCAATGACAGACAACCCGGTTAAATCAACCGTTGCTTCATCAATAGCACCAACATTTTGCAATTTAATATACATAGTTTGACCCTTGATTTTATAATAAGTAGCACAAAAAACGCCATTTTCAAGCAGATTATATCATAAAAAAAGCATAAACGTAATACGTTTTTACAATTTTTAACTATAAGAATAAAAAAAATGGGCAACAACCATTGTGGTTTTTTACCCTTCTTTTCAAGGTATATTATATCATAAAAAACGCCTATAAGTCAAGAAAAAAGAGGTAATGCAGTTGGAGTCACCATTAGCAACCCCTCAGCTGAACCTCTGGCAAAATGATGGTATAAACAGAGTAATTTGTTAAACTTTTTGTAGAAAAGCGTTTTTGGTAACGGATGATGCAACAGCAATTTTTACAAAAAATGTTACATATTTGCTACATAGTATGGAGTTTAGTATAAGGGTAAAATGGTGGAAAAGGGCGGAAATTGGGCAAACAATCGGTTTCGGTTCAGACGATTTCTAATCTGTGGATTGCAGGTTCGAATCCTGCCGGGCGTGCCAGAAATTTAACCACCCGAATGGGTGGTTTTTTCATGGGTAATCGTTCCTGTAATCTTGATGATGGAAACATGTTATTATTGAGCGTAAAGGAGAGAAAAAATGAAAAAATTTTGGACTTTTGTTTTGGCAATCGTTATTTCTTTTATCCCGGGGATTATCGGTGGATTCTTTTCCCCTATGTCGCCGGGGGCAAATGAGTGGTATAATGGATTAATTCAATCTAATTTGACACCAAATGGTTGGGTGTTTACCGTTGCGTGGATTATTCTTTATACTTTGCTGGGTATCGCGTTGTTCATTATTATGAATAATTCTAAAACACGGCAGAATAAAACACCGGCGTATGTGCTGTTTGCTGCACAAATGGGGTTGAACGCATTGTGGAGTTATTTGTTCTTTGGTTTGCACTTTGTTGGTGGGGCATTGCTGTGTCTGGCGGTCTTAATCGCAATTGCTGTTTGGATGGCGGTTGAATTTAAAAAGTTCAGTGCATGGGCATCGGGACTGGTGTGGCCCTATATTGCGTGGTTGATATTTGCGTTTTATTTAAATGCAACTATTTCACTGTTAAATTAAACAAAAAAAATCCCGCAATCGCGGGATTTATATTTTCAATATTTTGGTATCTGGGGTGCCCATGTTTAAGTATTTTAGTCCCAATTCTTCAATGTAATCAGGACTGGCATTCTGTAGTAATTTAATATGACGATTCAAATCGTCCAGTGTCTGTTGTTCCGCAACCAATTGGTCGTTGACGCGGTTCAGGGTAAATATGTTCATGGTAAAACGTTGAATGCTGACATCGCCCCAAAATAGACCAACAAATGTAAAACATGCAAACAAGGTAAATATTACCCCAAGTTTGCCATAACCGCCGCCAGACCATGCATGGCCTAAAAAGCAAAATAAGTTTTTGATTTTTTCCTTCATAGATGGCATTATATCATAAATGTTTGGTGATAATCAAATCTTTGCTGCACCTTTGGCTGGAATTACTGACCAGCCGTTTCGCCGTGTCATTAGGCAGTTTTCTCCATATGCACCACTGGTGACGGAAATGATTTCGTGTCATTCACTGGTTGGACAACATAAAAATTGTGTCAGAAATTTTGATAACTATGCGAACGAAGGCAATGTCGGAGCACAGATTTTTGGTGCCGATGTGGGGTTGATGGCCGATGCTGCACGTATTTTACAGGACGCAGGTGCAAAATGGATTGATATCAATATGGGATGTCCTGTGCCTAAAGTGGCCACACGTGCCGGTGCGGGTGCTCATCTGATGCGAGATCATAAATTGGCAGAACAGATTATGAGGGCAGTGGTGTGTGCCGTACAGATTCCTGTTTCTGTGAAAACTCGTCTGGGGTGGGATGATGAACATCGCGATTGGGGGGAACTGATTAAGATTGCTGCAGATTGTGGAGTACAGTTTGCTGCACTGCATGGAAGAACACGGGCACAATTATACCTGGGGGAGGCTGTGCATCCAGATGTGCGTGATATGCCAATCCCAATTATTGCAAATGGTGATATTAAATCTGTGTCAGATGTGGAACAGATGGAAAAACTGGGGTATTGTGGTGTTATGATTGGTCGGGGAATATTGGGAAGACCATGGCTGTTGTCTGAATTGCAGGGTGGTGAAAAACCTAAAAATGTGGGTGAGATAGTTTTGCAACACCTGGATTATGTAGTCGAGTATTATGGCGAGCGAGCGGGTGTGCCTATGTTCAGAAAGCATGCCGCTTGGTACAGTGCAGGTATGCCTAATTCGTCTGATTTTCGTATAAAAGTAAACAGAATAGATAGTGCTTCGCTGTTAAAGGTTGCAATTCGTGAATTTTGGGGTATCATTTAGTGCAAATTAATAATTATGGGGATTGTATAATATGACAGATATTGTTGAAAATGAACAAGATATTGTGGTTGAAGCACCTGTTAACTTGACTGCAGGCGAGATGCTGAGAAATGCACGTACAACTGGTCGTAGAAAACGTGAAATATCGACAATCGCAAAACAGTTGTGTATTCGTGAAGAGTTTTTGGAAGCATTGGAAAACGGAAACTATAAAGAAATACCCGAGGTTGTATATATTCTGGGGTTTGCACGGAACTATGCGATGGAGCTGGGGCTGAATCCAGATGAAGTTGTTGCAAAGATTAAGCAAGAAATGGGACTGGATTCAAACTGTGCAAAACCAAATGATGATGAAGAGGTCAGTGCTTGTGCTATGCCCAGTATCAAGGAAGAAAGCTGGGGCAAGTTGATGTTTGTCAAAGCATATCAGTTCGTATATCAGAATTGGATTTGGTTTTTTGGGGGAGTCTTGGCAATCGGGTTGATCGTTTTCGGTATTGCGATGTTGGCTGGGACTGATGCACCAGTTGAAACAACACAGCAGGCACCAGTTGTGCTGACTGCAGAGGTTGCAGATAATGAACCTGAATATAAACAGCCTGTTCGTGAACGATTCGGAACAGATAATCGTGCGACAGCACAAGTTGTTCTGCAGGCCAATAAAAAAACAGGTGAAGCGGGTACTTGGGTTGAAATCAAAGATGCACGGGGACGTACAGAATTAAGTCGTGTACTGATGCCTGGGGATGTGTACTATGTGCCGGTCAAGGGTAAGTACAAGGCGACATTTGGTAATGCAGGTGGAATTGATATTTGGGTAAATGGAAAACTGGTACCGGAAATTGGGGCCGCTCATACCAAAAAATCGGGTGTGGATTTGTCGCCAGATGCTTTGTTGAGTGAAGATAAAAAATAATGCATAAATAAATTGAAATTATGGGGCAAAGGAAACTTTGCCCCGTATATTGAAATTCGTAATATTTGAATTATATTATTCTTACTATGGCTGGAATAATAAAAATTCGCGGTGCACGCGAGAATAATCTTAAAAATATTGATCTGGATATACCAAAGAATAAATTGGTGGTCTTTACAGGTGTGTCGGGGTCGGGCAAGTCTTCGTTGGCATTTAATACTATTTATGCCGAAGGACAGCGGCGATATGTCGAATCGCTGTCCAGTTATGCACGTCAATTTTTGGATATGCAAAAAAAGCCCGATGTGGATTTTATCGAAGGGTTGGCACCTGCGATTTCAATAGAACAAAAGACAACGTCAAAAAATCCGCGTTCAACCGTTGGTACCGTGACGGAAATTTATGATTATCTGCGTTTGTTGTGGGCCAGAATAGGGGTGCCGTATTCGCCGATTACTGGGTTGCCAATTAAATCTCAAACAATTGCGGAAATGGTTGACTGGACCATGAAAATACCAGCACAAACAAAAATCTTTATCATGGCACCTATGGTTCGTGAAAGAAAAGGTGAATATCGTAAAGAATTGGCGTTTCTGGTTAAACAGGGGTATCAGCGGGCGATTATAGACGGTGAATTGGTTGATCTGTCCGCTGTGCCAACGTTAGATAAAAATAAAAAGCACAATATATTTGTTATCGTTGATCGTTTGCAGTTGCCGTCTGAGAATGCTGATGATGAAGAATTTCGTTCGCGTTTATATTCTTCGTTCGAGGCATCTTTGCGTTTGGTGCCGGGCTCTGTTCTGGTTCGCCGTTTGGATACAAATGAAGATACACTGTATTCGCAAAGTTATGCCTGCCCAGTCAGTGGGTTTACGGTTCCAAAAATTGAACCACGATTGTTTTCGTTTAATGCACCAATGGGGGCATGCCAGAATTGTGATGGTTTGGGGGTGCAGTTAAATATGTCGCCAGATTTGGTCGTGCCAGATCCGTCAAAGTCTATCCTGGGCGGTGCAATCGCACCATGGTCGCGTGGAGGAATGCTGAGTCAGTTTGAACATCTGTTGGATGCATTGCATAAAAAGTTTAAGATTCCATTATCAAAACCATGGCATACGTTAACCCAGGAACAAAAACACTTGGTGTTGTATGGCAGTGGAAATGAAACTATTAAAATAAACTGGAACGGGTTTGTTTATGAAAAACCATACGAAGGTGTTATCCCAAATATTGAACGCAGATGGCGAGAGTCTGAGTCCGAGGCAATGCGTACAGAATTGGCAAAATATCAATCTGAAAAACCATGTCCAGTCTGTCATGGAAAAAGATTAAATATTCATGCATTGTGTGTCAGAATAAATGGGGCTGATATTATGGATGTTTGTGATTTGCCAGTAGATGAATCACTGAAATGGTTCCAGGATTTGCCAAACCATTTGTCACAAAAAGAAAATGATATTGCCAGAATTGTTCTGCGTGAAATTACAGACAGATTGTATTTCTTGCAAAATGTTGGTTTGGGGTATTTGACATTGTCTCGTATGGCGGGAACATTGTCCGGGGGCGAGGCTCAGCGTATCAGATTGGCATCACAAATTGGCAGTGGGTTGTCTGGGGTTTTATATGTGTTAGATGAACCCTCGATTGGATTGCATCAAAGTGATAATGATAAATTGTTAGAAACACTGAAAATGCTGCGAGATAAGGATAATACTGTTATCGTTGTCGAGCATGATGAAGATGCAATGCGTGAAGCTGATTATTTGGTTGATATTGGACGTGGAGCAGGGGTTAATGGTGGTAATGTTATCGCATTCGGTACGCCAGCCCAGGTAATAAAAAATAAAGATTCGATTACCGGACAGTATCTTAGTGGAAAGCGAAAAATACCTGTGCCGACAAAACGCCGCGATGGTAATGGAAAATCTATCGTTGTATCTGGGGCTTGTGGTAATAATCTGAAAAATGTCACAGTAGAATTTCCGTTGGGTAAATTTATTGCCCTGACTGGTGTGTCGGGATCAGGGAAATCTACGTTGCTGTTAAACACTTTGTATCCTGCGTTGATGCGTTCGCTGTATAATTCTAAGATGGAAACAGGGCCGCATGATATTATAACTGGTATGGAAAATGTCGACAAAGTGGTCGATATAGATCAGTCACCAATCGGACGCAGCCCACGCAGTAATCCTGCAACATATACGGGGGTGTTTGGTGATATTCGCGATTTCTTTGCAGCATTGCCCGAAGCAAAAACACGCGGATACGGACCTGGCAGATTTTCGTTTAATGTCAAAGGGGGCAGATGCGAAGCGTGCCAGGGTGATGGACAGATAAAAATAGAAATGAATTTCTTGGCCGATGTGTATGTAGAGTGTGATTGCTGTCACGGGACACGCTATAATGAAGAAACGTTGACGGTAAAGTATAAAGGTAAGTCTATCGCTGATGTGCTGAATATGACCGTAGAAGAGGCATACAGGTTCTTTGTAAATGTGCCAAAAATTGCACGAAAGTTAGAATTGCTGAAACGTGTCGGGTTGGATTATATCAAACTGGGGCAAAGCTCGCTGGATTTGTCCGGGGGTGAGGCCCAGCGTATAAAATTGTCCAAGGAACTGGCTGCACGCAGCACGGGTGAAACAATTTATATCCTAGACGAACCTACAACAGGTTTGCATTTCGAAGATATAAAAATGCTGCTGTCTGTTTTGCACGAATTGGTCGAGCAAGGCAATACCGTAATCGTTATTGAACATAATTTGGAAGTTATTAAAACTGCAGACTGGATTATCGATTTGGGGCCAAATGGTGGTGCGGGCGGTGGACAAATTATCGCAACCGGTACACCAGAACAGATTGCACAGGTATCATCTTCAAAGACAGGAAAATATTTACAAAAGTACCTGGACAAATCAGGAAAAGAAAGTAAAATAAAAGGGCAAAAGGAGTAATTATGTTCGGATTTGGTAAAAAGAAAGATAAAAAAGTAGAAAATAAATTTAATGAAGCAGATGTGCGGGCCGCAGAAAAAGATTTGGGCGTTGATAAAATGCCTGCCGGAATGAAGGAAACTGCCCAGCGTATGATGTCGGGACAGTTTGATATGAATGATATGTTGGCACAATTAAAACAGATTAAAAAAATGAGCAATTTTAGTGGGTTGTTAAAAATGGTGCCGGGTATGAGTGGTGCTGTCTCTGCAATGAAGGAAAAAATCAAAGATGGCAGTGTTGATACTCAGATTAAAATTCTTGAGGCGATGACAGCTGCAGAACGTGCAGAGCCAGAAAAGGTGTTTGCTAATGCAAAAACACGTATTGCAGAAACAGCCGGTTGTACCGTGCGTGATGTTGAACATATTATTAAACAGTATACCAAGATGAAACAACAGATGGCTATGATTCAGCGTATGGGCGGAATGGAAGCCGTAATGGCGAAAATGCAGCAGCAGCCAGGTCCAAAACCTGCGGGGGTATAACGGTGGATATTCAAAAACAGTTTGCCAGTTTTAAGTTGTTGTTTGATTGGACGCCTGTTGCAGTGTATAAACCTGTTGCAGTTTATCAAACTTACCGGGATAAGGGTACTGTATTGCTGGGCTATGAAGTGCGAGTGGAATACAAATATCATAATCCACGTCAGGTCTTTTTTACACATGATGAAGAAAAATTGTGCCTGATTAGTCGGAAAAAAGCTCTGAAAAATGCAATTGGCTTTTATGAACAGATGAGTAAAAAAATACAGGAAAAACAAAAATGAATATAAAGTGGAATAGAATCTTGGATTGGTCTATCAGCAGCGTTTCCGATGTTTTGCCTGTAAAAAATACACTGGGGGCGATAACAGGGTACAGGGTCATTGTGCAGTATACGCATCATGGCAGACGGGAATTGTATTTTAACAATAACCAGGGGAATTTGTATTCTCAATACAATGGGCCAAAAGATGCGGCAGAACGTATGCGGGAACAATATATCAAATTGTATCTGAAACAAAATCGGGGCAAGTTGCACTAGGTCCAAGGTATGAAAATAACAAATAAAAAAATTGCAGGTAAAAAATCTTCGGTCGCATGGCTGCAACGTCAGGCGGCGGATCCATATGTCGCACGGGCTCATAAAGACGGATATCGAGCACGGGCCGCGTATAAACTGATTGAAATGAACGAAAAGTTCAAGTTTTTGCGTAATGGTCAGGTGGTGGTTGACCTGGGGGCGGCTCCGGGGTCGTGGTCGCAGTATATCGCACGGACATATCCGAAATCTAAAATCTTTGCGATGGATTTGTTGGAAATCGTACCCATTGTCGGGGTGGAAACATATCAGGGGGATTTTACATCTGATGCTGCGTTGCGGTGGTTGGAAGATAAGTTGGGACTGCAACCCGATGAAGTTGGACATGGTACCGCTGATGTAGTCGTGTCTGATATGGCACCAAATACTGTTGGACATAAAAAAACAGACCATATTCGTCAGATGGTTTTGTTGGAATATGTGTTTGATTTTGCACTGCGGGCATTAAAGCCAGGTGGGACGTTTGTTTGTAAATCGTTTACAGGCGGTACTACCCAGGATTTATTGAAACAGATCAAGGAAAAATTCGAATCGGTTTATCATATGAAACCACCATCTTCACGCAAAGACAGTGTGGAAATGTTTATCGTTGCAATGGGATTTCGTGGTTAAATAATCCGCTGATATGGCGGATTATTTTTTGTCCCTGATTTGTTCGGCAGCAGTGCGGGCCAGTAAATCTACTCGCTCGTTCATTTCATTCCCGTTGTGACCGCGTACCCAATGCCAATGTATCGTCTTGGTCGATGCGATTTCGTCCAGTTTTTGCCATAAATCCTGGTTCTTGACAGGCTTTTTATCAGCGGTACGCCAATTGTTCCGTTTCCAATTTTTTACCCAGGATTGCATGCCGTTCTTAACATACTGACTGTCTGTGTGAATTTCCAGTTCGTTGTGCCGTGATGCCGCCGTCAACGCACGTATCACCGCCATCAATTCCATCCGATTGTTTGTTGTGTTTTCTTCGCCACCATTGCGTTCTGCAGTGTTTTTCCCATCGGTCGCAACAAAACCCCAACCGCCAGGGCCCGGGTTGCCCAAACATGACCCGTCTGTCCATATTTTTAACATTTTTTAATTTTCCCTTTTTGTGATATAATATCACACATGAAGTATAATTCCAAAGATTTAAAAGAAATGTCCCGTGCAGTGCGGGCATGGGCTTTGCATGCCGTTCGTATGGCTGGCAGTGGTCATGTCGGTATCGTGCTGGGGGCGGCAGATGTAATGACTGTGCTGTTTGCGAACTTTGTTCGCCGCGGTCGTGACAGATTCGTTATGTCTGCAGGACACGGCAGTGCGTTGCTGTATTCTGTGCTGCGTTTCGTGGGGTATGATGTCGGGGATTTGAATCAGTTTCGTAAATTGGGCGGACCTGCAGGACATCCAGAACATACTATCCCTGGGGTTGATGCAACAACGGGACCGTTGGGGCAGGGGGTTGGTAATGCGGTTGGTATGGCGTTGGCTGAAAAATTAAACAAAACCGATTCGCGTGTGTACTGTTTGTGTTCGGACGGTGATTTGATGGAAGGTGTTGCCCAGGAAGCAATCGCCTTTGCAGGACGGTATAAATTAAATAATTTGATTCTGCTGTGGGATGATAATGGTGTCAGTATAGATGGTGTGGCACAGACTGATATGAATGTGCCTGAACGTGTCGCGGCCGCAGGATGGCAGGTCTTGACTGTGCCGGGTGATGATTTTGTCCGAATAAATCGGGCAATTGAAAATGCACAAAAATCTGATGTGCCAGTATTTATCCAATGTAAAACACAAATTGGTGCTGGGTCCAGTTTGGCGGGGTCGCATCGTGCACATGGATTTTCGCTGGGTGATCCAGAAATGATGCTGATGATTCAAAACAATATCTCGACTGTCGGTGAAGAGTTGTGGCGTAATGTCGCCATGGAACAGGTAAACGCAATATCTGGTCAGGTTGATGTGCGATTGCCAAATGTTGTCCTGCCCGCTGTGGGACAGTGGATTTCAACACGTGAACTGTCGGGGATATATCTGAACGGTTTGTTGGAGGCGGGTGTCGATATTGTCGGGGGCAGTGCGGACCTGGGGGGCAGTACGAACGTTCGTGTGGCCGGGTCATGTAAAATTGTGCCAGGGGAATTTGTCGGGAATTATATTGATTTTTGCGTACGTGAAGGGGCAATGGCTGCAATCCTGAATGGTTTGGCCGTGTCGGGAAAACGTGTGTTTGGATCTACGTTCTTGGTGTTCAGTGATTATATGCGGCCGGGGATGCGGTTGTCTGCGTTGTCGGGGGTGCCTGTTATATATGTGCTGACGCATGACAGTGTGGCCGTGGGTGAAGATGGACCAACGCATCAGCCAGTCGAACAATTGCCAGGATTGCGACTGATTCCTAATATGAATGTGTTTCGACCCTGTAATGGAGCAGAAATTATTTATGCTTGGCGGCGGGCGTTGACAGAAAAAAATACACCAACCTGTATAGTTTTGTCGCGTCAGAAAATCAAACTGATAGAACCACCAATCGGTGCAGAAATACACCGTGGGGCATACGTCATAAAAAATGCACAAACGAAAAATGTGCGTGCAACAATCTTGGCTACGGGGGGGGAAGTATCGTTGGCTGTGCGGGTTGCAGAGAAACTGGGAAATGCTGTTCAGGTTGTGTCTGTATCGTCTGTGGCGGATTTCAGACGCCAAGATTTGGAATATAAAAATAGAATTCTGCGGGGAACGGTCATCGCAATCGAGGCGGCCGCATCTGCACCGTGGTTTGAATTTGCAGATGCTGTTATTGGTATCGATCGATTTGGTATGTCAGGGCCAGGAGACGAAGTGTATGAAAAAATGGGCTTTGACGTTGATGCAATCGTTAGTGAGATTCAATGCAAAATTAAATAATGGCGGATTATGTTTTTATTTTGTCGTCTGGTGAAGAAATTCCGGTGGTTATATCCACTCGGCCGGGATTGCGAAATATTACGCTGAGACCAAAAAGCAGCCCAAAACGTGAAATTCTTATTTCTAAGCCGTGGTTGGTTTCTGAAAATGCTGCTATTCGATTCCTGGTGTCAAAACAGAAATGGATTGAGTGTGTATATCAACGGTGCCCCGATAAAATTATCGTTCAGTCGGACGATGAAATTGAATTTCTGGGGCGGCGGGTAAAACTGCAGCATGTATCAACCTTGCGGTCAAACAAATTTAGTGATGATGGATGTGTTTTGTATGTCGGCGGCGGGGCAGATATGTTTGAACGCCGTGTGCGTGATGAAATAAAAAAAGAATTCCTGATTGTGTTAAAAGATATGGTGCGGATGGCCCCGCGTGAGTTCTGGCCAAAAAAAATCGCCATACGCGATACAACCAGTCGATGGGGCAGCTGTTCAACCACTGGAACAATGTCGTTTTCGTGGCGGTTGGCGTTTGCACCACTGGATGTGATGCGGTATGTGGTGATGCATGAATTGGCACATAAAAAACACATGGATCATTCGCCGCAATTCTGGGCGACTGTGCGTGAATTGTATGGCCCAGGAGTGGAACGTGCAAAACGTTGGCTGACACAGCATGGTGGGGAACTACACAGATATTTTTGATTGTATGATTGTGTGAATACGTACCTGTGGCATCTGTCGTGTGTTTCCGATATGATATAGATATATCTTTACGGGGCACAAAACGGCAGACCATCACCACATTTGTAAACGCCAAGAAAACTTTTCTTTCGTCATTTGTGTGTTTGGTTGATATGTTTATGCCCCGCCTGATTTTTTTTGTTGAAAGTACTTGAATTTTCTATGATTTAGAGTATAATATTTATGAAATGTTGATGAAAAACTTTGTTTTTGTTGTTTTGCATCACGCCCACGCGGGCGAATATTAGCATATGGATTTTTTCTGTGATATAATGGGCATTGTAATTTTAATGCCGAACGTTTTACATAAAAACAATAGGATATAAAAATGGATTTAAAACCAACAAAACCACTGTCGGGATTTATAGAACTGACACCCGTACAGCAAAGATGTTTTGATGAGTGTGCCAGACGTATGCAAAATGTGTTGCGTGGGGCGGGATTTAATCATTTGGATTTGCCTGCAATCGAACGGGCCGAGGTACTGACCGATAAAGATAACTGGGACGAAATTGAAACGCAGATGTTCTTGTTCCAAAAAGGCGATACAAAGATGGGGTTGCGTTATGATGGTACAGTTGGACTGTCACGGTATGTGGCCGGGAATATGAATAATTTGGTGTTCCCATTTCGTGCCTATCAGTTCGCACGAAACTATCGGGGTGAACGTCCACAACGTGGTCGCTATCGCGAATTTTATCAGATGGACTTGGATATAATGGGGGTGAATTCACTGTCGACAAACTATGATGCGGAAATTGTTGCAACATTGTCGCGAGTGTATGAATCTGTGGCTGAATTTATTGGGCCAACTGTTGTTCGTGTGGGTAACAGAAAGTTCTGGAACGCAATGTTTGATTATCTGAATTTGGATGAAAAACAACGCCGCAGTGCATTTGTTTTGATAGACAAAAAGGATAAATTAAAAGACTTTCAAGAAGGGTTGATTGAAGAAATTGGTGAAAAGGCTGCTTTTGAAATAAACAAGGTGTTTACAGACGGTTATGGTTCGTTCTTGAATAAGTCTGATAACTTGGATTTGGCAATTTCTGAACTGGATAATTTTATGGAATTGCTAGGGGCTATGGGAATAAAAAATGCCAAAATTGACCTGGGGATTATGCGTGGACATGCGTACTATACCGGTGTGGTGTTCGAGTTCTTTTTGGAAAACTTTCCAGAATTGGGGGCGATTGGTGGTGGTGGTCGGTATGAAGACCTGGCGTCTAAGTTTTCTAAGACAAAAATCATCGGTGTTGGTGCTGCAGTTGGTTTTTCACGGTTGATGGTGGCTTTGATGGATGATAACCGTATAGATTTGACCCAATTTGAATCGCCTGTGGATGCGGCGGTGTTGTGTATGGGAACAAATCAGGTTGTATATTCAATGTCTGTTTTGGGGGCGTTGCGTGACGCAGGAGTTGCGTCCGTGGCATATCTGGATGCAGATAAAAAGTTTAAAAACCAAATCGAGTACGCTGATAAAATCAAGGCTAAATACAGTTTGATAATCGGCGAAGATGAAGTTAAAAATCATGTTGTTGCCGTCAAGAATATGATGTCTGGAGAACAGGCTGTGATGTCGGTTTGTGATGCAATTAAGATGATAAAGGTGGTGTAATTATGATAGTAGAAGAAAAACTGCGTGATATTCAACGGCGGGCCGCTGATGTCGAAAGTCAGATGAATTCAGGGGCCGCCAGTGGTGATGAGTTGACTCGACTTTCCAAAGAATATTCGCGTTTGAACGAAATTTTGCCGCTGATAAGTGAATATTTCCAGGTTGTCGCGGGTATCAGTGATGCAAAAGAAATGCAGTCTGACCCAGAATTGCGCGAAATTGCAAATGAACAGTTGGTCGAACTGAATCATGTGTTGCCCGATATAGAAAAACGTTTGCAGATTGCGTTGCTGCCGCGTGATGCCGCCGATGATAACAGTGTGATTATGGAAATTCGTGCCGGTGTTGGCGGTGAAGAGTCTGCACTGTTTGCGGGGGATTTGTATAACCAATATAAATCATATGCCCTGCGTCAGGGTTGGAAGGTAGAGGTAATCGAAGAAAATGCAACGTCACTGCGTGGGTACAAGGAAATTGTGTTCAAAATCGATGGAGCAGGGGCATACGGACGCATGAAGTTTGAATCAGGAATTCATCGTGTGCAACGTGTGCCAGAAACCGAGGCGGGTGGACGTATTCATACCAGTGCCGCATCTGTCGCCGTTATGCCAGAAGCCAAAGAAATTGACGTTGTTATAGAAGATAAAGATATTCGTATCGATATTTTCCGTGCGTCTGGTGCGGGGGGGCAACATGTTAATAAAACTGATAGTGCGATTCGTATTACTCATTTCCCGTCTGGTATTGTGGTGACGTGTCAAAATGAACGTAGTCAGTTGCAGAATAAAATCGCTGCTATGGCAGTTTTGCGTTCTAAACTGTACGAGAAACAACGTTCGGAACAAGAATCGGCCAGTAATGCATCGCGTAAGACAATGGTTGGTTCTGGCGACCGCAGTGAAAAAATCAGAACCTATAATTTCCCAGAGCAACGCGTGACGGATCATCGTATTAAACTGACGCTGTATAAGTTGGATGATATTTTGGCTGGCGGCGCAGGGCTGGATGAGATGATAGATGCACTGATTGCTGCAGACCAGTTGGAACAATTGGCGAATATGGAGTAATGTGTGCGGCGTTGTGCAACGATTAGGGCGGTTTATAAAATGTGTGAAAATGCATTGGGGAACAAGGTACCTGCTGAATATTCGTCTTATAAAGATTCAAAAGCAACGTTAAAAAACACCCGCAGTCGCGGGTGAGTTTTTTTTGATTGCTTTCTTGTTAAAATGCGTATTTTATGTTCAAACCGCCAATCCAGCCGTCTCGACCGCCATCGCGGCGTCCGAAGTTGCCGGTAAAGGTAAAGCCCATAACAGATTTTTCCAAAGAAATTCCGTATTCTATAAAGTTATCTGTTTCGGGTGTGGAAATTTGTGTTCCGTTTACCGATATATCGCCGCCGTTGCCTGTGTTCATAACGTATGCAATGTTCAGTGAGCCGTGCCAGCCGTTGCCAATGTGTTTAATTGCGTGCAAACTGGGCGAGATTTCAAACGAGCCAAATGAATCGTTTGTTAAAATATCGCCTGATGCAGATGTGTAATTGTCGGATTTGATCCATGTGTAGCCAATGCTTAATCCTGGGGTTATGCTGAATGTGTCATCCAGTGCGATTGTGTATGTTGTGCGTGTCATGCCGCTGAGCCAAAAGTTTGTGAATTCGTCTTTACCAAACATTGTGTCTGCAGAATTGTTTAATACACCGCCGTTTAATATAGCATAAGCATTCAGGTTGCCAAATTTGTTGCCGTTGTAAATGCCAAAAAATCCGCCGTTTTCGTTCAGTTCTATTTCTGAATTCTTTTGGTCGCTGCCGACATAGCCCGCGTATATTCCCCACTTTGATGTTCCGTTCCACAGTTTTGTTTGACCACCAGATATGCCAAAAGTAAATATGTCCGTGGTGGATGAATAGCGTGTTGTGTTGTCAAAATTTGCGTGGTCGCGTCCGTGTTGCCAATTTAGCCAGGTGCCAGTTAACATGGCGTCTGGGTTTAAAATGTCGCCGCCGCTGCGGCCATCGGCATTAAATTCGCCGTACAGGGGTTCTGTGCCGTATACCGGTGCGTGGCCGTATGTGGTTTTTGGGTCTTCGGATGACTGTGGGTCAAATGGTTCGATTTTGGTTGCTGTTTTCCCCAGAGCCGTTGCCATAGAGCCGCCAAATGATGAAAGTGTGGTGTTTGTTATTGTGTGCTGGATGGCGATAATGTTGTGTGCCGTAATGTTGTTTGCGTAAATGTGTGAATCAAATGCATTCGCCGCAGAAAGCCCGGAAAACAACATGACTGTTGTTATTAAGCTGATGTTTTTCATTTTGTATTCTCTCTTTTTGTGGTTTTAATTTATGTTGCCATTATAGCATAAATTCCCATTTATAAAAACAAGAAAAGCATCAAGATAGGTGGGTGGACTTGTTTTTTTGTTAAAATTTGATATGATAAATATCATTATGACATCAAAAATAAAAGTAAAAGAAGAATTTGTCGATCGGCCGGTCGTTATGGTTGGTTTGATGGGGGCGGGTAAAACCAGTGTTGGGCGTGCGTTGGCACGGCGATTGGGGATTCCGTTTGTTGATTCTGATAAAGAAATCGAGGCGGCTGCCGGTTGCAGCGTGGTTGATATCTTTGCTATGTATGGCGAGGAAGAGTTTCGCCGTGTTGAACAACGTGTTATTGAAAGGATATTGGATACACCGCCCGCGTTAAAGGTGATTTCTACGGGCGAGGGGGCTTTTATAACTCCGGCGGTGCGTGAAATGGTGTTGGAACGGGCGTTGTCTGTGTGGCTGCGTGCGGATTTGGATTTGTTGGTGCGGCGTACCGGGGCACGTGATACGCGGCCGCAGTTGTTGAATGCTGACAGTCGGAAAATTTTGGCTCAGCTGATAGATGAACGCTATAAAACATATGCGTTGGCAGATATTATGGTGGAAACCCATGATGAAAGTTTAAGAAAAACCTTGGGGAAAGTTTTAAGTGCAATAGAGGATTATTCAAACAAACAATAAAAGGAGTAAAAAATGGCTAAAAAAAGCAACTTGTTAAAAGAATTTAGTACTTTTGTTCAACGTGGAAATGCAATCGATATGGCGGTTGGTATCATTGTTGGTAGTGTAATGACAGGGGTGGTTAATTCGTTGGTCAAAGATGTTATTATGCCGCCTATTGGGTTGCTGATTGGTGGGGTGGATTTTTCGCAGTGGTTCTTTGTGTTAAGTAATCCGACAGGCGGAACGTATGAAACAATTGCTCAGGCACAGGCCGCAGGGGCGACTACCTTGAATATGGGTGTGTTCTTGAATTCTGTGGTCAGTTTCTTTATTACTATGTTTGCGATATTTTTGTTTGTGCGGACTATGAATAAGATGCGTGATAAAAAGCCTGCTAATACACATGCCTGTCCGTATTGTAAATCAACTATAAATAATGCTGCAACAAAATGTCCGTTTTGTTGTTCGGATGTAGAACCGGTCGAAACCGGGGCGGTCGAAGACAGTGAGTTAAAGAAAGGTATAAAAACGGTCACAAAATTGGCGGCTGGTGTTGCAGATGATGCGTTGGGAAAAATAAAGAAAATTAAAAAAATAACAAAGCGTTAAATTTGTTTGTTGATAAAATGGGTGAGTGCGGGTCGCAATTTTTGTGGCCCGTAAATTTTTTATAAATGCAGACTGGGTTATGTATAGTTGTGTTGAAGTGGTGGGGTGGGTGGGGCAGGATTGTCTCTGTGTGTGCGGTTGTTGTGAATTTATTATGGTGTTTAGTGCTTTTTTATTGTGGTGAGGTGTTTGTACGTGTTGTTGTGTCATTGTGTGCGGAATAAGTATTTTTGAAAAAAATATGTTTTTCTGTGGTTCGTTGATGGGAAGCTCTGTATTTTTTTGGGGAAAAATTTGGAACTGCAGGGTGGTATATTGCAAAGGCGTATAATGTATATTATGTATAGTTTAGTGTGATGTTGTGGTGAAGTTGTATGTGTTTTTGTATCTAAAATTTGTATTTAACAGTCTGTTTTTTTGTGTTTAAAATTCTGTTTGTTGTGTTGATGGATGTGTTTTGTTTTATTCGTGCCTTACTGAACGCAAATGTTGGTTATCTGGTTTGTTTGCTTATGTGGCTGTGGTTGTGTGTTGTCCTGTGTGCCTTTGTTGCTTGGTATGACTGTGCTGTGTGGTGGTTTCTTTCTGTTGTTGTGCTGTTGTGAGCCCGATGAAGTTTTATTGATCGTATATTTGTATGCCCAGGTCGCTGAAAATCGATTGTAAATTTGATGATGGGAATTGTTTCTGCTATACTGTTCTTTGTTAAAGGAGTTTGGATATGAAAAGAGTTTTGTTCTTTGTGGTTTGGTTTTTCTTTTGGCCGATATTGTTGTGGTTTTATATCTTTGGTTTGGTTTATGAACGTTGGTTCGGGTAAATGTATTTAAGTTAAAGTAATACTGTTAAAGTAATGGATAATATTTTGTTATTACAATTATAAACGTTTTTGCGTGTTGTGTGGTGGTTGGTGTTTTTTTGAATAAAAATGCCCAAAATGTCAAAAATACCCAAAAAATGTGTTTTTTTGCCCTGCTCTGAGCCAAAAAACGAAAAAAAATGGCGGATTTCTGCGGGTTTGCGGCGAAAAAATGACTGGTGGGGCGGTGTTTTTTTACTTTTTTTGATGGGGTGGGCCGATTTTTGTAAAGAAATAAATAAAAAACCTGAGGACATCGCAGACAATGGCGAGCATCAGGTTTTTTCAAGGTGTAATTGGCCAGTTTTATGCAAAACCAATTCTACGCATTGGTGGCCTGTGTTTCAGTCGTCCAACAATGGGGGCTTGATGGGTAAAAGTATATGTGTGCGGGGCTGAAAAGTCAAGATAAGGTTTTGTGTTAAAATAATATTTTATCTGTTTGTTATTACGTTGAAATGTTGTTTGAAAAAAAGTTCCCTGGAATCCACCGGCTGGAAACTAATTTTATCGTGATGGTGTTGGAACGGTAAAACTGGATAAACGAGCGATAAAAGATAGTGCTGCACACGGAATTGGGAAAGAAAAGGTTGCTGCATTTCAGGCAGTGCCAGAAGTTATAAAAATGGCTTGATTTTTGACGAACAAACACAGTGGAAAGGCAGAAACTATGACAGCGTATCATTTATAGCACCAATTACAATAAATGGAGAACGGTATGCTTGCGAAGTTATCGTAAAGAAAAGTGTAGAACAAAATCGTTTTTACTTACACGAAGTAGAGATACAAGAAAAACTAGCAGATGTATTCAACGGTTCATTTTCCACAACCGCTGAATCTGCTAGTTCTAAGTTAAGTATAGCCAAGAAATGGGAACAAGTCAAGACAACCAGTCAAATAAAAAGCACACAGAACAGGTTTAATCCAGTCCTACACGGCGAAAAAACAAGCAAATAAGGACGGTAATAATCGCCTAGGCAAGAAAGGTATATTCAACGATGACGATTTGTATTATCAGGCATTAAAAGAACAAAATCCTGATTTATTTGACGGCGACCACTGCACCAGCAAGAGTTTAACAGCAGTCCTGATGTCTAGAATGAATCAGTTTGATAACACAATTGACACACAGGTTCTAGAACATACAGACCTTGCAGACGAAAACGCACGTCTTGACGAAGTAAATCCTGAATATACAGGGGAAACAATCAACATAGACGGCAAAGAACGCACAGTATATAACAGCAATGGGGAAAGAATAGCAAAATCAGAACCTGCCCTGCGTAATTTCTGGAATTGGTTTGGAGATAGTAAGGTTGTTGATGATAATGGCAGACCGTTGGTTGTGTATCATGGAACACCCAGCGGGAATTTTGATACATTTATAAAAGATTCTTTCTTTACTGACGATACAGACCAAGCACGTGGTTATGCAGAAATAAAATATAATACCATTGCACCCAAAGGACAGGTGTTTAGTGTTTATTTGAAAATGTCCAATCCATTTGTGTTTGATGCCAAGGGGCATTTTTGGAACGCACTTGATTATAAAGGCAAGAATGTTGATGGGGAAAAGCTTGCTAAAACAGCAAAAAAAGGCGGTTATGACGGTGTTATTATACAAAATGTAAAAGACCCAGCACAGCCGTGGAGTTTTGTGAAAAACACGACAGATTTTATTGTTTTTGAACAACCTAAATTTGCACCAACGGCACAGGAAAAAGAAACGTTTTTATCTGATCTGAAAAACAAGCAAATTATTCGGTTGGGTAAATTACCATCTGTATATGTGAATCTTGATTGGGAAAGTGCGGAAGTAAAAACCAATAAATCTGTTATTATAAAAGATACCCAGACAAAACATAACGTCCCGATGGAAGTTGTAGAACGATTGCCTGAGTTATATAGCGACCCATTGTTGGTATTTGAATCCGCAACGCAACCTGATAGATTGGTCGCAGTTATAGATGCAAAGGACAAATCGGGGAATCAAATAATAGTGGCTTTATCGCCCGCTCAAAAAGGTTATCATTTTATCCCAAG
The DNA here is from genome assembly GCA_017546265.1 of Alphaproteobacteria bacterium. Lineage (GTDB taxonomy): Bacteria > Pseudomonadota > Alphaproteobacteria > Rs-D84 > Rs-D84 > Enterousia. The sequence goes on from JAFYXG010000003.1 coordinate 26,625, forward strand.
TTTTTATGGTAAAGATGACTTTGATAGTTTTGTCCAAAACAATATAGACAACGGCAGATTAAAATATATCAAAAATAGCGAAGTTTGGGACACTCTCCAATTGAGGCCTCTAAAACTTCGCTATACAGATAAGATAAAACAGAAAACAGACATTGTCAACAGTCAAATAAAAAGCACACAGAACAGGGGGACATTCAGTTCTGATACTGGAAATGTTTACCACCAACGCACGCAAGCGAACGGATACTATGATGCAGAGTTAAAGGTTATTGTTCTGGGCAGAAATATGAATACAATGACCCTGTACCACGAAATTTTAGATTTTTATCTGCGTTTTTGCAGGTTGTTGATTTTTTTTCGGGTACGTTTGGCATCGTTATATGCATCGGTTGCAGAATTAAAACTCATTTGTGCCAGTATGATAAATAACATACCAAAGTATGCCGGGGCAACCCAGGAATCTTCGGCAGTGTTTTGTGATGCGGCATGGTAAATACTGTTTATAATTTCTGCGATTGATGCAAGAGTGCAACCATAGCCGGAGATATTAAAGATTTTGCCCTGGATTGTTTGATGGCGCAATTGTCGTTTCAGTATGTCGATTTTATCTTTGTTGTTCATAAGATGTTGGTCCCCCTGCCCGCTAGCGTGTTTTGTAGCGGTCGCATAATTCGGATATATGAACCGCCAATTCCAATGCGGCGGCGGCAGTGTCGCATCGTTTGACATCGATGACGTGGCCGCCACGTTCGATATATGTTGTTATTTTTTGGCCGTTTAAGGTGGGCATGTATGTGGTTATCATTTTTTGTGGTGTATAATCGATATGGGCATTTGCCCCGTATGAGCACTGATAGCGGCAGCCATTGCAACAATAGACGTTTGTGCCACGAGTTTGGGTGAACATGTGTAATCTCCTTTGTGTGATGTTTTTGTGTTTTTATCAGTATAATCTGAATAATAATGTTGGCAAGTTTATTTTTTCTGTGATAGCATAGAAATACTATGAGACTTGATTTGGCATTGGTTCAGCAGAATTTGTATTCCACACGGGCACGGGCGGTGGCCGCTGTTAAGGCGGGGTTGGTTAGTGTTAATGGAGTGCCCGCAAAAAAGCCCAGTCAAGATGTGTCTGATGCCGATGTGTTAAGTGGGGGCGATTTGCCCTATTCCATTGGTCGTGGCAGTTTGAAGTTATCGCATGCGTTGGACGTGTTTCAGATTGACCCAGCAGGATTGGTTTGTTTGGACGTTGGTGCCAGTACCGGTGGCTTTACCCAGGTGCTGTTAAATCGTGGTGCGGCACGTGTCTATGCGGTCGATGTTGGTACAGACCAATTGGTGCAGGTACTGCGTGAACATCCACGGGTGGTGTCAATTGAACAGACTGATATTCGTGCACTGGCCGTGCAGTCGGTGGTGGATTTGATTGTAATAGACGTTTCGTTTATTTCGCTGACCAATATTATACAAAGTTTGGTGCCGTGGGGGGCGGAAAATATCATCGCACTGATTAAACCCCAGTTCGAGGTGCCACGTGAAATTGCCGCCAAGTTTAATGGGATAATCAAATCGACCGAGTGGCACGATACTGCAGTCAACCAGGTCGTTGATGTGTTCGCAAAGTCTGGATTTCGATTGCGTGGAATAACACAATCCCCAATCCATGGTGGCAGTGGAAATGTTGAATTCTTGGCACATTTTTCAAAGAATAATTAAAATAGTTCCTTGAATTTATTATTGTTTGGCGGTAAAATCCGCCCGGTTAGCATAACAAATATAGGAAAAATACAATGGCAGATGATATGATGAAAATTCATGAGCGTGAGGCAAAATGGCAGAAAAAATGGCATGATGCACGCGTGTTTACACCAAAAAATGATGGTTCAAAACCAAAATACTATAATTTGATTGAATTTCCGTTCCCATCGGGGTCCGGGTTGCATGTCGGTCATATGTTGCCATATACAGGAATGGATGTGCTGGCTCGGTGGCGGCGGATGCGTGGATTTGATGTGCTGTTCCCAATTGGTTATGATTCTATGGGTATTTCGTCCGAAAACTATGCAACAAAAATTGGTAAGCACCCAAGTGAGTCTGTGGCGGAACTGATTAAGATTTTTGAACGTGATATTTCTATTATGGGGTTGTCATTTGACCCAGAATCCAAAGTGTCTACATCGGACCCAGAATTTATCAAATGGACACAGTGGATGTTTATTCAGTTCTTTAAGGCTGGATTGGCATATAAGTCTGAATTGCCAATGAATTGGTGTCCGGCATGTAAAACAAATCTGACCAATGAAGAGTTAGAAGACGGTTGTTGTGAACGGTGTCATGGACCAGTTGAAAAGAAAATGAAACTGCAATGGAATTTGGCTATTACAAAGTATGCGGATAGACTGATTGATGATTTGAAATTGGTGGACTATCCAGAACGTGTCAAGACTGAACAAATAAACTGGATTGGTCGTTCACATGGTGCAGATGTCGATTTTATGGTCGGTGAAGACAAAATGACGGTCTATACCACACGTGTTGATACTATCTTTGGTGTGACGTTCTGTGTTATTGCACCTGAACATGCGTTGGTGAAAAAGTGGCTGGACGAAGGTAAAATTACAAACACCGATGCCGTTAATGAATATATCGCCGCAGCACGTGCAAAGTCCGAGTTTGAACGTACTGACGTTACAAAAGAAAAGACAGGAGTTGAACTGAAAGGTGTTCGTGCGGTAAATCCATTTAATGGTCGTGAAATACCTGTGTTTATTTCTGACTATGTGTTGGCGGACTATGGTTTTGGTGCAATTATGGCCGTGCCGGCACATGATGGACGTGATTGGGACTTTGCGAAAAAGTTCGGGTTGGATATTATCCCAGTGCTGGCAGGTGGTGAACCAGATCAGGTCTGGGAAGGTGATGGTGAACATATCAATTCTGATTTCCTGAATGGTATGGGCAAAGATGAAGCAATCGCAGCCGCAATCAAGTATGGGACAGAACATGGATTTGCACGTGGTACAACTAAATATAAATTAAAAGACTGGGGATTTTCACGCCAGATGTACTGGGGCGAGCCAATTCCATTGGTGTACTGTGAAAAGTGTGGATGGGTGCCAGTGCCAGAATCTGAATTGCCACTGATGCAGCCGTATATGTCCGACTATAAGCCGACCGATGATGGCGAAGGTCCCCTGGCACGTGCGACAGATTGGGTGAATACAACCTGTCCACATTGTGGTGCAGCGGCAAAGCGTGAAACGGATACTATGCCACAGTGGGCCGGGTCTTCGTGGTACTTTATGCGGTATTTAGATTCCAAGAATAATGATGCGTTTGCCAAACGTGGACAGTTGGATAAATGGATGCCTGTTGATCACTATAATGGGGGTATGGAACATACAACACGTCATTTGCTGTATTCGCGGTTTTGGTACAAGGCATTGGCAGACCTGGGGTTCGTGCCAGGGGATGAACCATATAAAAAGCGTACCAGTAATGGTTTGATTATGGCTGCCGATGGTTCAAAGATGTCAAAATCACGCGGAAATACTGTCCCCAGTTCCGATGTAGTGGAACGCAGCGGTGCTGATGCGTGTCGTATGGCAATTCTGTATCTGGGGCCATGGGAACAAAGTGCGAATTGGTCCGAAGATACACTGCGTGGGGTTGAACGTTTCCTGAAACGTGTGGAAAACCTGGCGGCGAATTTGACAGATGATGAACTGACCCCAGACCAGGAACGTTTGGTGCACAAGTTGATTACAGATGTGACAGAGCGTTTGGAAAATATGCGTTTTAATACTGCTATTTCTGCGATGATGGAATATATTAACGCGTTTGCGGGTAAAATGCCTCGCCCTGCATATGAAACACTGTTGCAGATGCTGAATCCGTTCGCACCACATTTGACCGAAGAAATGTGGGAACAGATGGGCAACTCTGAAATGCTGGTGTTTAAGTCATGGCCAACGTTTGATGCGGCGAAACTGGTCGCAACCGAAATGACAATTGTTGTGTCGGTAAATGGTAAACGTGCAGCGGACTTTGTGGTGCCAGCAGATGCAGATGAGGATACTGTTGTTGCTGCAGCCAAGACGGCGGCGGGTGCCAAATTAGATGGTGCAACGATTATCAAGACGATTGTAGTGCCGCGTAAGTTGGTGAACTTTGTAATCAAGAAGTAAAAAAATCCCCCAGTCGGGGGATTTTTATTTTATGTTTTATGTCGGGGTTATGAAATCTTTTCTACACGGCGGATGCGGCGTTCAATTGCATCAAATGGACTTTCCAGAAATGCCTGGGCACATAAAAATGCTACTTCGATATCCAAATCATCGGCCGCCAAAGCCAATACGTTGGTGTCATCGTGAAAACGATCTTCGCGGGCCTGAGATGGTGTGGTGCAACGTGATGCCCGTATGTGACGATAGCGGTTCGCCGCAATCATTACGCCTGCACCAGTGCCACAAATAATTATACCGCGTGATAATTTGTCGTTTGCCATCGCGTTCGCCAGTGCCGCTGCAACGTCAGGATAGTCAACAGATGAATTCGGGTCGTCTGTCCCTAAATTTACAACAGTATAACCCGCCGCGTTCAGCATGTTGATTAAATATAACTTTAACCCTACTCCGCGATGATCAGATGCAATATATACAGTTGAAATGTTTTTGTTCATTTTGCTTTTTCCTTTTCGTTGTCTTTGCGTTTTTCCAGTTTGCATTCCAGGCCAGTATTGCTGGTGATGTTTAATGTTCTGTATGACAAAGTGCCAGTCATCTGGGCCGCACTGAATATGTTTGCAGTGTTTACAGTTGCAGGTCCGTCCAAGGTGCCGTGCAAAAACAAAACAGGTGTTTGAACAGAACCAACAACACGGCCGCCACGACCAATTACAACCGTTTCGGCGACTATGTTGCCGATAATTTCACCGTGAATTTGGACTGTGTGGTCGGTTTTTATATCGCCCGTTAATTTGCAACCCGCACCAATAACAGTGGGAGATTGCTTTTCCGTTGAATTAGTGAATGCTAGCATTTTTCTATTCTTCCTTTACAAATTTTGTTGGATCAAATGGGGCGCCTTTGTACCGAATTTCGTAGTGCAAGTGCGGACCAGTTGATCGACCCGATGAACCCGCCAGACCAATTACTGTGCCTGGGCGAACCCAATCCCCACGCGAAACCAATATTTGTGATAAATGTGCATACAGTGTGGTAAAGCCCAGACCATGATCGATTTCAACCGTTGTGCCATAACCAACGCGTTCGCCAGCAGATACAACACGTCCCGGAGCAACCGCCATTAGTTCCGTGCCTATCTTGCCGGAAAAGTCAATGCCACGATGCTGTTTCGGTTTGCCTGTAAATGGGTCTTTGCGGGTGCCGTAGTTTGATGTAATACGTGAATTTACCGGTTTGCCAAGTGGTAAAATTTCGTTCAATCGTTTCAGCCCGTTCCAGCGTTCCAGGCCGTCTGCCAATTTTTGATACTTTGCGTCAAGTTCTTTGTCAAACTCAATCGGGGTAAAGGCCGAACCAACCAATGGATTCGTATATTTGTTCGCGTTGCGAAGTAATGTGGTCTGGCTGAGCCCCAATGTCGCCAATGTGCTGTTTATGCGTTTTATGTTTTTTTGCAGTTCTTCGTTGTTGTCGTTGGTCAGTGCGGATACCGTGTCAACAATGATGTTGTCTGCATCCATTACTTCCGCCATGGATTCAATTATTTTTGCATTACGTTTTTTTAACTCATCGTTTTCAGCACGAGTTAATTCGTATTCTGCAGACAGTTCAGATATTTTTGTGTATTCAGGTGTAAACTCTTCATTAGATAGCATTTCAACTATGCGAGTGCGTAAAAAGTCCAATTCTCCCCAGGTCTTGATACGAGAATTCATTAGCTTTTCTTTTTCGCCAGAATCTAGCTTTTCTTTGTTTAGTATCTTGTCGTCAATTACATTCAGATCGCGTACCAGGTTATTATATTTTGTCAGGTATGTTTGCAAATCTGACATGTGACGAGTATGAGTGTCGCGGGCTTGTTCCAGTTGCTGAGTTCGCTTTTGCAATAATGGGCGATGATAGACAAATACATAAGTTGACCATGATGCCCATAAGACCAACCCTATTTTGCCGCAAAAACGGGTGAAACGCCAAAAACTGCTTTGAGAAAAAGTGTAAACGTTGCCACGTGGAGTGTCCATTACCGTAAATTCACGTGGAGGGAATATACGAACAATCAGTCGCCATATTGCACGAAATGGTGAAGTGATAAATGCCCACAGCGATGTAAAATATCGTGTTATAAAGTTTATCATGTCTCGGATACTTTAGACAAAATTTCCCCGATAGTCAAGCCATGACGCAAAATAGGTTCGTAATTCATCGGCAGACCGCGGTGCAGTATACTGATGCCGTGATGTCCCAGTCGACCTGATATCAAAACGCGCTCGGCGGTGTTTTTTGCACCAAACAGCGGCAGTATATTTATGTCCCCCAATTTTTTTGACATTTCACCAATTACAGTTGCTGTAGTTGCCGCGTCTGTTATGATGGCAAATGTGCCCATCGGACGAACTCGTGCAATACAACGTGATATCCACAGCGGCAGGTCTGCATTATGGTGAGCGTTATGTTTCGCAGGTGTGCCGTTGAAATATGGTGGATTTGTTATAACCAGGTCAAATGTACAATCCGTTTTCCATGTTGTGATGTCCGCCTGAATCAGTTCAATGTTGGCGGAATTTAAATCTGCGTTTGCATGGCATGCGGTCAGCATGTCTGATGAGGTGTCTAAGCCCGTTATTTGGGCTGTTGGATTGTTCGCCAACAGGCAAAGTGATACACCGCCACTGCCGATGCCAACGTCCAGTACAGTTTTTATGTTGCGTGGGGCAAATGATGCCAGCCATACCGCATCGGATGTTGGATTGTATAATCCACGGTGCATCTTAACCCGACCGCCCATCAGGGTAAAAATTTCTTGTTTTATGCTCATAGGTATTTATAATAAAACAACAAATTAAAAAGGCAAGTGTATGTTTAATGATGTCGTTATAGTAGAAAGTGCAATTAGTGCGTTTAATAACGCAGCGTTATTTGGTGCTGCTTTTTTGTGGTGGGCTGTGTTGACCGTTCCTTTGTTTGTTGTGGTATATTTGTGCCGTGATGCAATTGTACAAAAACTGGGGTGGAATCAGAATAATATTTTACAGCGTGTGTCGGTGTGGACTGCGGGACTGACCCTGTTGTGGGCGGTGTTGTTTGGTGGAAATTATGGTGTGCTGCGTGATGGGTTGTCTGTTTTGCCCGGGATGATGGCGGCGATAGTGTTTTTGACATCTTTGTTCGTGTCTTCGTATCTTAGGAAAATGCCCCTGCCCCGTATGAATTGGTGGAAATGGATGGCTGTGATTGCCGGGGTGGCATTGGTCGGGATGTCTGATATGCATGCATGGTGGGGGCCAATACTGCAAATTGGTGCGATGCTATTGGGATTTGTTTTGGGACGGTTGGCCAAGAGTGAGATGCGACCCGTTGGTGGAATTGTGTTGATTGTGCTGTCTGTGGCGATTGCAATGCTGATGCAGCCAGAGTTCTTTAGATTTGGACAATTGGGGAATCTGACTGTGGGGCATGTGTTAGGAATGCTGATGTTGGGGATTTTTGCAATGGCGACAATTGCGTTGCTGAATGTAAATGCACGCGGTAAAATTAAGCGTGGGGTTTTTGTAAAACTGAAATGGTTGTGTCGGGTTATGTGTGTGCTGGGGGCGGCTTTGTTTGTTATTACCGAGGCCCTGCCCGTTTTCCTGGGGACGTTGGCGGCTTTGTTTGCCATGTTCGCGGTATCTGTGTGGCATAAAAAGCAGGTAGATTTGGTCGCTGGGTATAAAATGTTTGCACTGGTTTTGGTTTGCTTTGGTATTATTACCGTGATGCCTGCAATAGCGGCAATGGGAATTTTGTACTGGGCCAGTTTGCCAAATGTAAAATTTTGGTCAGAATTCAAAGCGTTGTTATAATTCGTTATATTTATTGAATACCATTTGTTAAGATTATGATGTATTATTCACTGCGTTAATAATATTAAAAAAGTGAGTTTTATTATGGCAATACATCCAACGGCAATTATTCATGAGGGTGCAAAAGTGGGGGCAGATTGTAAAATTGGCCCATATTGTATTATTGGACCAAATGTGGTTCTGGGTGATCGTGTGGAACTGGTTTCACATGTTGTGATAGATGGCAAGACATCTATTGGTGATGATTCTATTGTTTATCCGTTTGCTGTGCTGGGCGTGATGAGTCAAGACCTGAAATGGCAAGATGAAGCGACTATGACTGGGTTGCGTATCGGTAAGCGTTGCAGAATTCGTGAATATGCAACAATTCATTCTGGAACGCCTGCATCCGATGGAACGGTGATTGGTGATGACTGTCAGATTATGGTTAATGCACATGTTGGTCATGACTGCAAGGTTGGAAACAGTGTTGTTATGTCAAACTTGGTTCAGGTGGCAGGACATGTGGAAATAGAAGACTTTGCAATATTGTCCGGTGGTACAATGGTACTGCAATTCGCACGTATTGGACGTAATGCCTTTATTGGTGGTATGTCGGGCGTTGGTAATGATGTTTTGCCCTATGCGATTTATGATGGGAATCGTGCGGTTTATCGTACCATTAACCGTGTGGGCCTGATGCGGCATGGATTTACAAACGAAGATATGCATGCAATTCATTCAGTTTATGCTGCTGTGTTCCGTGGCGGCGATGGTACTGTGTCTGAACGACTGGCCAAGGTTCGCAAAGAAGTCAAAAATAATAAATATGCAATGGATGCAATTGACTTTATAGAAAATCGCTCAAAGCGTGGAATCGGTACATCTAAAAATGCAGAATAAAAATCAGCGTGTGTTTATTATCGCGGGTGAAGTGTCTGGTGATGTGCTGGGCGGACGCATAATGCGGGAAATGCCAAATGCCGATTTTGTTGGTATTGGTGGCGAAAATATGCAGGCAGCTGGATTGAAAACACTGTTCCCTATGGCTGATTTGTCCGTTATGGGGTTTGTTGAGGTGGTGGCACATGCGAAAACACTGACACGGCGTATTAAACAGACAGTTGATGCGATTGTTGAACAAAAACCCGATGTTGTAGTGTCAATAGATGCCCCGGGTTTTGCAAAAAGTGTTATAAAACAAATCAGAAAAAATCCAGATGGACAGAAACTGATTCAAAATGGTTTGAGTTTTCATCATGTGGTTGCACCCCAGGTTTGGGCATGGCGTTCGGGACGTGCAAAAAAATATGCACAGATTTTTGATAAATTATATGCCTTTTTTGATTTCGAGGTGCCGTTTTTTACTAAACATGGTTTGGATACGGTTGCGGTTGGGCATCCAATCGCAGATGTGTTAATTGGTAAATACAAAACATCAAAAAAACATAGCGAAAAAATTATAACATTGGTTCCCGGAAGTCGTGTTGGTGAGGTTAAACGTCTGATGCCGCTGATGCGGGATGTTGTCGACAGGTTAAGTCGCGATGGATATATGGGGTACAAGTTTGTCATACCTGTTGTGGAAACAACCAAGGAATTGGTTCAAAATGAAATTCAGCGGTGGCGGGTTAAACCGATACTGGTGTCGGCCGCAGACAGATATGATTTGTATGCAAAGACCTATATCGCAATTGTCGCCAGTGGAACTGTATCGGCAGAATTGGCCATGTTGCACGTTCCGACAATCGTTGTTTACAAAATGAATCCGATTACAACGTGGATTGGGCGACAAATTATTCGGGTTAAATGGGTTTCGTTGGTTAATATATTATTAAATCGCGGTGTCTATCCTGAATTTTTGGGCGGTGATGCAACGGCCGAGAATGTGTTAAATGCGGTTCAGCAACTGACAATACCATCAAAACGGGAAAAAATGATACGCGATTTAGAGTCTGCGGATTCTTTGTGGCGGCCCGATGCAGGTGGGGCTGCACGACTGATTGCAAATGGAATTATGAATAAATAAAAAACGCCGTTTTGGCGTTTTTTTTTTATATGCCTGGCTTATATGTTGTTATTTGCACCCCATCTATTAGGCACTTCGTTTGGCCATTATTATCGGTTTTTGTGCTGTTGGTTCCGTATGGGCATACCTGGTTATCTTTTGTAATCCATTTTTGTGTACACCATGCCTTGTCACTGTATTTTTCAGACATGTTTTCGGTGTCTTCTGACGGTCGAACCATATCGGGGTTGGTATTCAGGTATTTGCATTCGATGTCTTCGGCATAAACAGGGATTGTTATTTGATTTGCATCTTTTCCCTCTTGGTTTTCGCATATGTACTGAGAACCGGTGTTGTTTTTACACAGGTATTGTCCCGCGTCATTTAATAGCGGTTGTGTTGATGGGGACATTATTACAGGTATGGCAGCAACGCAGTTTGCAGATTTGCCCCATTTGCTGCGGCGAGCACCGTTTTCCCAGCAAGAACATGCACCCCATGATTGTGTGTCCACCATGGTTCTGTAATCGCGTGGACACATGTCTTCGTTTTCAACTACGTTGTATTCAGTGTTTGTTTGGTTGTATCTGCAAAAGTCTTCTTTAACATATTCGCCTGAAATAATCTTTTGATATGCCACAAAGCGGCCCTGCAGGTTAGCACATTGGGTGGACAGTTGTGAGAGTACCTGGTTATAAACCTCGGTTGCGACACCCGTTGCACGCAGTTCACGTTCGTTGTCTTTAAGGCCGTATTGGGTACCCGCGGCGTCCATATAATCCATGCCGCCGAACACCTCTTCAATCAGGTCTTTGTCATTGCATGCCGCAACGGTGGTTAATTGTTCAGCACACTTTGATACGTATTTGCCGGCGGTGTCATACAATGTAAACCAGTCTGGGGCGTGGCCCGTTGTAAACAGGCCGCTGTATGGATAGTAGAAGTTTTCATAATTTGTGCCGCCGTATTTATCAAAACATTGTTTTGCAACCGCACGACACGCGGTTTTTTTGTCTGTTTCTGTGTGGTTTGTGATATAGTCTGCAATTATATTGCCATTAAACATGTTATCGCATGATGTTACATATTCCTGGCACATGGTGGCATTTAATATAATTTTGTCCGGTTGCAGAATAACCGCGGATTCCGAGCTTAACCCCGCCATGGCCGCCGTTATTGCCGCATCCCCGTTCATATAGCAGGCTGTAATATAGTCAAAACAGCCCTGTTTAATTTGGGCGACTTTATCTTTTTGCGAATAATAGATTGCCAGCATCGCTTTGTCCAGGTATTCAGACCATACAAAGTCGGACTGTTCTACGCACTTGTCCAGTGCGGGTTCGGCAAACTTTTTTACACGTGATTCAAAATTGTATACGAAATTGCGATTGCTGGGGTTTTTGGACAGCTGTTGGTCGGCGGCCTCGACCCCATCGCTGAACACCAGCATGTGTTCCAGTTGATAAAAGTTTTCTATGCCGGTAATTGGTGCACCAGTAGAAATGTCAATGAATTCACCGTTGTCCAGGCATTTGTGATAGTTGGCACCGCAGACCTCTTCACTAAGGATTGCCTGTTCTACTTCGTTAATACAGGTTGTGACATCGGACGAGTTGTGTTTCTGACGGTTTTCTATGCGGGCCAAATCCAACATGGCACCACCTTCGCGGATGGCGGATTTTAATTGCTTTTGTGTGTTTTCAATTGCAGTTTGGACCGTGTTGCAGTCCTGTTCAATTGCCATCAGATATGCAGTGATGGCACGTTGCAGTGACGCGTCATTACAGTCTGCACGAACCGCCTGGCGGCACTGGGGGTAAACCGCGTTGTACAGTGCGTTGCCGTTATAGGCGGCAATGGCCTGGCCTACATCGGTCATGCCAAACGCGTTAACGGTGTCAAATGCAATGTTTATGCTGTTCAAATCGGCGTATTTACCGCTGACCGTGCTGTCTTCGCCACGTATAGAGTTCATAATGGCGTTCAATAATGCCTTGGACGCGGAATTGTCGTCTGTGAATGCCTTTTCCCCCTCGGTTTCCTGACGCATGGCGGCGGCCTGGGCGGCGGTCATACCAACTGTGTCCAGGTTTTCTGTAAATACAGTCAATTGTTCACCCGCATCTTGCAGTACATCGCGAACCTCGGTCAATTTAAAAACACGGTCGTTGCATGAACAGCGGCGATAGTCATCGTTTTTAAGTGTGCAAAATTGATCCATACATGAAAAATATGTGTTCTTGCAACGTTCGTATTCGGCCCCCGTGCGGGTGTTCGATAGCACTGTGGTGTCGGCGGTCGCAGTACGTGCAGAAATTACGTTTGTTGGTTCGCGTTTGGATGTTGTTTTGGTCGCACTGCGTGCAGATGTGCTGCGTGTGTTTTTTTTATCTTTTGTTGTTGTTTCGTGTGTAACCGTATTTGTGGCGTTGCGTGATGTGGTTGTGGCGGTGCGTGATGTGGTTGTTGCAGTGCGAGAATTTAGCGTTGTTGTACGTGGTTTTGTCGTGCGTACAACATTAGTTGCCGTACGCGATTGTGTTGTGTCACTGTCCGGTTTTGTGCGTGAAATGGCCGTGCCATCACGAACAGCCGCGTTGGCAAAACCAACGCAGACCAGCAAATTTGTAATTAAAACCAGAATTTTATTCATCTCTGGTGTAAAGTTTAGCAAAAATATCAAAAATTACGCAAGTGAATAATAAAATACGTATGTGCATATTTTTTCGGATTTTTTGTTTTTTTCTTGTTGCAAAGAGTTTAAATTTAGTATATCATGTCTGTCGCCTGCGGATATGGCGGAATTGGTAGACGCGCTAGTTTCAGGTACTAGTGGTAGCAATACCTTGGAAGTTCGAGTCTTCTTATCCGCACCATTTTTTATTGGGGTTGTAGCTCAGTTGATAGAGCGCTACGTTCGCATCGTAGAGGTCGTGGGTTTGAGTCCCATCAGCTCCACCAAATAGTTGTGTTGTTGGGTCCCCGGGGATATGGCGGAATGGTAGACGCTGAGGACTTAAAATCCTTTGGTCATTGCGACCGTGTGGGTTCAAGTCCCACTATCCCCACCACACATATCTTTATGCCGACATTTGTCGGTTTTTTTAATCGTGTTCGTTTGATGTTGGGATGGTATGATTGTGCATGTTTGATGTGTTTAGTAGTCTGGCTGAACCTGCCCGAAATTTTTCTGCGTTTGTTGTTTTTTTATAACCCAGTTGTTGCATGATGTTGTCTGGAATGTCGTATGTTTGGGGTGGATTTGAAATAGATAATATGCGATTTATAAACATCAACCCGTGTTGTGATTGTGTGTAGTCTACTGCTGCGTGGTTAGAGTTGACACCATATATGTGTGTTATTTTTAGGTCTGGTGCCATGGCGTCCATAATTTCACGCCATTGTGCATCCTGGTCGTCAATCAAAACCATTTTGTCGCCCACGATCATATATCTGGCAACGATGGGGTTGTTGTGTGGTGATATGGCGGTTTCGTGAAATGATGTTTTTGCTGCTGCGTTGGTTTCGTGTTTTAAGTGCCGTTTGTCCTTTAGGTCTTCTAGTCCGCGGTCGGTGGTCATAATGTTGCGTTTGCTGTTCTGAAAAACGGTAACAAAACCAACGGTATAGTTGTTTACGCTGAGCAGATATTCGGTGTTCATGGTTCGACCTGCAACATAGTGTTGGTTCGTTGGTGCAGTGGCAAAGCCGGTTGCATCGGTTGCATTGGTTGTGGCATATGGCAGTCCTGTGCGACCTGGTCGCCATGTTGGGGTGGCGTACGAAGATGATGGGTCGCTGGTTATAAAGGTTTGACCACGAAACAAGTATTGTGGGGATTCGGTATTAGAATAGCGTTCCCGAAATGTTTCAAGTGTTATGGTGTTTGGACCGTTTAATTTTTGTTGTATCAGGGGGAGTATGTTGGCCTGGGGTAGCTTGGTGGACCGAGATGGTTTGGGGTTAATCTGTGAATATGTGGCAGGTTTGATGAAGCCCTCGAATTGTGCACCGTGTTCGGCCAAGTATTGCATCAGTGTTAATATGTTTTGTCTGGCATGTTGTGGTGAATAAAAAGGTGTGATAAGTTCCAGGCATTTGTGGCCTAGGATGGTTCTGGCGGGGCGTACGATGTATTGTGATGCATCGTATCCTGTGTGCAATCCTGCATGTTTTAATAAATCTGTGAGTTGTTTTTCTGTTATGCCGGTTATGATTTGGAAAAATGAGACGGGTTCGGTTAAGCCCTGCATATTTATCATTGGTGGTGTGTTCTTTCGCAGATCTGTGCGAGTGTCGTATGTGTGTAACCACGCCCCTACTTCGGTATGCATATCGTTTGAATATGTGGTGTATGATTGTGTAAATGTGTTTTTGAGTTTAGTAATTTCTGCCACTTTTTCATCTTTTGCTCTTGTTAATGAACGTAGTTCTGATTGGTGTGAAACAGAATTGATGTTCGAATCAGTTGGATGTGCGATGCCTGCCTGGGACATCAGTTGACATAGCTCATTGTGCAGCTTGGTTATTTGCTGTTCTTTTCTGTTGAACGAGAGTTTTGCAAAAAAACCAAGCCGATTTCTAGTACGAGTTAATAGTTTTGAAAGATTGTGAAAATCAGCAGTTATATATGCTTGGGGTATGCTCTCAGGGAAAAAACTTGAAAATACTTTGAACTTTTGTTCGATTTGCGGAATTAGTTTTTGGCGTTCCTGAATGTCTTGCAGTTGTTGTTGTGTGTTGTCTATTTTTGTTTGGATTTGATTCAGTTCTGTTTGCAGCTTGCGTATCTTGTCTGTAATTGGTTTTATATATTTGTCAAAATCGTTTTGATATTTGGTGACGATTTCTTGGATGACAGCATTACTGTCAATGACAGGTGCAACTAACAGTTTTTTGAAATTATATTTATGAGTCTGCCCTGTAAGTTTTTTTGCTGCTTCTAGATCTAGTTTTAATTCCGTATCCATATTGGGGATTGTATCACATGGTAAAAGTACTTGCAAGATATAAGATTGTGATATATAATCCTGTGCTGAATATATGGATGTGTAGCTCAGTTGGTTAGAGCGCTTCGTTCACATCGAAGAGGTCGTTGGTTCGAGTCCAATCACATCCACCAAAAAATAACCCGCGATTTCGCGGGTGTTTTTGTTGTTTATCTTAATCCCTTGGCACGACAGCATGCAGAAGCCGCGGATTTCCAATCTGAATAGGTCTTGGACGGGGAACGTAAATCACGCCATGGCTGCCAGCCATTACATTTCTTGGAGGTGCCGCTGCCGGTGCATTTCGCATAACGGCGAAGTGTACAGGTTTGATTTGATACCTTGCCCGTGTCGGTTGTGCATTTTACTGTGACGTTTTGATTTTTCGCCTCGTTCTGGCCAAGTTCCTTGGACGATAATACCTGGTATGCGTTGGCGGTGTAAACCGCAGTCAGCATGATTATAAATGCAGATAACAGTTTTCTCATTTCTTTTTCCCCCTGGTGTTTATATTTGGATTATAAAAAATATTTTCGGGTTTGACAATGGGAATTTAATTTGTTGTCCATGGTGTGTCGTTCATAATCAAATAATACAGTTCTGTGTTGGCTGTACTGGGATTGCGTAAAATCGGACGAACAACGAAAATGTCGACATTGCATGGGGTGGTGGTGTCGTTTTGGATTTCAGTTAAATCCTGATGAAATTTTGCGGCAAAATCCATCGCCTGAAGAAAGGCGGCATCATCGTCTGCTGGATTTGTGGAATCGCCCATCCACATCAGCCACATGCCATAGTTTACAACATTTTCCTGGCCCACCAGGTCGTCTGCCGATAATAACAACAGTGGTGCAAAATTAGCCCCGTTGGTAAATTCATCGGTGGTGTTGTCGGTAAAGTCATACATGTCGCCCGCAAATTTAAGTATGCCCGCGGCCAACCCTGCCCCCGCCCCTACTTTGGCAACCATGCCCGCGTTGCGAAGTGTTGAATCAAACAGCCAGTTGCGAATCTGGGATGAAAATCCACTGGCACGGCCCAATTTTCGGGCACGTTTAATCATGTTG
This sequence comes from Alphaproteobacteria bacterium, assembly GCA_017546265.1. Taxonomy (GTDB): domain Bacteria; phylum Pseudomonadota; class Alphaproteobacteria; order Rs-D84; family Rs-D84; genus Enterousia. The sequence goes on from JAFYXG010000003.1 coordinate 42,699, forward strand.
TTTCCCGTCATGGTGGATTTGGTTGCACGGGCCACGCGGGCGATTATATTTCCACGCTGGGCCAAACGCAGCCCATGACGATATTTGTTCAGGTCTGAAAATGTCTTGGTTGCATCGCGATATTTTCGTACATCTTCACCCGATTCCATTGTCCGAATTGTGTTATTTAATTTGTTTAATTCTGCGGTTTTGTCGGCGATTTTGACTGCATCTTTGGTGCGGTCCAGTGCTTTTATTTCATCGGTCAGACGTTCTGCGTTTCTGGTTGCACGAATGTAATCGGCAACCGCATCGGTTTTAGCTAATGTTTTTATGGTTGTTGACAGACCACGCAGTGCACGTGATGCACGGGCGGCCTTGGTCGCACCCAAAACCGCAGCGTATCCGCCAGTTGTAGCAACAGTTAAAATTACGTCCAGTGCAACCTCGGAATAGCCCAGCCATTCCAGATTGCGATCGCCGGCAACGTAGTAATCGTTTGTGTCATCGTCCAAATTTACCGTTTGGGTTGCAGCACGGTTTATTGCGTAATTATCGTTTGCTAATGCTGTGCGATTGGTGCATGTGCCACCACGTGGATACAGGGTGTCAATGTTATCCCGAATGTATTCCAATGAAACGGTATTGTTCTTGTCTGGGCCAACAAATTCGGATAATGAACCATGTTCGACAACCATAATTCCGTACCAGGCTGGGTCTGTGTTTGTCCATATTGTTCCATCCGTTGTGTCGCCAATCCGCGGGTTTATATTCAGGTCATCTGTACTGCGTTTTTCTGATAAAGACAGGCGTTGTCGCAATAGTTTTGGTGATGTTTCATAGTTTACAGTAATATTGCGACCGCCCGGGAAAGTGTATGTGATTGGTGAAAATATAATTGGTGTGGATTCCGGTGCGTTTGCAATTTCGGGACATGATAATACACCGGTCAGAACGTTGCCATCGGCAAAGACGGTGCGTATCCATTCGCCGATTGTTGATTCTGAATCAGATTCGGATACCTTTGTCGCGTTCGTGGCCAGGGCGTCTGAAAATGCCCGCGATGCACATTGTGTTTCCGCCGCATGGGCAGAATAAACGAAGAGTATGGTAAATGTTAGTACAAATGTTTTTAACATTAGTTATTTGCTTCTGACCTGGAATGCAGGAGTAATGTTATTTTGTATAATGTACCACATGGCCTTGGCACCTGGCAGCTTTTTTGGGTTGCTGATGGCAGGTTGAACAACGTAAACGTCAACGTCACATTGTGGGTCGGTGGCATTGACTTGATTTATTGCTTCTGTTAATTCTTCGGCAAAACGTGTTGCCTCGTTTAGGGCATCGTCTTCGTTTTGTGTGCCGATTGTTTCAAATTGAATCCATGCACCATGCGATACAACATTCTCGCGTCCTTCTTCATTATCATCAGATAACAGCCCAAAACTGTTAAAACTGACATCGCCTGTTGTTGGATCTTTTAATGCTGCGGTACTGTATCCAAAAGATTTTAATAATTCGCGACCGAAATAGTTCGCACCAACCGCACCGCCTGCAATTGCCAGGGTTTTAAAACGCTGTGACCATGTTGCACCGGGGCCCAATGCGTTTGCTGTTTTTGGAACTATGTTTTTTGCACCAGATGCAACCAATTTCCACGGTCTCCATAGTGATGATGTCCATGATGCAGGTTTTGCTGTTGCAATAGCGGATTCTAGTGCTTTGCCGATATTGTTTAATGATTTTGCAGTTGTGCCCTTTTTTACTGTGATACCTGCGTCTGCCAGTGCGTCTATTGCCTGGGTGCGTGTAGTTGCGTCCTTGCCTGCTTTTGCTGCTTTCGCTGCGTCTGCAGCTTTTTTTAATTTTGTGGTATTTTTTGTTAGCTTTATACTAGTGATGGCTTTTGATGATGCTTGTATTGTTTTTACACCTGCATTGGATATTTGTACTGCTGCCTTGGCAGCAGAGGCCTCTGCACTTATTCCAAATGTTGCCAGTGCCAATGCGACTTCACCAGCAATGGCGGCCCAGCCCCAATACACATCTTGGCCATCGTAAACGTAAAAATCACTGCCTGACCAAAAGCTATCGTTTTGATTCATTACCGTATGCGTGGCACGATTTATGACATCGTTATCATGAGCCATGTGATTGCTGTGCGTACAGGCACGTGCCATACCGAGTGCTTTGTCAGAATTGCCTGGAAAAAACATATCTCTGTGCGATTTCATATATTCTGTTGATATTATTGGTAAATCTTTTTTTGCGTATTCATCTAAACTGCCAGCCTTGACAACCAATATACCATACCAAGGTAATAATGCCTCGAATTCATCGGGTATGTTTTCTGTGATTAGTGCAGGCTCGGTTTGGTCCTTTTGGGAGTCTGATGTGGCAGTGGTTGTTTTAGGTGCTTTGTTTTGGTTTTTTGTTAGGCTTTGGATTGTCTGCTGGCGGGTCAGATAGTCGTCCTGGCTTTCCACTGTGATCGGTTTATAGGCACTTTTATCTTTGTATGATTCATAACCCGCGGCAGAGTTCGCCATGCGTTCACTGAAGGATAAATCTGCGTAGGTGGTCGGAAATGATGCACGTTCTATGTGCTCGTTGCCCGAACCGTTCATGGACTGTAATTCCTGCAATTCTAATTTACGTTCAATCACGTCCGTTTGCCAATCCATCAGTTGGATTTTATATGGATTTTTTATCTGAGCATCCGATTCCGTTGTCCCTGCGTTCGGTGTTGTCGCATGTGGAAATGCGGTCACACCAGTTGGCATTGCGTTGCCATATTTTTGAACGTATTCATCAAACGCAGTGTCAATATAACCCGCACATGCCGTTGCATAATTGCCGTTTGGTATGCGTGATAATTGCAGCATAACCGTGGGACGGACGTCCGATAACTGGGATTCAATACAATTGTTCTGCATGGCACAGGTTGTGGCAATCAGCCCAGATACAACACGTTGACAATCGCCCGTTTCTACGTCTGGGCCGTCTGCGTAAACAGGTGTTGGCATGCGTTGATTATATGGTGCGTTTGGTGACCAATATGGGTTAGATGAATAATTCTGGACGTTTTGGATTACACCATATTTGGAAAATGGTGTGTCTGCAGCATGTGTTAGGCCACAGAATATTAAAAACTGGGTGCAAAATATGCTTAATAATGACTGAATACGTATTCTCATTTCCGGGTCCCTGTGCGTATATTATATCAAAAACGTCATGCCAATCAAAGATAAAAATCCACCCAGTAAAAAGAATGGTGCAAATGGAATGTATTTTTGTTTTTGAATACGTGACCATATCAGACCTGTTATGCATGAAATTACCAATGCAAATGACAGACCCGTTATGCCCAGCCATATGCCCCCAACCCCAATCAGTTTTATGTCGCCCATGCCAATTGGCGCGGTTCCCGATTTGCGTGTTATGTGTTCAAAAACATAACCCAATGTGGCCGCCATGATATACCCAAATGTCCCACCAATAATGCCAGAATATATGTCAATCGGATATGAAAAATATCCAGTCAGTATCAGTTCCATCAGCATCAGTGGAAATAAATATACGTCTGGTATAATGCGTTGTCGAAAATCTGAAATAGATATCCGGACCGACAAATATGCCGAAATCAACAATAAAATAGTAAAAAAGATGTATGAATTCATATTTTTCTTCCTTGCCTTTCGAATCGGAACTGTGCTATGCTGTTATTATAAAGTATAACAGGGGTTTTGTAAAATGAGTAAAGGCTGGGATAATATCGCACTGAAAAAATTAAAAGCACTGACCGGTAAAGGGTTATCTACATCCGAAATCGGTAAGCGGTTGGGGATGTCAAAAAATGCCATTGTGGGTAAGTTAAATCGCCTGGGGTGGAATGCCAAGGCCACTAAGGAAGATGATAAAAAAGCCGCAACTGCAAAAAAAGGTTCAGTCGCTAAGGCAGATACCAAGGCAGAAAGTGTAAAAAAATCTGTGACCAAAGGAACGACAACTAAAAAAACGGAAGCTGTCAAAAAAGATACTGTAAAAACTAAATCAGGTGATACCGTAAAAGAGGTCGCCGGGACTAAGGTTGCTGAAAAAAATACAAAAAAAACAAAGACGGCAGAAAAAGTGCCTGCCGGAACAAAAGTTAGTGCCAAAGTAAGTGCAAAAAACTTGGCGGTGCATCAAAGAATTGTTCAGCACGCATTGGAAATGGCAAATCTGAAAAGTAATCAGTGTCGTTGGCCAATTGGCGACCCGGATTCTGAACATTTTCATTTCTGTGGGGAAACGGTCTTTGTCGGTAAACCGTATTGCTATGAACACTGTAAGCAGGCTTACCAGTTCGCACCACCTAAGAAAAAATAATCGTAGTCAAATATAGGGAAAATTCACATGCCAAACGAGAGAGAGAATTTTTATCAGCCATTGACAAGCAAGGACTTTGAAATTGCAGGGGTGATGTTTCGTGCCTTTTACGATGCAGATGATAAGTTGGTCTTTGTCATGGATTTGACAACAGATGATGTAAAACCAAATGTTTTATTGGTTATAAATCCCATTGGTAATCGTAAATGGGATGATATTTTAATGAATGATTTTGGGGTCGATTTGGAAACTGTGCGGCCAAAAAAGGATAATAAATATCAAAAACTGGATATAGAATATGCAGGATTGGCGGACTATGATGCCGTAATATCGGCGGTGCAAAGTGGTGAAAATACTGATGTGGCGGTGGCAAAACTTATGCGTTTCCGTGCAGAGGCTGCCCAGCGGGCTGCATATGAACGGTTGGCTGCGGCGGAACTGACCGCGGAAAAGGCACGCGAAACAATCGAAAAATCAACGGACAGTGTCGCAGAACTGCAGGATAAGTTAAAAAAATTAAAGGCTAAACTGGCAGAATATCGCCGTAATGTTGGTAAAGAACCAACCAAACAATCGGCAGCAAAAATTCTGAAAACAGAATCTCAAATAGATGCGACAAACGATAAGTTGGTGCGTGCAAAAAAACGGCTGGATAACGCCAAGACTCGTTTGACCGCGGCCGAAGATGATAAAGAACAGGCAATTTATATTTTAAGATTGCTGGATGATAAAGATTCTGAATATACTGATGATGAACAAGTGGCGGATGTGCCAATGGTGGCACCTGAATTCAAAGTGATGCAGTCGCAACCAGAAAATGGTGATGTTATGGTTGTGGAACCTGCCCCAGTGCCCGCAACACTTCATTCAACAGATAATGATACAAACATAGAAGCAAAGGCAACCGAGATGGCAGACGAAGAAGTTAAACCATTGTTTGATAAAAATCCAAATATTTTGGACGAAGAAATTGCATTTAAACCAATTGACTTTGATGTGCCTGTCAATAAAACAGAGCCCGTTGAACCGGTTGCAGAGCCGGTGCATGATGTTGCACCATTGTCCTTTACGCCGCCCGTTGCAGTACGGCCCGTTGTTGATGGTATCGAGGTTGATGATGTTTTTTCGCCGGATTCTGCTGAGCCCGTTGGTGGTTCAATGCTGGACAGTTTGACACCCGTTGCGTTGCCGTCTGAACAGATTGATTCAGAGTTGCTGTCAACAGTGCAGTCAACACCAGATTTTGTGCCAGAGCCAGTTATGCCCCACCCCGTTGCGGCGGCAGATGTGCCAAGTGTAAATCCACAACCAATGCCAGAAATCGCACCAGCACCGGTGGATTCTGGGTTCAGACCCGTCTCGCCAATCACAGGTATGTCAACATCTGAAACCGTTGTTGCAAGTCGTAAGCCAACAATGTTGTACTATGTGATGTTGGTTGTGCTGATTGCTTTGTCGATATTTACGTTGTGGATGTACCAAAGCAAGGTTGTTAATGATGCTAATCCTGAATTGGGGGCAAAAACTGCACCTGTGGAACAGCCGGTTGTTGTTGAAGAAATTGTCGCAGAAGAAGTTGAACCAGAACCTGTGGTTATGGTGGAAACTGAAGAACCTGTGGTGTCTGTACCGGTTGTTGATACCGCTGAAATTGTGGAAGATGTAGAACCGGAACCCGTGGTGGTAACACCTGCCCAGCCCGTAGCGTCAATTCCTGAGGTCCAACCAGAACCTGTGGTTGTGACGCCGGACCCTGTTGTGGAAGAGCCTGTTAAAAAAATACCAACCGAAGCAGAAATATTGGCATCAAAGCCGTCTTATAATGTTTCTCAAAATGAAAAAATGTTCGTTGCTGATGAAAATTATGAAACGGATGACGCTCAGGAAGAAGTTATACAGGAAATTCCAGAAATGGTGGTGAATAAACCTGCTGTGACGGTTGGCGGTGGTGCACCTGTTGCCCAACAACAGCTCGCCCCTGCACCTGAGATATATGCTGAAGATTTTGTCACAGAAGAAGTTGTGGAAACATGTGCTGATGGTAATTTGCCCGATGCAGATGGTTGCTGTGCTGGGGAATTCCTGGCCGATATGGGGGGCGGTGAGTACGCATGTTGTGCAGAAGAAACGGGGGAATGTTTCCCGCCTTTGTTCTGATGTTTGAATGTTAAAAAGAAAAAAACCGCCAAATGGCGGTTTTTTAACGGGCTACTTCACCACGCAGGCGTTCGTGACATATATAGTCATGCAGTTTGAATCCCCCGTCTGCGTGCCAGTTTAACATACCGTTCCAGTTGCTGTCTGGGATTTCAACCGTTGGCAGTTTATGTGGTTGACGTTCCAGTTGAGTTGCAACCTGGGATAAATGGTTTGTGTAAATGTGGGCATCGTGCAGTTCGCCCTTTAATATGCCAGGTTTCAGGTTGGCTTCTTTGGCATATAATAACAGCAGTAATGCATAACTGGCGATATTATATGGAATCCCCAGGAACATGTCGCAAGAACGTTGGGTCCAAATCAGATTCAGTTTGCCGTTGCGTACAATCAGTTGGTGCATCATGTGGCACGGCGGTAATGCCATGTATGGAAAATCAACCGGATTCCAGGCAGACACAATGATTCTGCGATCATTTGGGGTGTTTTTCAGTTTGTCTATTGCGTTTGCCACTTGGTCAACGCCCGGTTTTTTGGGGTTAAAGTTGTCTGTGGGATTTGCGTTTATACGTTTTTCATCCCACTGATATTCGCCACCAAAATGTCGCCACTGGAATCCATAAATCGGCCCAAGGTCGCGTTCGCTGTCCATTATGGAATGTAATAATTCCGTTTTGGGAGTATCTTTGGTCGTTGGTAATTGCAGGTCATATTGCTGTTTTACCTTGACCGGGTTTGCCCATTCGTTCCAGATGGTACACTTTCTGTCGGTTAACCATTTTTTGTCTGTGATTCCGTGTAAAAAGAATTCCAGTTCGGTGGCAATGTTTTTCAGCCCCATTTTCTTGGTCGTAATCAGCGGAAACCCCATTTCCATGTCATGTTCAAATGTTGCACCGTGCCCCAGACCAATATCTGGGATGCCTGTGCGGTTTTGGCGAATGTCACTGCATTTTTTATAGATGTCGCCCAATATATCTAGGTATGCCTTCATTTTTTTTGTCCTTGGTTAAAAAAACGCACCGGTTGGTGCGTTTTGGTGTTCTTTAGCGTACAGATGCCTGTTTGAACAGTTCGTCAGCCTTGACTTTTTTTTCCTTGGTCTTGACGTGTGTCAACATTGCATCCAGGGCCTTGCGTTCGAATAACATGCCACGTAACATAGCCAGGGCATTTTGATTCTTGTTATAGAATTCAAATACCTGTTTTGGGTCTGGATAACGTGCGGCTTCGGCCCAAATCGCCTGTTGCAGGTCGTCACGAGTTACTTCGACCTGGTTCTGGGTGCCCCACTCGGCCAGGATTAAGCCCAATTTAACACGGCGTTCTGCATCACGGCGTTCGGATTTTTCATCCCATTTGTGATCGCATTTTTCATCGTGACAATGGCTGTGACCACGATCAAATTCGGATTTAGCCATGTTGTATTCCTGGTCAACCAATGTTTCTGGCAGGTCCAGTTTAACCTTGTCCGCCAAGATGTCTAACAATTCATTACGCATTTCACGTTGTGATGCATCGTTGTACTGTTCTGTCAAAATGTTGCGGATGTGCTGTTTCAATGCGTCAACAGATTCCTGGCCAACCTGTTTTGCCAGGTCGTCATTTAATTCTGGTAAAATGTGTTTGCGAATTTCATGAATTTCAACCGCAAAACGTGCATCCTGGCCCGCCAGGTTTTCTGCGTGATAGTCCGCAGGGAATTTTACATTTACGTCAAATTTGTCGCCCTTTTTATGTCCGATGATTTGATCTTCGAACCCGGGGATAAATGCACCAGAACCCAATGTCAGGTGATGCTTTTTCGCAGCACCGCCTTCGAATGCTGTGTCGCCAACAAAGCCGGTAAAGTCAATAACAGCAACGTCACCGTTCGCAGCGACATAGTTTTCGTCTTGTTTTTCTGCCAAACTACGTGATTTGCGGATGTTTTCCAGGGCTGTGTTTACCTCGGCTTCGTCCAGTTCGGCAACCTGTTTAGTGATTGTGAATTTTTCCAGGTCAATCGCAGGTAATGTTGGCAAAATGTCAAATTCCAGTGTGTATTCTGCATCTTGGCCAATTTCCCATTTGGCCAGGTCGGCACGTGGTGCACCCGCTAAACGGATTTTTTTGTCCGCAGTATATGCGTTCAAATCTGCGTTCATCAGTTTGTCAATGGCTTCGCCACAGGCAGATGCATTGTATTTCTGACGCAGGATGGATAATGGAACCTTGCCCTGGCGAAAGCCCGGCATTTTAACCTTTTTGCCATATTCGGCCAGGATTTCATCGGCGGCCGCCTGGATTTTGTCGGCGGTAATGGTGCCGTTTATTGAATAATGTAAATCTTTGATTTTTTCTTTTGTAAACATGTGTTTCCCCTAAATCTTAACTTTAGATTGCCGTGTGATTATACACAGTTTTTTATTGAAAGCAATAATAAAAAATCCCCATGCATGGAATGTGCCGTGTATTCTGGGCGGTATTGTTCAAAATCAACACTTGACCCGTGAATAAAAAAAGTTGCACAATGAACGTGAATTAAAAAATCATGTTCCGAGAGAGTAAAAAATGAAAAGCATTATTCGTGGTTTGATATCTGTTTTTTTTATGGCCGTTTTATGTGTCGGCCCTGGTGCGTATGGGGAGGATTATGGAACGGTGAAATGTGAGGAATATTTGAATATTTTGGAGCAGTGTGGTGTGGGGATTTTGGACAACTTTCAGCAAAAGATTGAAGAACTTGGGTGTTCTTCAGATAAATGTTTTGTAGTAAAGCCTGAGCAATATTGTGATGGTATGGTGAGGGAATTGTGGGAGGCCGCTGAGCCGTATTGCGATAATAGTGGGCTGGATGATATGTATAATTTATGCCCGGGGGATACGTATTATTATGAATTGCCGGGGGGGGATAGTTATGAGTGTAGAACGTGTAGTCTTTATGCACAAAGAGATGGTGTGGTGTATGGAACGCATTATCCGTGTGATTCTGAAAGATTACAGAAAGGAGAGTGTAGCATAGATTGGTGTCATACAACATGCCCGTCTGGACAAACGGGTGTAAGGTATTATGGGAATGTGGGAGAAGGCGGTTGTACGTCCAGCGGAGGTGGGGATATAAATCCGGGAGTGGATTATGACCATCAGATAGCACCGGGGTGTTCTGCAATGGATACAATGAATTGTTCCCATTTTTTGGATCATATTGTTGGTGTAGTTAACAATTATAATAATGAGCCTGAATTGTGGGGTCATTATGAAGTACCAGATCCAGACGCAATAGAAGAGGACATAATGCAGGAGTGTGGTTTTTCTCTCCCAAGAAATTATGCTGGTAAAGAAACGAATGAGTGGGAGACGGAAGGAATTTGGTGTTCTGCACAGGTTTGTACAGACCATCAGGTTCTGTGGTATACTATTGCTACTTGGCCGGTTGCATGGCAGTGTGTGAAGAAGTCTTGTAGTGAAATGTTGAAATCTGACACTGGTTTAGATTGGAAAGGTACGGCATATGGAAATAATTGTTCGGAGTGTGAAGCAACCTGTCCCGATGGTGAAGCCAGCAGTGGGGTCGAGAGAACTGGCCAGACAACATTTTATCACGGTGCACGTTGTAATGTGACTTCTACGGGTACATGTGGTTATAAGTGTATGAAGGACTTTTACGGTACTGCGACCAGTAAATCTACTGGCTGTACGGCATGTCCGGCGAATGCAACATGTGCCGGTGGAAATAACAGTACGTTTGTGTGTGCGGATGGGTATTATAAAGCGACAGCCAATGCCACGGGATGTTCAAAATGTCCAGATAATGCAACGTGTACAACAGAAAATGGGATACAGTGTCATTCGGGGTATTTTTACAAGAATGAAAATGGCAATGTGACCTGTCCGGCATGCCCGTCACACGGAAAATGTGAAGGGGGACAAAAATCGTTTGGTTGCGATAATCCCGCTTGGTACAAGGTTAATGAATCTGCAACAGCCTGTACACAGTGTCCAACCGGGGCAGAATGTAAGGATTTGATGCCAGTTACGTGTGCAAAGGGGTATTATCAGGGGGGCAGTACCCCGCCATGTACGGTATGTCCGGGTGGTGGTACAACCAGTGGAAAAAATGCGGACAGTATAACAGACTGCTATGTGGCGGTGAGTGCTGGTACGGGGCAGACCGATTATACCTGGGATGATGCAGATGATGACAATAACGTTTTTGGTTCATATCAGTGTACAGTAGATGCGTGGTATGTGCAGTAGTAAAAATCCCCCAACTGGGGGATTTTATGCGTATAAGAAATATAAGCCGTTATTATTCGCCCATTGTCTTTGCTGAATTTAATGCATGACGAAGAGCCTGCTCTGCAATTTGACGAATCTTGGGGGCAAATGTTCGCATCTGCATGCGATCCGCAACCGTGTTCCCAAATAAACGAGATATGTATTCAATCTGGGTCGGGGCAATAACGTATACATCACTGGTTATGTCTGATGGATTAAGTTTTTTGACCGGCTGTTGCATGATTTTTTATCCCCCCCTGCTTCCCTGATAATTGAAATTGGTTATATCTGATGATTATCATTCTATCATATTTTTTGCAATTTGCCACTTGTTAAATTCACATATTGTGATTATATCATAAAGTATCTTGACCGAAAGGCGGAAAATTGCTATATATCTCGTGATAAAATAAGGAAAGAGTGTTATGAAAAATATTTTTGGTATGTTGTTGGGGTCTGCAAACGACAGATTGGTTAAAAGTTATGATAAAACCGTGTCGTTGATAAATGACCTGGAACCTAAATATCACGCAATGAGTGATAATGAACTGAAAGAACAGACAAATTTGCTGCGGGCACGTCTGAACGCGGGCGATAAAGAAAAGGATATTTTGCCAGATGCATTCGCCCTGGTACGCGAGGCCTCAATTCGTACAATCGGATTGCGACACTTTAATGTGCAGATGATTGGGGGGATGGTGCTGACCAATGGGCAAATCGCAGAAATGAAAACCGGTGAAGGTAAAACACTGGTGGCTACGTTGGCTATGTATCTGAAGGCGTTGCATGGAAAAGGTGCACATTTGATTACTGTCAATGACTATTTGGCATCGCGTGATGCAGCCTGGATGGGTGAAATTTATCGTTTCCTGGGGCTGACAGTTGGTATTATTCAGCATGATATGACAGATGAAGAAAGACGGGCCGCATATGCGTGTGACATCACATACGTCACAAATTCAGAACTGGGATTCGATTATCTGCGTGATAATATGAAGTTTACAAAAAAACAACAGGTGCTGCGGCCATTCTTTTTCGCAATTGTTGACGAAGTTGATAGTATCTTGATTGACGAGGCTCGTACCCCGTTGATTATCTCGGGGCCTGCAGAAGATACCAGTGAACTGTATGCACGTGTGGATGCCGTTGTCGCACAGTTAAACGAAAATGATTTTAAAAAAGACGAAAAAGACAGACATGTGACACTGACCGAGGTCGGGGTTGATTCTGCAACACGTTTGTTAAAAGATGCAGGACTGTTGGTCGGAGATAATTTGTATGCGTCTGAAAATGCCGCCTTGGTTATGCATATTCAACAGTCTTTGTTGGCACACCATTTGTATCAGAAAAATGTGAACTATGTTGTGCGTGGTGGTGAAATCTTAATCGTGGACGAATTTACAGGTCGTGTTATGACAGGACGCAGATTTGGTAAAGGTCTGCACCAGGCAATCGAAGCCAAAGAACATGTCAAAGTACAACCAGAAAATCAGACTGTGTCCAGTATTTCGTATCAGAATCTGTTCCGACTGTACCCCACTCTGTCGGGGATGACCGGTACCGCCATGACCGAGGCCGCAGAATTTGAAGAAATCTATAAACTGCGTGTTGTGTCAATCCCAACAAACAGACCTGTTGCACGTAATGACCATCATGATGAAATATATCGCAACAAAGATGAAAAATATGATGCGATTTTGAAACAAATTGAAGATTGTATTAAACGCAAACAACCAGTTTTGGTCGGAACTGTGTCAATTGAAAAGTCCGAAGAACTGGCCGCAATTGTGCGTAAAAAACTGGGGATTGAACCTGCTGTATTGAACGCAAAGCATCACGAATCCGAAGCCAAGATTGTCGCACAGGCTGGTGCACCAGGTGCAGTCACAATCGCTACAAATATGGCAGGTCGTGGAACTGATATTAAACTGGGCGGTAATGCAGAAGAGTTGATTGCAGCACTGGATTCTGATAGTCCAGACTTTGAACAGAAAAAGAAAGAAATATATGCACAAATCGAAGCCAATAAAAAGCAGGTCTTGGATGCGGGGGGATTGTATGTGATTGGTACTGAACGTCACGAATCACGCCGAATCGATAATCAATTGCGTGGCCGTTCGGGACGTCAGGGAGATCCAGGTGATTCTAAGTTCTTTTTAGCCTTGGACGATGATTTAATGCGTATCTTTGGTGCCTCCAGATTGCAGGGAATGCTGACCACCCTGGGGCTGAAGACAGGCGAGGCAATTACACACCCTTGGATTACTAAGGCGTTGGAAAAAGCTCAAAAACGTGTAGAAGCACGATATTTTGAGGCTCGTAAAGAATTGCTGAAATACGATGATGTGGCAAATGAACAACGTACTGTTATCTATAAGCAACGTGATGATTTGATGGTGTCAGATGACCTGTCACCGTTGGCACGTGAAATTATCGGTGATGTCGTAGAAATTATCTGCGAAAATAATATCCCAGAAAAGGCGTTGCCAGCAGATTGGAATCTGGTCGGTATTCGCAATGCTATGATGCGGGTGTTCGCGTTGGATATCACTGATATTGAAAAGTGGAAAACTGATGAACAGATAAATGAACGTAAAGCATACGAGGTGCTGTATAACCTGGCGATGCGTAGATATGACTATCAGGCAAAAAAGTATGGCCCAGAGTTAATGCAAATGGCTTCGCGACAAATGATGCTGGGGGCGTTGGATGCTGTCTGGAAAAAGCATCTGCAACAGATGGACTATTTACAAAGTGCCATCGGGTTGCGTGGATATGCACAGAAAAATCCATTGTATGAATATAAACGGGAAGCGTTGGATTTATTCAAAAATACTGTGAATAATTTTAAAATTATGTCTGTGTCTTATATCTGTCGTATGGAACTGACACGCGAAGATGTCGCTGCAACCGAAGCAGAACGGGCCAAGCATGACGAGGGCTTGAATCAGGCAGCAGCATCTGCTGATAGTCGCCGTAATGCACCCTGCCCATGTGGTTCGGGATTAAAGTTCAAACATTGTTGTGGTAAATTGCACTAAGGTATGCAGTATAAAGGAAGGGGGATATGGGTCAGTTTATTCATCTGAGAACGCATTCAAAGTTTTCGGTCGGTGCCAGTACGTTGGGGATTAAAGATATCCCCAAACTGTGTGCCGCAGAGAATATGTTTGCATGCGCGTTGACTGATACAAACCTGATGTCCGGGTGTGCCGAGTTTTCAGATGTGATGCCATCAAATAAACTGCAACCAATTATCGGGTTGGAAATTACCCTGAATCAGCATGCTGTTGACCCAAAAATGCTGCGCGAAAATGCGTTGTCTAAAATCGTGCTGTTGGCACAAAATCATGAAGGTTATCTGAATCTGTGTGATTTGAACCGTATAATGTATATGCGTATGGATAACCATCATTTAGGGCCATTTGTGTCTTTTGAGGAGTTAGAACAACACAGTAGTGGACTGATTTGTTTGTCGGGTGCACATCTGGGACCAATTGGTATGGCTTTTTTGAATGGACAAGATGATCAGGCTCGGAGTTATGCTAAACGCCTGTTAGATATTTTTGGCGATAGATTCTATATCGAAATTCAGCGGCATGGTTTGGAAGATGAAGTTAAGACTGAACCAGGTTTTTTGACCATCGCACGCGAAATGAATATTCCAATTGTGGCAACAAATGATGCGTGTTTCGCATCCAGTAAAAATTATGAGTCTGCTGATGCGTTGGGATGCGTGTTGGGTCAGACCAAGGTGATTGATCCAGAACGACCACGAAAGTCTTCTGAACAGTTCTTTAAATCCGCAGAACAGATGACAGAGATTTTTTCTGACCTGCCCGAGGCTATAGAAAATACAGTCGTTATTGCTCGGCGATGTGGTTTTATGGTTAATGTTCATGAAAAACCGCTGTTGCCGCGTTTCGGTGATGACCTGGAAACCGAGTGCCAAATGTTGCGTGATGATACAATGAATGGGTTGAAACGCAGACTGGAACAGCATGGAATTACAGATACTGCACCGTACTATGAACAGGCAGAATTTGAACTGGGGGTTATTATAGGTATGGGATTCCCGGGGTATTTCTTGATTGTGGCAGATTATATCGATTGGTGCAGAAATAATGATGTCTTGACCGGGCCGGGACGTGGGTCGGGGGCCGGATCAATCGTGGCGTGGGCTTTGGGAATTACAAATGTTGACCCGCTGAAGTATGGGTTGCTGTTTGAAAGATTTTTGAATCCTGATCGTATTTCTATGCCGGACTTTGACGTGGATTTTGAACCAACTGGTATTGAAAAGGTGTTAAGGTATGTCTGTGAAAAGTATGGTCATGATTCTGTATGTCGTATTATTACCTTTGGTAAGTTGTTGGCACGTGGTGCAATTCGTGATATTGGACGTGTGTACGGTATGCCCTATTCTAAATCTGACAGATTGTCGAAAATGATCCCACAAGATGCCAAAGATCTGAAGGATGCAGTTGGTGGGTCAACCGAAATTCAAGATGTTCTGAATAATGATGAAGATCTGAACAAGGTCGTTATGGTTGCCGAAGAATTAGAAGGTTCGCTGCGAAACCTGGGACAGCATGCCTGTGGCGTGGTTATTGGAGATAGACCAACAACTAAAATCGCACCAGTTTATCGCGATCCAGCCAACCCGCTGCCTTCGTGTCAATTTGATGGAAAATATCTGGAAAAATCAGGGTTGATTAAGTTTGACTTTTTGGGGCTGGAAACGTTGGTGGTGTTGAAATATGCAATCCGTTTGATTCAGCAAACTCGCGGAATAAATATTGACCTGGATCAGATTCCGGTTGATGACCCAAAAACAATGGCATTATGGCAACAGGGATTGACAGAAGGAATATTCCAGTTTGATGCAGACTTTGTTCAGCAGACTTTGCGTAAAATGCATCCGACCAGTTTCTTGGAAATATCTGCGTTAAATGCGTTGAACAGACCAGGACCAATTCAGTTTATTCCCCAGTTTATCGCACGTATGCACGGTGAAGAAGAAATTGAATATGTGCATCCACGTGCCGAACCAATTTTAAAAGAAACATATGGAATTATTGTTTACCAGGAACAGGTGATGCAGTTGGTGCGTGCGTTGGCCGGTTTTACCCGCGGTCAATCTGATAACGTGCGTAAGGCCATGGGTAAAAAGATTATTTCTATGTTGGACGAGTTAGAGGGATTGTTTTATGAGGGGTGTGAAAAAGAAGGTACTTTGGACAGAACGACTGCAAAAGATTTGTGGGAAAAGTTCAAGGATTTTGCCAAGTATGCATTCAATAAATCACACGCGATTGCTTATTCTATTGTTGCAAATCAGTGTGCGTATCTGAAAGCAAACTATACCCCAGAATTCCTGGCCGCTTCTATGTCCAGTAATCTGAATGATACAGACCAATTGTCTATATTCGTTGATGATGCAAAAAATAACTTTGGCATTCAGATTGTCGCACCTGATATCAACCAAAGTGATTCTTTGTTTACTGTTCGTGATGGCAAGATTGTCTATGGGTTGGCCGCGTTAAAGGGGGTCGGTACTGTCGCAACAGACGCGATTGTCGCGGAACGTAATGCACATGGAAAATTTAAAAATCTGACAGATTTTGCAAAACGATGTGCACCAATAATGAATAAACGTATTTTGGAGGCGTTTGCCAAGACTGGTGTTCTGGATTCGCTGGAACCAAATCGGGCGGCAATATTTATGAACGCCGATGCGATTTTGTCGTATGGGGCAAAATCCAAAGATGGCGGGAATATGTTGTCGCTGTTTGCAAATACGGTCGAAGACGATGTATCCGAAGACAGATTGAAAAAGAATCTGCCAAAGACAGAACCGTGGACGTTTGGGCAAAAACTGGAAAACGAACTGTCGGCGTTGGGGTTCTATATTTCTGCACATCCGCTGGACCAGTATAAACATTTAATTCAACGTGCAAAATTGGCAACCAGTGCTACGTTGGAAAGCCTGGGCGATAGAAAGTCGGTACAGATTGCTGCAAATGTTAATTCGTTCGGGCGGCGGCGTACAAAAACAGGTAAAGATATGCTGACAATTGCCGCATCGGATAGTTTCGGGAATATAGATGCAGTGGCTTTCGGTGAGTCTGCGGTGGAATTGTCCCAGATATTGGCAAATGAAAAAGGTGCAATTTTAATATCGGGCAAGACATCAAATCGTGATGACAGGGTGTCTATTTTTGTGGACTCTATTATCCCCCTGACCCAGTGGGTTGCGAAAATCGCCAAGAAAATTACACTGGATATTCGGGACCAGGCGGTTCTGCATGATGTGAAAAAGGCCCTGATTTCATTGCCACGTGGGTATACGCGGGTGGAACTGGTGTTGCATGGGGCGGAAAAAACAGCGACTGTTGCCCTGCCCGGCGGGGTCGAGTTGGGTAATACAACCGTGGCTGATTTGGCCGCACTGGGGTTAAAGGTGGAGATTGAATAATATGGCGGAAAAACATATTCCTGTTTTGCTGGGGGCAGTTGTAAATGCGTTGGGTGATATTCGTGGCAAGACAATTGTGGATTGTACATTCGGTGCCGGTGGGTACAGCCGAAAATTCTTGCAGTCTGGGGCATATGTTATCGCGTTTGACCGTGATCCAAATGTAATCCCAGATGCCGATAAGTTAAAACATGATTATCCAGAACATTTTGTATTTATATCTAAGACTTTTTCAAATATATCAGAATTGACACAGAATATAGATGCGATTGTGATGGATTTGGGGATTTCTTCGATGCAAATCGATGAACCAGAGCGTGGTTTTTCGTTTCGTGCGGATGCGGAACTGGATATGCGGATGAGTCAGTCTGGAATCAGTGCTGCAGATTTAATAGGTCAGTGTTCTGTCGAAGAATTGGCACAGATTCTGCGGGACTATGGTGATGTGAAAAAAGCAAATGTTCTGGCACGGGTAATCAAAGATGCGCAACCTAAAACAACCATGGAACTGCGGAATTTAATTCATAATCCAAAGGATATCGCACCCGTTTTTCAGGCGTTGCGAATTGCAGTAAATGATGAAATGGGGGAACTGGAACGGACATTGGCTGTGGTGCCGCAATTGCTGCAGGCGGGAGGCAAGTGTATTTGTGTGACTTTCCATTCGCTGGAAGACAGAATTGTAAAAAACACATTCAAAAAGTGGACGATCGCCCCGGGGGACCCGCGTTTACCGGCGGTTGCCGCTGCCAATTTCGATTTGATTAAAACGGCTGTGCCGACAAAGGATGAACTGGATAATAATCCACGGGCACGGTCTGCACATATGAGGGGCGTTATAAAATCGCATTGACGAAGACCGGTCGTTTTTTCTAATATTGTATTAAGGAACGGAAAGGTAATTATGAGTAAGGCAATTAAAAAATCACTCAAAAATGCTGTTGAACAAATAGACAATGCAAAAAAAGTAAATCCGCTGGATTTGTCTGCAGATCAGGATTTGACAATCGCTTTAATGAACATGATTGCAATTGAAAAAAATTCGAATTATCCAAAATTGGTACAGATGGTTCGTGATATTCGGACGGATTTAATGCGGCCGATGCTGGAAAATGTTCAATATGATGGTGATATATGGCCAATGTCCGAGAAATTGTTGGGAAAAATGGCCGAACAAATGGACCATGGAAATCATGCGTTGGAGTCAAAAAAAACACAAGAAGCATATGCTGCATATGATGCTGTGTTTGATGCATGGGTAATTTTTATGGGGATTTTGTGCGAAGTGGAAATTTAGTGTTGATTCAGGTGTATGTAAAATGATAAAATTACGGAAAAGAGAGAATTGAATTGAAGCACGTTTTTTATAATCTTGGTAGATTTTCTGCATTTTTCGCCGCTGTGTGTGTTGGTGGAAATGTGTTGGCGGCTCAGGCACCTAATCCACGCAGTGCGGTTCAAACAAATGTTTCGGGTCAGCGGGCAGATGGTCATGTGGTTAATCGTGGTGGTGATAATGCCCAGGTGGTAAATAATTCTGCACGCAGTGCCTCGGCACAACGGGCGGCCGTGGCATCGCGTTCGGCGACAGGTGCACAGGTCGCTCGCAGTGCAAATCGTCAGAATGCACCAGTTCGTCCAGATGTGACAAGTGTTCGTGCGGCTTCTAATGGTATTATTCGTGTGCCGGGTGCTGCGGGACCACGTAGTGCAACAAATGTTTCAAATGCGGGTTTGTCGCGGGCGGCATCAACGGCACGTGCAACCGCTGTGTTTAATGATGTTTCCAAGATTGGTGGTGGATATGCCACCTGTCGCGAGGCATATGCAACATGTATGGACCAGTTTTGTGCAAATGCAAATGATACGTATCGCAGATGTTATTGCAGTGAAAGATTTACTGAGTTTCGTGACATAGAATATGCCCTGGACGAGGCAAAAACTTTGCTGATGCGGTTCGAGGATAATAATCTGAATGCAGTTGATAAGACCGCAGCCGAGGTTAATGCAATGTATTCTGCCACAGTTGGTGAGGCCGCAATAAAAAAAGATACCAGTGGGGCACAGGCATTGTTAAACGAAATTGGTGATTTGTTGGCAGGTAAGAAAAAGGCCACTACAACCAGTAATTCATATAACTCGCTGGGGGTTATGTCGTTGGATTTTTCAACCGATATTGGCGATGTTTGGGGTGATGGTACGACCAGTTCTATTTTTGATACGACTACAGGTGTCGATATGACTTCATTAGAAGGTCAGGCACTGTATCAGGCTGCGAATAAGCAATGTTTGCAGATGGTTGGTGACCAATGCGAAAGCAAGGCTGTTGTAAATATGACAACCAGTGCATATGGTATTTTGATTACCCAAGATTGTAACGCATATGAAAAAAATATAAATTCCAAGCGTGAGGCCGTAAAACAGACTGTGCGTCAGGCTGAAAAAATCCTGCGTGATGCCAGATTGGAAGAATATCGTGCACATAATTCGGCGGATATTAACGAATGTGTGGCCAAGGTGCGTACCGCATTAACCAGTGATGTTGCATGCGGTGTGAATTACAAGCGGTGTTTGGACTATACCGGGGTGTATGTCAATCAGACCACAGGTGATGCAATTTATTCGCCACGTTTGTTCAAATTGGAAGAACTGATTAAGTTAAATGGCGAAGGGGCGGATGTTTTAGAACAAAACAGTGAATTTAATGCGTTTTTGAATACTAAACGTATGTATGCAAATACTGCGTTGGATACCTGTCGTGACCAGGCTGATATTGTTTGGGAAGAATTTAAGCGTACCGCGTTAATCGAAATTGCACAGGCCCAAGATGAAAAGATAGAAGAAGTAAAAATGTCATGTGTCAGCACTATGAGTGAGTGTTATGATACGCAGACATCAGCATTGCGTGACTTTGATACGACAACAGCCCAGGCGGCGGGGGCGATTTCGGCGTACGCAGCCAAGGAAATGTGTCGTGAAAAGGTCGTGGCATGTGCGGCACTGTACGGCAATAACACAGAATGTAATTTTGATGCCAATGGACATATATCGGCGGAAGATTCCAAAAAGTGCGGGATTGTGCAACTGTTGGAATTTGTTGATTCTGTTGATACCGTGCGTGTGGCCGAGGGATGCACAACCGCCGTGGAAAACTATATCGAAGAATTGTGCACGCCAACCGCAGGTGAAATTGGTTTTCCGTGGAAATGCCGGAATTTGCCATTGCGGATAACAGATATACCTGTTGACGCCCAGGAAAACGAAAAGGAAAAACCACAGACGTTCGAGGGAATGGTTCGTAAATATGCTGTGGATATGTGCAGCGACCCAACATTAGATAAAGAAGAAAGAATTTTTGAAGCCCTGCCCGCTCAGACAATGAATCAGGTTAATAAATCCGTTGATGATGTTGTTGAACAGATGGAATATTTGTTGACCGAATTGTGTGATAAAGTTGGTGGTTATTGGATGGAGCCAGGATCCAAGGGGGGAAATGATATTGCTGCGTTCTATAACACGGTTTATGGATTGGGAAACAGTCGTGCCGCAGGCAAAACAGACAGTGTTGCAACATGGGGCAGATGTGTCGACCCAACAATTATGCTGTATTGCCAGGAATATATAGATGGAATCGATATTAAGTCGAATTCGGGAAAACCGTTGGCAACGTATGATCCGGTTAAGGATGAATGCACAATGACCGATGAATGGTATGAAATGCAGTGCAAAGAACTGGGGACGGGGTATTTTGAAGGCGGTGTATGCTATGTTGTGCCATCAGAAAACTAAATAAAGGTTGAAAATAAATGAAAAAATATTGTATTTCAGTTATTGTGTGTATGATGGTTGTTGGTGGGGCAAATGCGGCTGTTAATATTAACAGTTCTGCACGTTCCTGGTGGGGATATAGTAATGCGACAGCAAGTGGTAATGCATCAGGGTTTATTTTAGTGGGCAGTACGGGTAAATCTGGAACACATGGAACCTGGGGCGATGAGTGGGGAGTTATTGGTTTGGTTGCTGAAAAAATTGTTGAACATGGTGGATATTTTTGCCCGTATCAGGTGCAATGTGCAAATAAAAAAGCAAAAAAAAGGTCTTGGACAAAGTATTTTGTTCCCAGTGGTTTAAGGTATGATCAATGTGTATGGTTGTGTGAAACTGGTTATGCCGGAGTTAATTGTGCAAAACAAGATGGTGTGCCATTAAGGTATAACACATCGCCTTTGAATGCAACAAGCAGTGGTTTGTTTTCAGGATTGGCTATTAAAACATCTGGGGAAGATAGCAATGAAAAATCTTCTTCTGTTGCGGCATTTAATGAATGGGGCGATGATCCAAAATATGTTTCCTTGTTAGGTGGAGTAAAGTTTATGGAGCATGGTATCATGGCGGCACCTGTTATGATTGAGTGTGGACGTGATAATTGGAGAAAAATAGATTCTTTTGTTAAATCGGTGTCTTTGGCTGGAAAAACTAAATTATTGTGTGCCGAAGGGTACAAGGCAGATGCAAATGGTACAGATTGTATTCCAATTGTTCCGGCCCAGGAAAAAGTTGCCGCTCAGGAACCGCAACAGCAGGAAAAAATAGAAGAAGAAAAGTTCTGTTCTGGATTCCCAAAAGATGGATATAAGGCCGAAATGCACAATAAAGTTACACATGGCGATTGTATCAAATATTTCTGTGGTGACCCAAACAAAGGCTTTGAATCGGCAATAAATACCAACTGTATCGACTGTTCGGCGGGGTTGCGTGGCGGGGTGCATACTGATACCGGCGTTTGTGTAAAGTGTTCTGTTGGAATGATGTTTGACGAAAAAACAAATCGCTGTATTAACGCAACCGCATATTCCAAGGTTGATATGACGTATGGCAAGGGACATACCAAGTTAACTCAGACAGTTCTGGAAAGACAATGTTGGACTAAAACAATACCATCCGAATATCGTGATTGTGTTATAAATGGTGGTGGTAATACCAGTACGACACGTACAGTCACTGATACCACAACAGAATAATAAAGAAAAAGTTCCGTTTTTATGGAACTTTTTTTAATGTTAATTTCAATTTACAAAAATTATTTTTGGCCGTTTAATGCACGTAATAACTTCATAACCGTTTCACGCTGGGAATCGGTGGGTAATTTCCAATATAAATTCACCAGTTGCAGGGATTCGTTTTTTGCCAGTGGATCATCTGAACCGCCGTCCGCCACACGGGGTTTTGGCAAATGTCCGTTGCGTGGTTCGCGTTCAATATGACCAGGCAGCCCCGCAAAGAAAAATGATACAGGTGTTTCTAATGCCGCGCTGAGTTCAAATAAACGCGATGCAGATATGCGATTGCCCGCACATTCATATTTTTGTATTTGTTGAAACGTGACGCCACATATTTTTGCCAGGTCTTTCTGAGATAAACCCATCATGACACGCCGCAATTGCATGCGTTGACCAATGTGTTCGTCTATTGCCGTTGGTGTAAATGGTTTGCCACTCATTTTTTTTGCTCCCTAAGAACCTTATCCTTTGATATATTTTATACAATTTTTCTTTTGATTTTGCAATTAAAAAACTTTTATACTGTGGATGAAGATGATAAGCATAGGGGAAAAGTATGAAAAAACCGTTGGTTTTATGTATTATGGATGGG
Source organism: Alphaproteobacteria bacterium (assembly GCA_017546265.1). GTDB lineage: Bacteria > Pseudomonadota > Alphaproteobacteria > Rs-D84 > Rs-D84 > Enterousia. Next base: position 65,593 of record JAFYXG010000003.1, read on the forward strand.
GTGGGTATAGATGAAAAATCCAAATATAATGCCGTAGAAATGGCAAATATGCCGTTCTGGAAAAGTTTGTTGAAAAAATATCCGCACAGTGTGCTGGATGCCAGTGGAGTGGCGGTGGGGTTGCCACAGGGAACAATGGGAAATTCCGAAGTTGGACATATTACAATGGGGACCGGTCGCGTGGTTAACCAATTCCTGCGGCGATTCCAATTGGAAAACTGGGATGAAAATTTAGAACTGCAAAAATTTATTCGCACCGTGAAATCTGAGGGCGGAATTGTGCATGTGGCGGGATTAATGTCTGATGGACGTGTGCATTCCGATATAAATGATATTATCACTATTGTTAAGTATATAATAAATGCAGGACTGCGTGTATGTTTGCACTTTATCGCCGATGGACGAGATACCCTGCCCCGGTCCGCAGGAAAATACATAGAACAAATTCAATTGCAACTGGCGGATTCTTTTGCAGATGGACAGGTTTTTTGGGGGACTTTGTCGGGGCGGTACTTTGCCATGGACAGAAATCAGAATATGGATAGAACTAAAATCGCAATCGATGCAATCGCAAATGCAAAATCTGATATTCATGCCAAGACAATCCAAGATGCGTTAGATATGGCGTATGCACGTGGCGAAACGGATGAGTTTGTTTTGCCAACCGTCATAGATGGAGATGTCCCGATTACACAAAAAGATGGATTCTTGTTCGGAAATTATCGCAGCGATCGTGCCAGACAAATAATGCGGGAAATTGTTAAAACAGGTGTTCATGTGCTGTGCTTTTCGCAATACGGCGAAGGTTTGAACGAGGCGTGCCCCGCCCTGTTGCCCGATGTGGCAGTCAAAAATACCTTGGGTGATGTCCTGGCACAATATGGATTAAGTCAATTACGTATCGCAGAAACAGAAAAATATAACCATGTGACATATTTCTTTGATGCGGAAAGAAATATAGACTTTGATGGTGAAAAAAAAGTGCTGATTCCATCGCCAGATGTTGCAACATTTGATATGAAGCCCGAAATGTCCGCAGTCGAAATTACAGATGCTTTGTTGCCTGTGCTGGAAGATTTTGATGTGGTTATATTGAATTGGGCAAATGGCGATATGGTCGGACATACCGGGAATGTTGATGCCGCAATCACTGCAATGGGCGTGCTGGACAAACAATTAGAGCGATTGGTTGATGCAGTGTTGAAACTGGGAGGAACTGTGTTAATAACCGCAGATCATGGAAATGCTGAAAAAATGTGGGACGCAGAAAATAACCTGCCGTGGACGGCACATACGACTAATCCTGTGAACTTTGTCGTTGTTGCAAATAATGCACCGGCGGTTCGTGATGGCGGGCTGGCCGATATTGCACCAACTATGTTAAAGATTCTGGGAATACCACAACCCAGTGATATGACCGGAAAATCGTTGATATAAAAAAAGTCCGCCGATTGGCGGATTATTTTTTTCGGCGTACCGCAAAGAATTTTCGAAGCAAATCAGCAGATTCCACCGCGTATTCTGGTACTTGGTGTACGTTTGGTTTCCATAAATGTCTGTCTGTGTCAAAAACGCGTGCGTTTGAATATATTCCGCCCCCCTTGGAATCAAATGCCGCAAAGTATATATTACGAATTCGTGCCAGTGATATCGCCGTGGCACACATGGCACAAGGTTCCAATGTTACATAGATGTCGCAGTTGTTCAAAAATTTCTGCCCCAGTTTTTTGCAGGCACGGTTTATAGCAACTATTTCTGCATGCAGGGTCGGATTCTTGCGTAATTGTACCTGGTTTTCGCCACGTGCAATAATTTTCCCGTCACATACAATCACCGCACCAATTGGTACGTCATCATGGTTGCCTGCACGGTGGGCGGAAATAATGGCTTGATTCATGAACTGCATGTTGTATACTTTATCGTATGGATTCAAAATTGCAAATCATTTCAGGACAATTTCGTGGACGAAAACTAAAATTGCCTCCAAATGCACGCCCCACACAAAATCGTGCCCGTATCGCGTTGTTTAATATGTTGGATGCGGGAATTCTTGATTGGCAAGAAAAACTGGTCGTTTGGGACGCGTTCGCAGGCAGTGGGGCGTTTGGACTGGAATGTCTGTCGCGGTATGCGAATGCAAGCGTCCTGTTTACAGATGTTGCACCAACGTCAATCAAGACTGTGCGTGATAATTTGGCAATGCTGGGGGTGGATGCACGGGCAACAACACAACAGGTTGATGCCATTGGTGCAATTGCTAAATGCGGGGCAAATGTAAACCTGGTATTCTTAGACCCGCCATATGCGAATGCGGAACTGGGAAATGCGTGGGTCAGAAAATTTGAAAAAGTCGCACAATGCGGAACTGTTTTGATTTGGGAACAGGAAGTTGGTCATGCCATATCGCCAAATACAGATGAATGGACAGTGTTGCGTGATAAAACGTACGGCCGTGCAAGATTTTTGATTTTAAGAAAAATATAATAAAATTACTTGATTTTTTTGTGGGTTTAGGTAATAATATGCCCCGCACAGCACCCTTGGAGGCTGTGTTAACATATAAAATAATGCTATCAAAAGGATAAAAAATGGCAATTAACTTAAATGCAGAAATTCGCAACGTTGCTGGCAAGGGGGCCGCACGTAGCATCCGCAATAATAAAAATATCCCTGCTGTTGTGTACGGGGAAAAGAAAGCCCCAATCGCAATCGAATTGAACGGTCGCGAATTCGAAATGTTGTTGAAAACACCAGGATTGCGGACTAAATTGTTCCAAATCAAAACAGCTGAAGGTACAGAAGATGCCATGCTGATGGATGTACAATATCATCCTGTGTCAGATGCAGCAATTCATGCAGACTTTAAACGTATTGACGTTAAAAAGCCTGTTAACGTAGTTGTGCCGGTAGAAGTTGTTAATGCTGAAACGTCTAAGGGGTTGAAATTGGGAGGAACATTGAACTTTGCTGTGCGTAAGGTTGCACTGCGTGGTTTGGTTGATGTTATCCCAGAAAAAATCGTTATCGATTTGGCAAACCTGACAATTGGTGATGTGGTTCACGGTACTGACCTGGTATTGCCAGAAGGTGTTGAACTGGGACTGCATCAGGCAGAATTGGCATTCGCAACAATCGGCGGTAAAATGCCAATGGAAGAAGACGAAAAAGCCAAGGCAGCCGCTATGGCCGCAGCAGGCAAAAAATAATTTTCAACTTCTTGGTAAAGAAAAAATTATTCCGCCCAATTCGGGCGGTTTTTCTTGCTATTTTTATTTAAGAAAATATGTCTGTTGCCCCTTGAAATCTTTTTTTGCATAACTATATCGTGGGTAAGCTAAAATTTTAAGGAGTAAAAAATATGGGAAAAGTAATTGGTATTGACCTGGGGACAACTAATTCTGCCATGGCTTTCATGGATGGAACGGACCCAAAAATTATCGAAAATGCCGAAGGACAACGTACTACGCCATCTGTGGTTGCGTTGACATCAGGTGGTGAACAGTTGGTGGGGATTACCGCAAAAAATCAGGCGGTGACAAATCCTGAAAATACAATCTATGAAATTAAACGTTTGATGGGCTTGCGTTTCGACAGCCCTGCTGTCAAGGAAATCGCAGCACGTGTGCCATATAAAATTGTCGCAGGTGATAATGGTGATGCATGGGTGGAAATGGATGGTAAAAAATATGCCCCATCACAGATTTCTGCAATGATTTTGGCAAAACTGAAAAAAGATGCAGAAAGCTATCTGGGGGAACCGGTTACAGATGCGGTTATTACTGTGCCTGCATACTTTAACGATTCCCAGCGTCAGGCAACAAAAGATGCCGGACGTATTGCAGGATTGAATGTTTTGCGTATCGTTAATGAACCAACCGCCGCTGCGTTGGCATACGGTCTGGACAAAGGCAAAGACGGTGTTATCGCTGTTTATGACCTGGGAGGTGGGACGTTTGACGTATCTATCCTGGAAATTATTGACGGTGTGTTCGAAGTAAAATCAACAAATGGTGATACCGCGTTGGGAGGTTCTGACTTTGATGCACGTATTTTAGAACACTTGATTGCCGAGTTCAAAGCACAAACAGGTATCGATCTGTCAGGTGATAAATTGGCGTTGCAACGTTTGAAAGAAGCCGCTGAAAAAGCAAAGATTGAACTGTCATCAAAAACAAGTACAGATATTAACCTGCCTTTCTTGACCGCAGATGCAACTGGGCCAAAGCACTTTAACACAACATTGACACGTGCAAAGTTGGAATCTTTGGTTGCTGATTTGATTGAACGCACAATTGAACCATGCAAAAAAGCACTGAAAGATGCAGGACTGGAAAAATCTCAGATTAACGAGGTTATCTTAGTCGGTGGACAGACACGTATGCCAAAGGTTGCAGAAACAGTTAAAGAATTCTTTGGTCGTGAACCACACAAGGGGGTAAACCCAGACGAAGTTGTTGGTATGGGGGCTGCAATTCAAGGCGGTGTTTTGAAAGGCGATGTAAAAGATGTTCTGTTGCTGGATGTGACACCATTATCTTTGGGAATTGAAACGTTGGGCGGTGTGTTTACACGTCTGATTGATCGTAACACCACTATTCCAACAAAAAAATCTCAGGTGTTCAGTACTGCCGAAGATAATCAGTCGGCTGTAACAATTCGTGTGTTCCAGGGTGAACGCGATATGGCAGCGGATAATAAACTGTTGGGGCAGTTTAATTTGGAAGGTATTGCACCAGCTCCACGTGGTATGCCACAAATTGAAGTATCGTTTGATATTGACGCAAATGGTATTGTTCATGTGTCTGCCAAAGATAAAGGTACAGGCAAAGAACAGGCGATTTCTATTAAATCTGATGGAGGTTTAAGCGAAGACGAAATCAAACGTATGGTTGATGAAGCCGCTGCAAATGCCGAAGCGGATAAAAAGAAACGTGAACTGGCCGAGGCAAAAAATGCCGCAGAAACTGCAGTGTTTGCAATTGAAAAGGCATTAAAAGAACATGGCGATAAAATCAGCGAAGATGAAAAAAAGGCTATTGAAGATGCCAAAAAAGAATTGAGCGATGAAGTAGCCAAGGCAGATGCAACGGTCGAAACGTTAAAGGCCAAGACCGATGCGTTAAATGAAAAGGCCATGAAGTTGGGCGAAGCGGTCTATAAAGCACAACAGGCCGAACAACAGGCAAATTCCAACGGTGAAGCTGATAAAAATGAAGACGGAACCGTTGATGCAGATTTTTCTGAAAAGAAATAATTTGTATGTCTGGTATAAAATATTCCCCGCCGTTTGGCGGGGTGTTGTTTTCTTTTGTATTTCTTTTATTTCTTGATTTCACCAATGTATATTCCCATGTCGCGGGCGACCGACAGTAATGGTTCGTCAGGGGCAATGTAAGCGTTGGATGTCAATAACTCTGGAATATGTGGGTCGGATACACATTCGCCAGATGCAACAAATTCTGATAAGCCTACTGTATGTACGTTGCCACATTCCAATGCTGTCATGACATAGGTTTCACCGCTTTCAATCGCTTTTAATGCACAGTCTGCAAAGCGGGTCGCTAAAATGCGGTCAGATGCAGTGGTGTCCCCTGCCCGCTGGATGTGTTCTGGGAACGCAGTCCGATTGGTTATGCCCGCCGCATTTAATTTGCGGGAAATCATATCTGCCGGTCGACCAGAATGACCTCGCAATGTTATGCCTTCGGATACCATGATAATGCCATAATCTGTGTCGGCGGTCGATATGCGGTTAACCAGGTTGTCTATGTCAAATTTAATCTCGGGCACCAAGATGGCAGATGCACCCGCCGCAATGCCCGCATTTAATGCCAAATATCCGCAATCGCGTCCCATTGCCTGGACTACAAACCAGCGATGATGACTGCGGGCAGTCAACATTAACTGGTCGCAAAACTGGGTCAGTTGTTCAACCGCTGTGTCAAAGCCGATTGTGCGTTCCGTTAACGGCATGTCCATATCTATGGTTTTTGGGATGCATATCAACTGGACATCGCGATATGTGCCACGGTTCGCCCATGCCAAAGATAAACTGCCGTTGCCGCCAATTAAAATCAGTGCGTCCAATGCTAATTCCCGAAGTGCGTTATGTAGGCGTTTGTTAAATGATGCAATCTTGCCTGTTTCAGCGGCTGTTTCAAAATTTAGTGCGTTGGCACGACCGTTGTGAAGAAAACTGCCCGCAAGACGTGCGTTTTCAATTGGTAACATCATATCGTCCAGACGAATGACCGCCGGCGGATTTACATACAGTCCGTCTGTCCCATCCAATATACCAAAAACCTGCCATTTGCGTTGCTTGGCCCCCTGGACAATGCGATGAATAACTGTGTTCAGACCGCTGCAATCGCCACCCGTGGTCATAATTCCTATTTTTTTCATATTTCCCCCGTTTTGTCAGGACAAGTATATCATAAATACGTTGACAAAGAAATATATTTTGGAATAATTTGTCTAGATTTGTTAAAGATAAGGTTTTCAGGAGTTAATGGTATGTCAAAGCAAAATAAAAACAATATGGGTACAACCAAACGTTCAACAGATGATTTGATAAATGACGCAATTGCACAGCAAAATGACTGGCAGGAAAATAGACGTGAATATACACGGGGGTTCTTGAAGTCTTTGAATATGTTTGCAAAAAAGTCAAATAAGAATACTGAAAACCAGTCCGTTGAAAAATCTCAGGTCGAAGCCGCACGTAAACGTAAAACTGGGTTGCGTGCATACTGGTTTCCGATTTTGTGTGCCTTTGTCGTTATTTGTATCGCGATTTGGGTTGCCTTTGTTCGTACGCCTCAGCCGTCACGCGTTGTTGTTGTGCCAAACTTGGCAGAACCAATTGTTCAACCTGTTAAACAGAAAAAACAGGATATTGTTGTGCCAGAATTTGATATTGTGCGTATTCAAAATGACGGTAATGTCTTAATCGCTGGTCGTTGGTTGGAAAATCGCGGTGTGTCTGTTATGGTTAATAACAAGATTATCGCAACCGAACAGACAAATGAGTATGGAGAATTTGTTTATGTTACCATGAATCCTTGGAAACCGGGAAACTATACAGTTGCATTGGTTGGAACCGAGCCAGAGGTTAAATCTGCGGATAAAGTTTTTGTATATATATCAGATGCTGGGGTGGCGAATTCTGTTTCACTGTTGATGACTAAAGATGGCAGTACATTATTGCAAGCACCAGCTATGTTGCAAGATGGCGATTTGCGTGTTTCAAAAATAGATTATCTGAATACTGGTCGTGTCGTTGTTACCGGGGACGCAATGCCGCGGTTGCGTGTGTCATTGGCGTTGGATGGAAAGTATCTGGGATTTGCACGCGTGTCGGATTATAAGCATTTTGGACTGGGGGCCGATATTGGTGAATTAGAAACTGGACGTGAATATGAATTGGCAGTACGTCTGCATGATGGTGATGGACGCACGGTCGCGACCGTTATGCACAGGTTTGTTATGCCAGAAATGACCGGTGATGATGATACATACTATACAGTTCGCCGCGGCGATTGTTTGTGGATTATTGCACGGAACTTTTTACGCCGTGGAATTTTGTTCAGCATTATCGCAGAACGTAATAATATAACAAATCCAGATTTAATATTTCCAAAACAGGAATTGCAAATCCCAGTGGGGGAAAACAACAAATGAAACCCGAAGATATACAAGATTTATTGTCGTCCATAGATTTGTGTGCAAACAAACTGGACAGAACACATGTCAAACAACTGTACAATATGGCCGCAGAAATTGCCGCAGGTGTGCATCGGGATATTATGTGGAATCCACATAAAATATTGGATATGTTGAATCAAAATGTAGGGGCACTGGGGAAACGGCATATCAAAAAATTGTATCGTATCGCGATTGACTATGATTTGAATCCTAAATGTTATGCATGTAATCAGCCAATTTTGAATATTCGTGATTTTTCATGGGATCACCTGCAGCCACAGTGTGTGGGGGGGGTGGACGATATGGACAACCTGTATCCTATGCATAAATCGTGCAACGAGCAAAAAGGCGCACAGATTTTTGAAAATTTGTTTGATGTTCAGTATGCTATTATTATTGTTCCCCAGGTTATCGTGGTGGAATCCAGGGATAAAGAAAAATATCGCAAGGCAAAAAATCTGTATAAGTATTGCGGGGCTGAACGTGGAAAGTCCAGACGGCGATAATATGAATTTCCAGAAAGTTAGTTTTTCAATCAAAAATACCAATTGGTGTAATTTAAAATGTGCACACTGTTGTGAATGCAGTGGATCAAATGTCGCCCCAAACATTATGCCGCTGAATACAGTAGAACACCTGGTTTCGCAGTTTAATAAATTGCCGTGTGTTAAATGGGGTTATATGGTTTTGACCGGGGGCGAGGCAATGGCACCCTATTTCCTGAATATGCCGCAATATATTCCGACATGTTTGGATATCTTTGCACGATATGATATGATTCCCGTTGTAAAAACAAATGTAACGTGGGCGGCAGATGATAAATTGCGGCAACGTGTTCTGGGGGATTTTGCATCAGCCGCGTACAAGCATCAACGGTTGATGACAATTGAAATGTCGCTGGATGAATTCCATAATAATGCTGATAATGTCGCAAATGTGGTTCGTGATGTCGCAACCAGTGATTATTTGTCGCCCGCAGTACGGTTGTCTGTGGTGGGATTGAATACTCCAAAACGTCAGATGGTGTTTGCGGAGTTCTTGATGCAGTTATGTAATCGGGGGTTGTTGGTCGGTGCCGGTGCAGATGATACACTGTTGATAGAAATTCCAGGAAAACGAATATTCCCAATATATTGTGATGCAAATGCCAAAATCGCCAATGTGGGGCGGGCCAAAAAAAATAATCTGGGGGTGTATTCGCCTGATGGACGGCCAGACGGCACAGGACACTGTTTAATGGTTGATAATAATGGTGTTGCAACCCTGAATAATGTTCATAAAATGTCAATGGTAAATCGTGATTTCCAATCCGTTGTTCGTGAACTGATGGCAAAAGTTAAATAATTTATGTTTTTCCCCTGGACAATATTCTGAGAATGATATATCATCATGTTCAGTTCTGTTTCGCGGGCGTGGTATAATGGTAGCACGTCAGCTTCCCAAGCTGAAGACGAGGGTTCGATTCCCTTCGCCCGCACCACACTTCGCGTTTCTGACGCTTCGTGTGGCACAGCCACACAGTATGTCGGTTAGTTTGAATAATCGTTGTATAATAATTTGTTGACATTTATGCTTTTTTAGTACATAATGTGCCCGCAATTCCCAAAAGATTGCCAGTTTTACAGCCAGTTCGCAGTATGCGTGTGGTACATCATCCGGCGAGTTTCGCTCTTGATGGCGGTTTTCTTTGTGGGTAAAACAGTTATTTAATACAAGGAGTAAAATTATGGCAACTGTTATCCGTTTGGCACGTTTTGGTGCAAAAAAACGTCCATACTATCACATTGTCGTGACAGATTCACGCAATGCACGTAATTCAGGTAATGTTTTGGATACCGTTGGTAAATATGACCCAATGCAGGCCAAAGACAGCGATAAACGCGTTGTTCTGAAAATCGATGAAGTTAAGGCATGGTTGGCAAAAGGTGCTCAGCCTTCTGACCGTGTGTACAAATTCCTGGCGAATGCAGGGTTGGTTAAACCACGTGCAATCCCAGAGCAGACAAAAAAACATCTGCAGTCTGAAAAAACTCAGATGAAAATCAAAGACAAGGCAGATAAACTGGCCAAAATCGCAGCAGAAAAAGCTGCCGCAGAAGCCGCAGCAAAGGCAGCCGCAGAAGCTCCTGCTGAAGAATCCCAGGCCACAGAAGTTGCTGAATAAGTTTATTCCTGAAAATAAAAGTGGCCCGGGGAAACCCGGGCTGTGTTTTCGGTTCAATTAAAATAAAGGATTTAAAAATGGATAAATGTCCTCATAATAATGAAATCGTTTGTAATCATGTGTATCGTTTGGATGAATTTTATCGTCAGATGAAAATTGCGTTCGAAAACGGTGCAAAACAGTTTGTTTATACAGCCACTAAAACACAGTGCCCTGCAAAGTTCGAAAATTGTCCACGATTTATCGCAGCACAAAGTCAGAAAACACGCTAAATGTCCAGGAATGGAAAAATGGTACAGTCGTTTAATCCAGATTTAATGTATTCCGATGCGGAAAAGGCAAAACTGTTCAGTTCAATCCAGGATATTAAAAATGCCTGTGTTGCTGAAATGTGTTGTCCGTATGACCGGGCAATATGTTATATCAAGGTAAAACGATTTGCCAAATGGCGTAATGCAATTTGTTATCTGGCAAGAAATCATGTCAATACGGTGATTCATACCCGTGATGGTGTGGATGACCCCTGCCCCGTCAAATATCAGGACTGTGTACGATATCAACAACATAAATTGCGGAAAAAACATGGCAGATAATAAAAAAATCTTGGTCGGAAAAATTGTCGCACCCCAGGGTATTCGGGGCGAAGTGCGTGTGCACGCCTTTACAGATAAACCATTGGATATAAACAATTTTCCCATTGAATCAGAAAAATTTGCGGTTGGCGACTTTGGTTTTGTACGTGTTGTGCCAAATACAAATGTTGTAATCGCAAAAATAAATGGCGTTAATGACAGAAATGTCGCGGAAACATTGCGGGGGGTGTCCCTTTATGTTGAGCGTGATGCCCTGCCCCAGTTGGCAGATAATGAATTCTATCAGGCCGACTTAATCGGATTTGATGTTGTGCGTGATGGAAAAAAAATCGGGGTCATAGATTGCTTTCAAAACTTTGGTGCCGGTGATATAATAGAAATGGATAACGGTGAAATGGTGTCGTTTGCGGGGGCAATCGTAAACATGGAAATGCGTACTGTGTATGTAAAATAAAGGCTAGATATGACAAAACAACAACATACTGATTTTTTTAGAGTGTTATGGTTTGGACCGTCTATTATTGTTCACTGCCCCAGATATACACGTGTTTGCCCGTTGGGGTATTTTTGCTATGCTCATCCGCACTGTATTAAAACCAAAGAGTATAAAAAACCACAGTCGTTGGTGTTGATGCCACAGTTTTTGACACTGCCATACTCGCTGAAGCAACATGTAGAAGGTATATGCAAAACGTGCAAGGAAAAAGCCACAGAACGCACACAAAGACAAAGGTAAATGCATGAATAAAACATATTCTGTGCAGCATTCGGATAAAACAGTCTTTGCAACCTGTGATAAAACATGGGCGTTGTGTCTGTTGAATCGACTGTTTGCACCATTGCCCAATATCCGGGTACTGAACGGTCAAGCCCCCGGGCATAAGTTTCAGTGCAGTATCATTCTGCGTGGAACACCCCAGGAAATCAAACATGCAATGCCGATTGCACTGGATTTAACAGACCAAACATGTAGACAGTGCCAGGCAATGCGCCTTGTAAAACCAGTAAAAACTAGATAGTAAAATGCACTTTCATATACTGACCATCTTTCCAGACATGTTCCCAGGCACCCTGTCCGGCGGTGTGGTTGGACGTGCACTGGATAAAAATATTTGGTCATATGATGTTATTAATATTCGGGACTTTGCCATTAACAACTATGGCAGTGTTGATGATACCCAATTCGGTGGTGGTGCCGGCATGGTTATGCGACCAGATGTGCTGGGGGCGGCATTGGATTCAATCAAAAATCCCGGAAAGATTATATACTTTTCGCCACGTGGCCCAACACTGAATCAGAAAATGGTTCATGATTTTGTCGCCGATCAAAACGCAACATATACCCTGTTGTGCGGACGGTACGAAGGAATTGACGAACGTGTTATTACTGAATATGATATTATGGAGTTGTCCATAGGCGACTATATACTGTCGGGTGGCGAAATCGCCGCACAAGTTTTTGTTGACAGTTGCGTTCGTCTGATGGATAATGTAGTTCACGGTGGTAATGACACCACACAAAATGAAAGTTTCGAAATCGGCGGGTTGGAATGGCCGTTATATACCCGTCCGTCAGTATGGCGTGGACAAAGTGTCCCAGAAGTCCTGCTGTCCGGTCACCACGGCAATATCGAACGGTGGCGGAAACAACAATCGGACGACATAACCAAAGAACGCCGTCCGGACTTAATAAAGGAAAATGAAAAATGAGCATTATTAAAAAAATCGAAGCAGCCCAGGTTGCAAAACTGGCGGGCGACAAAAAAATCCCAAACTTCAAGGCTGGGGATACACTGAAGGTTCACGTCAAAATTAAAGACGGTGACAAGTTCCGTATCCAGGTTTTCGAAGGTGTTGTTATCGCACGCGATGGCGGCATGGGTAATAATGCATCCTTTACAGTACGTCGTGAATCATACGGTGTCGGTGTAGAACGCAAGTTCCCACTGTACAGCCCATCAATCGAGAAGATTGAAAAGGTTCGTATTGGTAAAGTACGCCGTGCTAAGTTATTCTTCTTGCGTGGGTTGTCTGGTAAAAAGGCACGTATCGTTGAAGATTTGGCAGCGACATCCGCAGAAAAGAATGCAAAATAATAAAGTCCCCCGTTTCGGGGGATTTTTTAATACGTTGTGTTTGGTGTTCTATTTCCAAAAATATGGTCAAGTGAAAAGCAGGTGTTTTTTGCTTGCGTAGGGGTGGGTAAATTTTCTATCCTACCTAATAATAGAGAGGAAGAGATGAAGAAAATATCGGTTTTTCTGCGGACTTTTACATTGTTTTTGTTGTTTTTTATGACTGTGATTGGTATTTCCCAGTATTCTTTTGCTGCAGGAGATGATGAGTTTGATCCAAGTAATTGCCCGGTGTCGGGTGTTGCAGATAATTGCTACAGTGATAATTCTTGCCCCATAGGTCAGAAATGCGATGTCTTGTCTGGTTGTTGTTACGAGGCCGAGGAGGAACCAGAGACGTGTACCTGCCCGGACAGTCATCCGAATGGTGGATGTACCGGAGCGGATTTTGATACATGTTATACGACATGCAGTGAACCGTGTATGGAAAATGGGTTGGATATCGAAGCGTGTAATAGTACTGCTGGTGATGGTGGATTTTCGGGCGATTGTAGTGATGAACGGTTTTATAATACAAATTATAGTTGTCCCGGACAGTTGTTTCATGATAAGTCTTCGTGCAGCACGTTACCCAGTTGTAAATGTCCGTTTTATGGGGATAAAACAGTCGAGGATTGTCCCGCAGGATGGACGGATGGCGGTGATACATATAACTTGTTAACGTGTGAAGGAGGACCAGAAGATTGTTGTTATAATGACTGTGAATCATATGAAAGTGGTGGATATAGATATACCGCTGATAGAGTGCATTATCCAGTACAATGTCAGTATGGTGCAACATGTATAACATCGTGTTCCAGCATGCCCAATAGGAATGAACAAGGTAGGACAGATGAATATGATACAACTTCCTGTCCGGCCAAGACGGGCAGCGATGGTTGCACTGTAACGTGTACAACAAATAAAACGTCAGATTGCCCAACGGGGTATGACTGTGAATATGATACTGATTATACATATTCTGGAACAAATGATTGGACGCAAAGCTGTTCACAACCAATTACACGCGAAAAAATATTAACATGTTCCAGTAATTATACCAGTGGTTGTGCTTCTGCAAACGAAACATGTTCGGGATGTGCATCAACTACAACATCGTATACCACATGGGTTAATAACGGATCTGCTACGTACGGTAACAAGGAGTATGATGGGTGCGTGGCAAATACATCAGGAACTTTGTGGTGCCCACTTTCAGATAAAACGTGCATAACATCGTGTACCGAGGTGGACAGTGATGAAACTGATGAACAGACCGTAGATGTGTCGGGGCCCAATAAAACAGATTCTGAGACGACATCATGTTCAGAAACCTATTATCGTGATTGTGTGCCGGGAACATGCAAGGATGGATATGATTGTACCTGGGCGGATGAACAAAGCAGCTGTACAGCACCTGGTACAAAGACACGCAGTCGCACCGCGTTTCAAACGTGCAGTCAGGATCAACAACGTGATTGTACCGGTAAATTTACATCCAGTGGTTGTTCGTCTGCAGACGATGAGTGTTCGGGGTGTTCAGCGTGGGGCGAATGGTCTAATGTTGGTGAAAAATATTCTTGTTCTATTACCCGTTATGGCGATTGGGGGAACTGGGGCAGCTGTGATCATACACCATGTACACCAACACAAAAAACATGTACAAAAACCAGCGAAACATGTACCACACTGTGTACAGAAGTTAGCAGTACGGCGACAACAACCAAAACCGAAACATGTTCGTTGACAGGTTGCACAATTGCGAACGGTACGTGTACATATTCGGGGTGTACCGAAGATAATGTTTATCAGTGTTCTACAAATTTTACAGGCGGTAGTGGTAATGCATGTTCGTCTGGTGGCGATACCTGTTCTGGATGCAAAAATAATGATTACAGTACATATAAATCAACATCGCGTTCATGTGGAAACTGTGCCAAAGTTATCACGTGTAATCCGGGGTATTGGTTGAACGGTTCAACGTGCGAGGCATGTCCCGATGGTTCATGGTGTGCAAATAATGTTAAAAACAGTTGTCCAAGTGGTGCCAGTGGTTCAGATGGTGGGCGTAATGAGAAAGAAGACTGTTATAAGACTTGCAATCCCAAGACCATTGACAACGGAACAACCACAGTTGTAAATGCCAAAGAGTATTATAACGGCAGTGCATATCCGGCCTGTACGTACAATGTGAACTGTAATCCAAAGTATGGTGCATCGGGGAATAAGACATCGAATCCAGCATGTACATTGTGCGATACCGGTGAATTTAGTGCCGGTGGAACGGCAACATGCTCGTCATGTCCCGATGATTTTGATGATGGGGCAGCCGTTACTAAGCAAAGTGAGTGCTATAAAAACTGTTCTAAGTCATGTACACAACAGGCGGTGCCAACAGGTGCGGATTCTGTGACACATGGTACGACCAGTAAATCAGGGGTACACTATTATGGCAAAACCTGTGATGCACCGGCCAGTACATGTTCGCTGACCATCAACAGTTGCAAGGCCAATTATTGGTTAGAAAGTGGGACGTGTAATGCCTGTGACAATGGATATAGCAGTTCGGCAGGCAGCACTTCCAAATCACAATGTACAAAGTCCTGTTCGGTTGAATGTAAACAGAACGCATGCTCGACCCAGGATGCAAATGCTGCGGCCTGTTCATATGGTTCGAATACCGCGACAGGCACACAATCCCAGGACGGTGAATGTGATGCTGTACAAAATGCATGTCCAATTACAATTACAAAGTGTAATGCAAATCACTGGTTAGAAAATGGCGAATGTAATGCATGCGATGCTGGATACACCAGCCCAGCAGGCAGTACATCAAAATCACAGTGTACAAAGTCCTGTTCGGTTGAATGTAAACAGAACGCATGCTCGACCCAGGATGCAAATGCTGCGACCTGTTCCTATGGTGCAAATGATGCAACAGGCACACAATCACAAGGTGGCACATGTGATGCGACACAAAAGGCATGTCCAATCACAGTTACAAAGTGTAATGCGAACTATCTGTTGAAAAACGGTGCATGTACGTCGTGCCCTGAACATGCAACGTGTGATGGAACGGGGGACTGGGTTTGTGATTCAAATTATAAAAAGACAACAACGGGTTGTGTTTTGGATATCTTTACCTGTACCCAGGGCAAGACTTCGGCCGGGAAAACATGTCCGGCGGGACATTACTGTCCGGGCGGTACGGTTGATGCAGGAACCGAGGCAACCTCATGTAGTCCACAATGTCCAAAGGATACCAGTGGCGGGACGGTTTCTTCGGCGACCGGGGCAACAACAATTGGTGCCTGTGTGACAGTGCGAAAAAATGTCGAACTGGAAGATAAAACAGGTTCTGGGGACCAGACGTGCTATTACAATGATTCAAGACAGACATATTCAAATACCTGTACAATCAAGATTACAAGTTGTGTCGCAGGAAGATATCGTGAACAAGATGCGTCTATTACATGTCGTTTGACTGATATTGGACAATACAGTCCAAGTGGTGATATCGCCGCATATTCATGCAGTGCACTGGATGGGGCAGATACTACAGTTAGAACCGCAGGTACAGGCAGTGATGCTGCCACAGATTGCTATAACACGTGTTCCAGTATTCCTATTTCTGATGGTGAACGTGTGCCAGTTAATGCAACGGAATCATACAATGGAACAAAAATACCTGCGTGTACATATACTACAACATGTAATACGGGGTATAAGGCATCGGGTACAACCTGTGTGCCAAAGGTCTTGACCATTACGCTGAATCATAATGGTGCAGAAACCGCTCCGGCCAGTACAATCTATCTGAAATATAATACTGGTTGGTACTCGGACAGCGATGCAAGCAGGGGTATAACCAGTATCTCCAAACCAACAATCGCAGGTGAAACATTTGGTGGGTATTTATCTTCATCAAATGATGTTGTTGTTGATGCAACGGGTATGTTGACAACCAACTATAAGGTCTTTAGTACGAACGCAACAATTACTGCTTCGTGGACAGAAAACGACCCAATCAGTTGTGCGGCTGGAACATACTATAAGGGGACAGGTGCGTCATGTACAGATTGTCCTGCTGACAGTTATTGTGAAGGTGTTAATACGGTTCAGGATATAGGCACCGAAAAAGGACGTAAAACATGTGCAAGTTTAAATGGAACATATACAGCCGCTACGGGTAAGACTGTTACAATCAGTTCAGCGGCAAAGTCCAAGGCTGCATCTGACTGCTTTGCTACGAATGTCGCATATAAGTCCAGTACAAATCGTGCCACAGGGACACAAACATGTTATTACGCAACTGGTAAATATGAGTCTGCATGTACGAATAAGACGGTGTTGGCATGTATCGCGGGGTACTATTTGAAAAACACAAGTGATACAGATTGTACAGCAGCAGGTGTTGGCTATTACAGTGCAACGGATGCTTTGAAACGTAGTGCGTGTCCAAATCTGGGGGATAATGTTGGAGTAACAACCGCCAGTGATACTTCTGCCAAGGTGACGGAATGTTATCGCGGAAATATTTGGTATACTGCTAATAAATCTGGATACAGACGCAGTTGCTATCATCATTCGGATGCATCCGACACGAATGTTGATACGGGGTATAGTTATAATTGTGCGATACCTACCCTGGTTGCATGCGAAGGCGGATATTATGATGATGGAAATACTGTTGATGGTGATGGATATCGTGTGTGTGTTGCTGTTGGCAAGGATTTCTGGTCGCCGGGAATTACATCAGGTCAGGAACCCGAAGTACATAATAACAATCCAACCACACAACGCAATCAGTGTCCCGATGGTACATCAACTGAAAGTGTGACAACTGCATCAAGCGAAAGCCAATGTATTGGTCAGTTGACTGCATGCGTGGCAGGTAAATCGTATGCAGATAAAACACATACAACGTGTGCGGTACCATACTATTGCCCGGGGGGTGGAGATGTGCTGGTTAACGGCTCGGGGTGTCGTGAAACCTGTCCCGCAGGCAGTATCACAAGTGGTAATGGTGAAACACGTGCAACCGGCGAAAGCAGTGTAAATAAGTGCTTTAAAACATTTACAGAAACGGACGGTTCTGGCAAAGATTTAGAACATGGTACGGCAAAGTGGGATTGTTCTTGGAAAGGTACGGCAGAGCAAGGTGAATATTCAGACTGCTATGTTACTGTTCTGACCTGTGATGCGGGATATTATAACCCGACAGATTCCAAGGCATGTGAAGATGTGACCAGTGGTTATTACAGTCCAAAAGATGCACTGGGGCGTTCAGAGTGCCCAAAGAAGACAAACTATACTGTTGGGTCTGACAGCAAGGCTGCGATAAATACACAATGTTATATCGCCTGTTCTTCGTATTTGCCAACGGTGCCAAATTCCACTGCCGTTATGGTTAAAGGCGATGCAAAAAAGTATTATACAGGGACTGCATATGCGGCATGTGAATATACAGCAAAATGTCAGACTGGGTATAGGGCGGTCGAAGGGGTTAATCCCGCATGTGAACCGGTTGTTGTTGAAATTACCTTGGATGATACAGATGGTACGGGCGGCAGTGGTACAATCTATCAAAAATATGCAAATGGTTGGTATTCAAATTCTGGTGCAACGACTGTGTTGGGTAAGGTAAAGGTTCCAACTTCTGCCAGTCGCCTGTTCCAGGGATATTATACAACCAAAACAGGTGGCGAAAAAGTTATCGATGTTGATGGTACGGTTTTGGTCGCAAATACTGCGTATACGGCAAACACGACATTGTATGCACATTGGAACTGGGATATGGTTTCATGTGAATCGGGTAAGTATTTTAACAATGGAACATTGACAACATGTGCTGTACCATATTATTGCGATGGTGATGGAGAAGTTGTTGCAGGTACCACAGGGTGTCGAATGGAATGTCCACAAAATGGATATACAGAGGAAACAGGGGCTGCAACCGTAGAAAAATGTATCAAAAGATTTACAGATGCAGATGGTGAACAGTATGATTTAGCAAATGGTACATCTGAATGGACATGTAGCTGGAAGGGAACTGTGACTCAGGGCAGTTATGCCGGTTGTGATGTGTCTGTGTTGACGTGCGATGCTGGGTACTATAATCCAGTGGATTCAACCGTGTGTGAACCAGTTGTGACAGGATATTTCAGTCCGGACAAGTCTTTGAAACAGGTGGCGTGTCCAGGATTGGGACAATCAGAATATACCATTGGCTCAAATAGCAGAGCTGCGGCAAATACAGATTGTTATATTGCATGTTCTTCGTATTCGCCGGCTGTTGATAATGCAACAAAAGTGGCCTTCCAGGGTAATGCGAATAAGTATTATACCGGCACAGACTATGCGGCATGCGAGTATGCAGTAGAATGTGAAACAGGATATTCTCCCGTCAATGGAACATCGCCAAGGTGTAATCCAAAATCATATACTGTGACACTGGATAAAAATGGTGGTTCGGGTAATGTTGCAGAGTCTGTTCAGTGCACATTCGACAGTGGGGCGTGTGCCCTGCCCGATAATTCTGGATTAACCAAGTCTGGGTATAAGGTTGTTGCAAAGTGGTGCACGAATGCAGATGGAACCGGTGTATGCTTTGATGCGGGCAGTACAGTTGCAACAAATATATCAGCCAATGCAACAGATACAACACTGTATGCAGTGTGGACACCGGGCGTGTTCAAAATAACCCTGAGTGCACCGGATGCA
>JAFYXG010000004.1 GCA_017546265.1 Alphaproteobacteria bacterium
ATTTTTTACATGCGGATTTTGGTCCGTTTGTCTGAAAGTAAAAAGTCGCAGAAATCTGGGCAAAAACAGGGGTGGAAAAGTTCAAGCCATAGTTCTCTGACTCCGTCAGTGTTGGTTCGAATCCAGCTGCCCCAACCAAGAATTTAACCCGCCGTTTGGCGGGTGTTTTTTATCTAATTTCTTGTCATTTCAATTGGGAATAAAATAATAATTTTGGTTGATTATGGATTTAGATGTGCTATGAATAGTTATGTCCACAGTTAGGAATTTTGATTTAATCAAGTGAAGGAGATATCATGTCCAATACAAAACATTTGGCGGATTTGTTGAAAGTCTGCAGTATTTTGCCAGCCCTGGCGATTATGCCCGCAATGGCTGGAACAGGTATAACGACTGCCGATGATGGTGGTATATTTGAATATAATAATGATTCAGATATGTATACCATGGTTTCAGATGGAACCATTGGTGGCTTTAGTGGCTATGATGCCAGTGATAGATTTGAGGCCGCTGTGATTTTTGTCGGAAAAGGACAACAGCTGTCCGTGTCTGATGGCGCGACAATTCAAAATAATAAAGCACAAGTTGGTGGTGCGATTGCAGTTACTGGGAATGCAGCGGGGGCAACTTTGAATATTGGTCAAGGTGTTAAATTCTTGAACAATGCTGCCTTGTTTGATGGTGGTGCAATTGGTAACTATGGTAACACCATTGTTGCAAATGGGGTTTTGTTCCAGGGTAATAAAGCACAATTAGACCCAGAAAATAATGAAAATCAAATTGGTGGTGGTGCCATATCTTTGGGGTCAACTTCAAAGACAACGATTGTAAATACTGATTTTATAGGTAATGAATCTGGATTTAATGGTGGTGCAATTGGTACGCGTCTGGCAGAAAAAACAGGTGGCGGTCATAATGATAACAGTGCAGCAATATTAAAGATTGTTGGCGGAGAGTTTGAAGGCAATAAGGCCAATGGTTATAAAAATGCAGAGGGTAAGCAGATTGCAGGTAATGGTGGTGCAATTTACAATACTTTCTATGCAGATGTGACAGTGGATGGCACACACTTTGAAGGTAACTATGCGGCCAGAAAAGGTGGTGCGATTTATAATGATGGTACCGCAGATGCCAAGGGTAAGGGCGGTGTTATGACTGTCAAAAGTGCCGAATTCGAAGATAATAATGCATACTATGGTGGTGCAGTATTTAATCATGCAGGAAAGATGGATATCTTGGGAACTGCTGATGAACGTGTTGTATTCGAAGATAATACCGCGTATGTTGGTGGTGCCTTTGCAGATATGCAAAATGTTGGTTCGGAAACTGTAATTAAAAATGCAATATTCAAAGAAAATCATGCGGCGGCAGACGCAGGTGCGGCTGGACTGTACGGCAAGGTTGATATCGAAAATACGGTGTTCCATGGAAATACCGCTGCGATTACAGTAGAAGGTCTGACTGCTGATGTTGCCAATTCTGACGGCGGTGGTGCGATTATGGTTGGTGGGACATCGGATGTTGCTCTGACAAATGTTCGTTTCGAAAATAATGAATCTGGTGTACGTGGTGGTGCGATTTCTGCCCGTCATGGCCTGGGGTATGAACTGGATATTAACGGTGCAACATTTATAACAAATAAGTCTGGAAACTTTGGCGGTGGTATCGCAAATGTGTTCGGCGGTGCAGTTAATATGGATAATGTTGAGTTTACATCAAATTCTGCAGTCAAGGCAGGTGGTGCAATATTTAACGGTAAAGATATTAACTATGGTGGCGGTACAGGTTCAATGTCGACAAACCATGGCGTATTGAATTTGGCGGGCACAAATACCTTTGCAGGGAACCATGCCGGTGAATTTGGTGGCGCAATTTATAATGACGATGGCGGTACCATTAATGTGTCTGGTACAAATACGTTCACAAATAACAAGCATGGTGATTCAAATGTGGCAAACGATATTTATAACCTGGGGGTTGTTAATATCCAGTCGGGTACCACAACATTGGATGGCGGTATTGACGGTACTGGGACTTTGACAATTGCCAAAGATGCAGTGCTGAATATCGGAACCGCAACCATTAATCAGGCAGACATTACACTGGATGGAACATTGTTTGCCACAGTCAGAGATGGTGATGCACAATTAAATATTACCGATAACTTTGATGGAAATGGTTCTGTCAAACTGGCATTCGCCAAAGAGGGTACCTATCATGTGTTTGGTGGACAGGTGTTCGGTAATGTCGATGTGTCAAGTTCGATATTTGATTTAAATTGGTCCGATGACAGCAAGGACTTGATCGCAACTGTCAAATCAGTTGATGAAATCATTTCAAATACTGGATTGACCAATGATGCAGCACAGATGATTTCAAATATTTCGCAGTCTGATGCGAAAGCGTTGAATGACCTGGGGTTGAAAATCCAGGAAACATTGGTGGCAGGTGACGTAAAAGCGGTTGAAGAAGCAAATAAAGCAATTAACCCAGAAAAAGCGTCGGTGGTTCAATCAACGGCGGCATCTGTCCAGAATACTGTATCATCGCTGGCAGCAAATCGTATGTCTGCTGTTGCAAGCGTGGGTCGCAGTGGTGGTGATGTAGATTTGACCGGTGTTGCTGCGTGGGCACAGGGATTGTACAACAAGACCAAACTGAATGGCCAATTTAATGGTTATACACGTGGGATTGCAGCTGGTATGGATGGCATAATCAACGGCGATATAACAGTTGGTATCGGATATGCCTTTAACAACAGTGATATTTCGCTGGCCAGTCGCGATACAGATATCGACAGTCATTCTGTTTTTGTATATGGTCAATATAAACCAGCGGCATGGTATGTTAATGCAATGCTGAATTATACAATGTCAGACTATACAGAAACTGGTGACGCACTGGGAATGGCGGTGTCTGCCGACTATAAAACAAATGCATTTGGTGGTCAAATCGCAGCAGGATATGACTTTGAAGGCGGTATTACACCAGAATTTGCTGTACGGTATCTGCATATCAACAGTGCTGATTATACCAACAGCATTGGTATCAAGAATGAGCTGGATTCAGCAGACTACTTAACAGCAGTGTTGGGAACAAAGTATGGATTTGACTTTGAAACAGATAATGGTTTGATGTTGCGTCCAGAAGTTCGCTGTGCAGTTAAATATGATATGATTTCTGATAAATCATCTGCGACTGTTGCAATGCCGGGTGTGTCAGCATATACACTTAGCGGTGAAAGATTGTCGCGTGTTGGTGCTGAATTCGGAATGGGGCTGACAATGAAGTATAATGAATTGGATGTGTCATTAAGCTATGACATCGAAGTTCGTGAAGATTATACTTCCCAAACCGGTATGTTGAAGGCAAGATACAACTTTTAATTGTATAAAAAGTTGTTGATTCCCCGCCCAATAAGGGCGGGATTTTTTGTTAGGAATATGTGTGTTAAAATATTTATGTTGATAATAATAATAAATGTGCTATGAATAAATGCAACTAGATTGAGAAAAATCAAGAGAAGGAGATATCATGTCCAATACAAAACATTTGGCGGATTTGTTGAAAGTCTGCAGTATTTTGCCAGCCTTGGTAATTTTGCCTGCGATGGCTGCAGAATACACTTCTGCTGATATAGAAAAGTATCCTTATACTGTAAAGGCTGGGGATTCCCTGGTGGTAACAGATGGGTATTCAAATGCAGAAAATGGTGTTTTTACCAATAATGGCAGTTTGATAATCAACGATGGTTTGGTTTTTGCTGATAATAATACGGGTGGATATGGTGCAACTGTCTATATATTCAATAAAAATGCAACCTATACGAAAATAGGGAATAATGTTGTATTTTCTGGTGGTACTGCAATGGAAGGTTCTTCGCCTGATTATGAAGGGATGGGTGGTGCCATTTATACCTGGTCTGATGGTGATGCATCGGGGGCAAATGTTATTGAAATGGGTGATAATGTTGTTTTCCGTGGTAATTCGGCTGCCGAGGGTAGCGTTATGTATACATATGGGTATAACGAAATTACCATAGGTGATAATCTGGTTGTGGAAAATAATTCTTCTCCGTATGGATACGGGGCGATTGTTCTGAATGGTTATGATGCGTTTAATGGCAAGGATTTTGTAAATACGATGAATGTCGGTAAAAACGCTTTGTTCCAGAATAATACTGCATTATTGCGTTCGGGGGCTGTTTATATCGGTGGTGATGCAAATGACAAAGCCATCTTTGATGATGGTGCACGTTTTATTGGAAATTCTTCTTCCTTTGGTGGGGCTGTTTCTGGATTTGGGGCCTTTGAATTTGGTGATGTGTCTTTTGTGTCCAATGTATCGTATAATGCATGGGAACAAACCCTTAAGGATGCGGGGTGGTCGACAAGTTATAATGGTCATGTTGGTAATGGTGGTGCCGTTCTTAATCGGGGGGATTTTGTTATTAAGGGTAATGCCGATTTCTTGGATAACCAGGCAGATGGTTATGGTGGTGCCATTTACAATGGTGGACAGATGACAATTGCCAATGCAGAGTTTGAAGACAATATTGCCAAGGGGTATTATGGTGGGGCAGTTTATAATGCCGCTGCGGGTAATATAACCAAACTGGTTGCGGAATTTGAAGAAAACAAAGTTGTTAATGCTGATTATGCCATGGGTGGTGCGATTGCCAATATTGGTAAAATTGGAAAACTGTCGGGTGTGTTCGAGGAAAATGTTGCACATGCAACAAAAGATGATGCACATACCTCGACCAAAGGTGGTGCGATTTATACGTATTCAAGTTCTGTAATCGATTCTTTGACTGCAGATTTTGTAGGCAATGTGGCCATCAGTGCTGGTGAAGCCATGGGGGGGGCCATTGTAAATGATGGTAAAATTACAAAGTTGCATCAAACAGGACAGGGATTTGTTAATAATACCGCGAATGCCGTAACGAATGGTTGGGCAGGTGCGTTGTATAACAGTCAGGGGGCGTCAATTGGTGAATTGGTTGCAAATTTTACGGGCAATTCAGCCAAGGGGACGGATTGGGCTATTGGTGGTGCACTGGTAAATCAGGGAACCATTGAAGCATTGTCGGGCGTTTTTGCAAATAATTTTGTGACCGCAACTGGCCAGGATGGTGTTGCCATTGGTGGGGCAATATACAATTCTGGGACACTGAATTTTGTTGGTGATTCTGTGTTCAGTAATAATACCGCAAACGGTGGTCGGAATGATATTTATAACGAAGGGGTTATAAATATTAGCGATGGTACCGTTAAATTGGATGGTGGTATTATTGGTGATGGTACAGGTACACTGAATATCGCCGAAGGGGCAACACTGAATATCGGTACAACACTTGTGGAACAGGAAACAATTGACCTGCAGGGGACGTTGGTTGCGTCTTTGTTGAACGATTCCGCACGCGGTGGTTCGTATGGCCGACTGATTGGTGATATCACAGTTGGTGCAAATGCGATGTTTGAACTGAATGTTGGTGCCGTGGGTATCTATAACGTTTGGGGTGATACAGATGTTGATTTGTCCAAGGTTTCAGTCGGGGATATCTATGAAATTGCAGATGTTGATGCAGATGGTATTCATATCGTAACTAAATCGGCTGACGATATCGCAGAAGCAACCGGTATTTCAACCCAGGCCGCGAGTGTCGTTGCAGGTTTAGCAAATGCCAACAATGGCAAGGCATATCAGGTATCTTTGGCGTTGCAGGATGCCTTGAATGCGGGAGATGCAGAAGTTGTCGAGGTAGAAACCAAAAAACTGAATCCAACAGATAAACCTGTGGCACAGGCGGCAGCAACGTCTATGCAAAATCAGATCTTGTCATTGGCGGCCGGTCGTATGGCGAGTGGTGTTTCTGTCGGACGTGCAGGTGGTGACGAAATACCACAGGAAAATGGTTTCTGGATGCAGGGATTGTTTAATAAGTCTAAGTTTGCCGATAAATTCCATGGTTATACACGTGGGGTTGCATTGGGGGCAGATACAACAATTGACAAAATATGGACAATCGGTGGTGGTTTGGCTGTGAACAATTCTGATGTTCATGCCGGTGCCAGACATACAGATATCGACAGCAAAACACTGTTCCTGTATGGTCAGTACAAGCCAAATAACTGGTTCGTAAATCTTACGGCGACTTATAATATGGCCGAATATACAGAAAACGTGAATATGATTGGTGGTGTTGCTTTGACCAATATGTACGATGTTGAGTCCGAAGGAGCACAAATCGTGACCGGTTATGATTTCGCAACAGGTATCACAACCGAAGCGGGACTGCGTTATTTGCATATTTCTCAGGATGGATATACCCCAGAATTTGGACCCGAGGTGAAGGCACAGAACACAGATTTCCTGTCGGGGGTCGCTGGGCTGAAATATGCGTTCGCAATTGAAAATGATTGGGCAATCCAATTACGTCCAGAATTGCGTGCGGCAATGACCTATGATTTCATCAGTGACGATGCCCAGTCAACAGTTGTGATGCCGGGGGGCACATCGTACAAGGTGTCTGGTGAACGTTTGTCGCGTATGGGGGGTGAATTCGGTATCGGGTTGACCGCACTGTACAATGGTATGGAATTGTCTGTAATGTATGACCTGGATTTACACGAAGATTATACATCTCAGACTGGGATGATAAAATTCCGTGCTCAGTTTTAAATAAATTATAATAATTCATCTGCGGGCGGTTCCGACAACTCATGTAGCGTTTGTACACTACGTTGTCGGAACCGTTCCGCATCTAAATCATTCTAATTTATTTAACGCATCTGACGGGCGGTGTTGGTTTTACTTTGATTTTGTGATATAATATCCGTTGAGAAAATGGGGGATTTGATGCGGGGAATGCCGTTGTGTTTTGCTGGGTATTTAATGATACAGTCTGTGGCATTGGCGAATACTGAACTGGTGGCGGCAATTGAAAATGTGCGTGCTGCCTGTGGTGGAATTTCAAATGAATTAAATCATCTGAAACAAATGGCGGGAATAAATACCGCCATAACTGGTGTTGGAACTGTTGCAGGTGGTGTGGCATTGGGAATCGGTATTGCCAAGGCAAGGGTAGACAGCCAGGTTGATGAATATCAGGAAATTATAGATGCGTTGACCGCAGTTGGAGCCAAACAGGTGACAAGTGTTGAAATGTTCTATGATACATTTGCTGATGCGTTGGCAGAAACTGGGACAAAAAATGGGACACAGTTTGCACGACAACTGAAAAATAAACAAAGTCAACTGGAACAGAAATCAAAAAATCTGGGGAATTGGCGAACTGGGACCCTGGCTGTGTCAACCGCAACAAATATTGCGGGTGCCGTTATTGCGGGGGGAAACAAAGTTATGGGGAATCTGAAATCGCAGATAGATGGGTGTGTGGCAACTGTTAAAACGTTGGGCAATGTACGGTTGCAGGCGTATGTTGCAAAATCTGATTCTGATGCAGAATTAAAACGTGCCGAGGATATCGTAAATGCCTGTGGTGAATGGGAATATGTAAACCTGGATTCGATAAATAAAAGGTCGGTTGCCGCGACCGTGGCCAGTGGTGTTGGGGCGGGGCTGGGGGTGGTGGGGACTGTAACCTCGGCCAGTGCAAATTCGAACAAGATACGCGATGGTGATGCGAACAAAGAAAAAAATCTGAATACGGCCGCAAATGTATTAGCTGGTGGGACAACAGTTGTCAGTGGTGTCGCAACCGTTTTTAATGCAACGCAAATTGCGGCCATACAAAATGCGGTTCGCGTTGCAGAAAATTGCCAGGGGGTACTGAAATGAAAAAGTTTTTAACAGCGTTGATCATTTGTTTAATGTGTGGAAGTCTTTTTGGAAACAGTGACCCAGATGTAATCGTTTATCAGGCGGGCGGTGAAACATATTTTGTGACTGGTGATATTTTGGAACAATTAAAAAATGATGCCAAAGATACCTGTCTGGAACATGTTATGGCCGAAGATAAAAAAGATGCACAAAAATCTGGCAAGGAATACGATGACAGTAAAACTACAACAATCAGGTTCTATGAGTTATTGTTAGGTCAATGCAGGCAAGAGGTTTCTAATCTGATTGGTGATATAAAAAAGGGGGTACCTTGGTTTGTTCAGATGCCTTATTCTGGTGAACTGACGACCAATGATGATGTGGCGGCAGCATTTGCAGCGGGTGCAAAAAATGACAAATTAAGAAATACAACCGTGGATAAAGTCCTGGAAAAATATGATGCGTGTCTGTTGTTGCGTCAGGATTTGCAGGATAGGTTGGATAAGTATAATATTACCTGGGGTAAGTATCCGTATCGTATAACTGCAGATATAAATGCATGTATTCAATCCATAGATGTTGTGGAAAATCAGGACGAAAGTGTGTGTCCTTTAAATCCAACTGTGTCGGACAGAAATGATATTGCAGGTCTGGAAAATTTGAATGCAATATATTTGAATAAAAATATGACCTTTCCAGAACAACCGGATGTACAACCTGGGCAAATTGCGATATTTAATGGACGCGTGATGGTTGTCTGTGATAATGGTCGGGCGGTACATGTGGTAAAGCCCGCCTTTTCGGGGTATACCGAGTGTCGTGATGCAAAATATCAGGCGTATCCAAATGTTGGGACGTTGCCAGATGGGGTGTATTTGGCACAGCATAAAGAAGTTCAGGAAAGAAAAGATACAGAAAGTTGGGGGGAGTATCGAGTGCCACTGATTCCATCAAATGATACCCAGACATTTGGCCGTGCTAATTTTTACCTGCATGGTACCAGTGTGACAGACAAGGTTAGATCCGGAGGTTGTATCAGTTTGGGGTTGCAAATCGAAGATTTTATAGAATCCGATTGGTTTAAAAACAGGGCCAAGGATTTGATAATAATCGTTGATAAATATAATTAAAAAATCCCCAATTTGGGGATTTTTTATTTGGCAACGACAACCATAGCAGTTCGTAGTACTGTGTCGCCGAACATATAGCCCGTTTGCATTTCATCAGTGATGGTGTTTGGCTGTGTGTCAGGACATTCAACAACCTGGATTGCATTATGAAACATTGGGTTTAATGTTTCACCAACCGATTCGATTTTTGTAATGCCAATTTGGGCAAAGGCGGATTCCAGTGCACGTGCCATAGACTGAATACCCGCATCGTCTGGTGCGTGCTTTAACGCCGCGTCAACCGCGTCCATAACAGGCAGGATTTTTTCGGCTACACTCATTGCACGGTTGCGGGCACGGGATTCGGTGTCCAGTGCGGCACGGCGGCGTGTGTTTTCCAATTCCGCTGCCAAACGCAGATATTTATCGTTCAATTCTGATAACTGGCTTGCCAGTTGTTCTGTTTCTGTTGCAGGTGTGTCGGTCGCAGCAGCATCATTAACAGATACTGATTCTACTGCAACTTCTTGGTCTGTGTTTTTGTTGTTCATGTTGTTTTCCATTTTTTGTACCACTATATATTTATTTCACACTGGTTATTATAGGTATGAAATCATCACTTTTCAAGGATGCACCACCGACCAATACACCGTCCACGTTTGGAATGGACATAATTTCTAGTGCATTTGACCCCTTGACCGAGGCACCGTATAAAACCGGGGTGCCTGCCAGCCCCATGTCTGCCAGAGTGTTGGCAATCAGTGTGTGGGCAGATGCGATTTCGTCCGCCGTTGGGGTCAGGCCCGCACCAATCGCCCAGCGTGGTTCATATGCCACAATAATGTCTGATTTAACGTCAGATGGTATGGATTCGCGAACACCCGATTCGATAATAGACATTGTTTTGCCAGCCTGTTTTTCCGCCATGGTTTCGCCGACACAGATAATCGGGGTCAGTCCATTGGATATGGCCAGGGCCGCTTTTTGACGGACTGTGTCGTTCGTGTCGCCGTGATATTGACGGCATTCACTGTGGCCAACAATTACGTATTTTGCACCTGTGTCAGCAACCATTTGTGCAGATACTTCGCCGGTAAAGGCCCCGTGGGTGTGGGTGCTGATGTCCTGGGCACCAATGGAAACAGAACCGTTACCCCCACACAGCATTGTGTATGGAACGCATAAAATAATTCGATTGTTTGTGCTGATGCTGGACAGGTCTGATAACATTTTGTCCAAATCGAAACGGGTGCCGTTCATTTTCCAATTGCCTGCAATAATTTTCATTGAAAATTCCCCTTTTTTTCGTTGATTTTTTGTGTTTCGTTTTGCTATGGTATCGCAAAAGGGGAACAAATGCTAGAATATTTAAGAAATGCATCAGAAAAAACAATTGCCAAGGTTTTAATTTCTATTTTGGCTTTTTCTTTTGTTGGTTGGGGCGTGGCCGACTGGATTTTTGGTGGCTCGGCCGGTGATAACACGTTGTTAACCGTTGGTGGGACCGAAGTGTCTGCCCAGCAGTTTAATGTGGAAAAATCACGCGAATTGGCAAAGATGACCAAGGAAGAACAACGCAACGTTTATGCTGATATTGAAAGTCAAAATAAATTTGCACAACAGGTCTTGGCGGATATGATTACAGAACAGATGGTTGAAAATCGTGCCAATGATTTGGGATTTGTCGTCAGTGACCATCGAATCGCACGTGAGATTCGTGAATTCCCAGAATTTCAGGAAAATGGTGAATTTTCAACGTTTGCATTTGATAGTGTGCTGAATAATTCCGGTTATTCCGAGGCTCAGTTTGCAGATATTTTGCGTGGTCAGGTTATGCGGTCTATGGTATTGGGGGCGATGTCGGTGCCGATGCCTGTGGCGGACTTTATGAAGACTGCGGCATTTAATGCACGTTATGCGGAACGTGATATAGATTTTGCGACTGTTAAATACGCAGACTTTGACGTGGCGGCACCAACAGAAGAACAGTTGCAGGCGTTCTATGCACAGAACCCAAAGATTTTACCGGAAACTCGTGCGGTTTCCTATATCTTGATTCCGACTGAGATGGCTCAGCCAGATAAATATGATGCGGGTTATGCAATCGCGGTCAAGGTAGAGGATGATATTATTGCTGGTGAAAAAATGTCCGATGCCGCGAAAAGGCACGGGGCAAAATATGTTCAGCTGGATGCTTTTGCACGTGATAATCGTCCCGCGGATAAAATTATTACGGATGCAATGTTGGCTCGCATCTTTGATATGGACGAAGGGCTGGAAAGCGAAATGATTGAAACCAAAGATGGGTTCTTGTTCGTTATGGTTGACAAGGTAAATCCAGAACATGCCGCCGATTTCAATGATGTTCGGGCATCACTGGGGGGCGAATGGAAAAAAGATGAACAGAAAAAAATGGCCTATGTTCGTGCAAATGAAATGTTGGTTGATTTGAATGGTGGTGCAGATTTGCAAAACAAAAAATCTGCTCGGGTTTCCAGAACAGATGGTGCACCAGTTGATGTTTTGGTGGCGGCATTCCGTAATCCAGTTGGAACAAATACCATTGTGCCTGGGACAGATGCGTTCTATGTTTTAAGTGTCAAGGGTATAACAGAACCAAAATCTGATTCGGCAAAAATGGAAACACTGGCCAAAGAAATGGAACATATGGCACAGAAAAATGTCATGGATGATTACAATTCGTTCCTGCAACGGGAATACCCAGTAAAGGTGAATGAAAAAGTGTTCAATAAATTTTTCCAGGCAAAATAAAAAATCCGGCATTGCCGGATTTTTTTAACGTGTTTTTGGTTTAGAAAAAAACGCTTTTATTTTTGTCCCGAAATGTTCCAGTGTAATAATACTGTTAACCAGGTGGTCAAGTGATGATGGTGTGTTCAGGTATTCCCATTCGCGTTTTTCGGCTGTACACAATTTTGTGGCACTGTATTGTTTCATTTGTTCGGTTAGCTTATCTGTTGTCATGTTGTTGTCCGTCTTTTGTTTATACGATTTCTGTTACTGCACGCAGGGCACCATCACGTGATAACTGAACAACGCGAATTTTTTTACGCATTTCGGCAATTAAATCTGTGCGGTTGTAAGCAGGCTGGGTGTGAAGGATTCTGTCCGCAAATGCGGCATAGGCAGCATCGGCACTTTCTGCGTGAATTGTTGTGTAAAAGTGATCGTGGCCCGTCCCCAACATTTCCCATAAAACAGATGCGTTGTCTGTGGATATTTCGCCGCCAATAATTACATCCGGGGTCATGCGAACCACCAAGTCCAGCAGGCGGGCATAATTAAAATCGTTTGTCTGTTCTGTTCGTGACAGTACAAAGTGTACACGATTTTGTTGGGGGACGCGGATTTCACGTGCGTCTTCGACCGTTATGACACGACTGTTTTGGTCAATCAGGGTCAGCATGTGATTCAAAAATGTCGTCTTGCCCGTTGCAGTCGCACCAGAAATGATAATAGGACTGCCGTCATTTATGGCGGACATCAGACGTTCATATGGGTCATCGGGGCGGACGTTTTCGCGTGGTTTTACACGTAATAATTGTTGCCCACGTTTCAGGTGATAGTTTTCAAAACTGGTATCTGGGGCACCGCCACCACGGATGTTTAATGCCACGCCACCTGTTATGTCGTTTTCATCATATTGGACGTTGGGGCCGGCGATTGCACTGAAACGGTGATTGCCGGGCAGGGTAGCATATACAACCGGCATACCATGTATCGGGTCAAATGGACGTTCGTAGATATTTGCAACCGTATGGATTAAATCAACAAGGTATTGTTTGCTTAACACTTCGGCACGGTATGATACCCATGGAACACGTGCACCGTGCAGACGAAGCCAAACCTGGCCCGCGTGATTTATGGCAATTTCTTCGACAAATGACGGTGTGTAAAATTCCGCCAGTGGTTTCAGCAAAGATTCCAGAACTATGTTTGACATCTTTATAATTTTATCATAAATCCTGACTTGAATCAAAATGCTTTATTTGTTAAAATACAAAAAAAGAGAGAGCGAATATGAAAAAATCGTTTTTGTTTTTGATGATTGCTGTATTGGGATTGGCCGGATGTAATACGGGAAATGACGTACCGTATAATGAAACTGATTTTCAACAGGGGGGGGCGGATGCACCACTGTATAATGAAAGAACCAGTACGTTTATGCAGTCTGATAACCAATATTCTAATATCGATTCGTATAAGCCAAAAACTGCGGCGGAAAAAGAACAGAACAGTAATCGGTGGAATACGTCACGTATGGAAACTAGATGGCAGGAATACAAAGGTGCCATGGTGCGTGTGCAGATATTGCTGGGGAATACAGATGTGCGTGAAATGCGTCTGCGTTTAATGCAAAATGCAGATGGTATGGATATAGATGGGGATTCTCGTACTGTGTTGGCGGCGGTCGCAGACTTTGAAATGAAGCGTGTGTGCGGTCGTAATGCAGACAGCATCGTGATGGTTTATGACAGACCTTCGTTCGATGTTATGCGGCCTACGCCTTATTTCGACTATCGTATAGAAGCCGAAGGGGCAACAATGCGTGAATATGGTTTTAGATGTGTTTACAATAATTAACAAAACAAAGGAAAGAAAAATGAAAAAGTTGGTATCTGTATTAGGTATTTGTGCAGCATTCGGTTTAACTGCGTGCAACAGTGCACCAGTTGCAGAACAGGGGGATAAAGTTATCATTAACTTTGCAGGTTTCCTGGATGGTGTTCAGTTCCCAGGTGGAACAGCTGAAAATTTCCCATTGGAATTGGGCAGTGGTCAGTTCGTGCCAGGTTTTGAAGATCAGGTTATTGGTATGAGTGAAGGTGAAGAACGTGATATTAACATCACTTTCCCAGAACAGTATGTACCAGAATTGGCCGGTAAATCTGTTGTGTTCAAAGTAAAACTGATAGACATTATCGAAAAATAATTACAATAGTAAAAAACACCCCGCCGATTGGCGGGTGTTTTTTTGCTTTATCCATCAACTGGGGGGCTGGGCCAAGATGCATGTCGGCGGAAAGTGGGATGTACGACATACATAATATAACCCAGCCACCCAGTTGATTGGGGGAA
>JAFYXG010000018.1 GCA_017546265.1 Alphaproteobacteria bacterium
ACAGAAAAGACCGCAGATATGTGTCATCGACGTCTGGCCGCTGAATACATTGCCGATATAATTCCAAATGTGGAAATTATTCACTTATAAGCCCGAACCTTTTTCTGGACAATAAAAACGCAGTTATTTCAATAAGATACCCCTTCATAGACATGGTCCAGAAGGGGTGTCGTCAAATATGGGGCGGATGACCGGATTGTATATTCCCATTTGCGGTGCGTCACCGCAATGGGCCCCTTTCCACACGCAACGGTTTCGCTGCACTTTGTTTGCAAAACCGGCTATCGTGTCGAACCTGCGGTTCTCGTCCGAACCGCCCAAAATTAAAAACCCTGTCGAATGACAGGATTTATTAATGGGGCGGATAACCGGACTCGAACCGGCGACATTTGGTACCACAAACCAACGCTCTAACCAACTGAGCTACATCCGCCATACTGAATCTTGTCCGTACCACTTCGCCAAGGCTTCGTGGTACACTCAAATTCTCAACGCGCGCAAAGCTTGCTTGAAAATTTGGTGGAGCTGATCAGACTCGAACTGACGACCCCTTGCATGCCATGCAAGTGCTCTACCAACTGAGCTACAACCCCATGCAGGCCTTTATTCTATACCCAGGGGATTAAAATGTCAACAAATATTCGTAAAAAAAGATATCTATTGAATAATTATCGTTTTTTTACTAAATTTTACAGTAATGAAGCGTGAACTGACTGATTTTCTTAATACTGACCTGCAATTTATTCGGGGGGTGGGCCCCGTGCTGGCAACGCGGTTGGCGGATGTACTGGGCGGACGAAGGGTGTTGGATTTCTTGAAACACAGACCTTCTTATGTTCGTGCACGCGATATCACGGATAATATAATAGATGCAATCCCAGGAACCACTATTACTATTCCGCTGCTGGTTAAATCCCATAAGTGGGGAGGCGGATTCCGAGGTCGCAGACGCCCAACACAAATAATCTGTGCAGATAAAATGAATAATACAGTTATTATTCAGTTCTTTCATTCTAACTTTCTGGATTATTGGTTGAAAAAAATGCCGGTCGGGTCATGGCGTATGATTTCTGGAAAACTGGAAAAATCTTCGCGACCAACAATCAACCATCCAGACTTTATCGAAGATATAGAAAATGCCGCAAAAATCCCAGCAGCACAAGTTATTTACCCCGCCGGCGAAGGATTAACACAAAAGGTCTTTGCAAATATTCGAGACCAGGTCTTTGCAACCCTGTCCGAAAAACTGCGAGGCGAACCAGATGAACGAACAATCGAATTTTGCGAAGCACTGTATCGCGTGCACCATGCAAAATCCGATGCAGATTTAATGCCAAATGCAACATATATGGCAAAGTTGGCCTATTGTGAATTGTTGGCACACCAGTCCGCTATCGCAATCAGCAGAAAAAACAGAACCGATGTTCGAAATCGCCGCGTGCCACGAGTAAAAAAATACAATCTGATGGAACGTTTTTGGGAATGCATACCGTTCCAGATGACAAATGCACAACAAAACACCTGTGATGATATCTTTGCCGATATGGATAAAGATATGCCGATGATGCGGCTGGTACAGGGTGATGTCGGCAGTGGTAAAACTATTGTCGCAATGGCCGCAGCAATTAAAATGGCTGAAAGCGGTGGACAAACTGCCCTGTTGGCACCAACAGATACACTGGCACAACAACACTTTGCCAAATTAAAACCGCTGTGCGATAAAATCGGAATCGTGTGCGAGTGTCTGACCGGACGGGATAAAGGTGTTGCCAGACGTGAAAAACTGACTTCTCTGCGGTCAGGACGAACACGAGTGGCAATCGGTACACATGCACTGTTTTCAACAGATGTGGAATACAAAGACCTGGGACTGGTCATCGTTGATGAGCAACACAGATTTGGTGTGGCACAACGCGAAGCACTGAGAGCAAAAGGTACAAATACGGATTTGTTGGCACTGTCTGCAACACCAATTCCACGAACACTGTCTATGACGGTTTATGGCGATATGGATGTGTCAATCATAAATGAAAAACCCGCAGGACGTAAACCTATTATAACAACAAAAATCCCAAAAACACGGGTAAATGAACTGCTGGAACGTATCGGTGGCCAGGTCAATGCAGGGGCCAAGGTGTTTTGGGTTTGTCCTTTGGTTGAAGAATCTGAAAATGACAACGCAACAACCGCCGCCGAAGAACGACATAAAATTATTTCACAGTACTTTCCAGAAACAGGACTGGTGCACGGGCAAATGGATAAAAAAGAACGTGATGCCGTCATGGAAAAATTTGCAGATGATAGGTCTGGCATGCAAATACTGGTCGCAACAACTGTTATCGAAGTGGGAATTGACGTACCACGGGCTTCTGTCATAGTAATTGAAAATGCAGAACGGTTCGGTTTGGCCGCATTACACCAACTGAGGGGACGCGTGGGACGCGGCAATACGCAATCGTACTGCGTTTTGGTGTACGGGTTTAACGTTTCCGAAGACGGATTAAAACGATTGGACGTGCTGTGCGAAACAGATGATGGTTTTATAATCGCAGAGCAAGATCTGATGATGCGTGGTGTGGGTGAATTGCTGGGGACACGACAAAGTGGGTGGATGAGATATCACTTTGTAGACTATCGTGAACATCGCGATTTATTCAAACTGGCCGCAAATGCCGCACGAAACAATACGACTGATGATTCATGGGTGCGGGATTTGATGTTCATTTTCGACCGGGGGGTGGTACTGGGTGCGTAAGATTATTGCCACTTTGCTGGGAATTTTTATGATGACCGGGGTAAATGCCGCGTCACTGATTAACGATACGGAAACTGAACGCGTACTGTACGAATTGGTTCAGCCGTTGGCCCAGGCCGCAAAAATCCCAGATGGACGATTGAAAATTCATATCGTAAATGATGAAGATTTTAATGCGTTCGTTATGGGCGGTGAAGAGGTCTTTGTTTACACGGGGTTGATAAAACAAATAAAAAATCCAGATGCTTTTCAGGCCGTGATTGCACATGAACTGGGGCATACAATTGGTGGACACATGGTGCAAATGGCCGACCGAATGAACGCGGAAATGAAACGGACTATGTTAATCCAGGCACTGGGGGTCGGACTGATGGTGGCGGGGGGTAATCCAACACTGGGGGCCGGGGTTCTGGCCGGGTCAGGTGGCGTGGCACAGCAATCACTGATGGCTTTTACCCGTGATGAAGAACGTATCGCAGATGATATGGCAGTTGACCTGATGGTCAAAGCAGGACTGAATCCAAATGGTTTTATTGACGTTCTGCAACAGATGAACGAATTAACCGGGGCCGCAGAATCAAAAACAAACCCAAATATGATCAATCATCCCATGACAGCAGAACGTATAAATAATGTTCGAGAAAAAATTAAACAATTAAAGCTGAAAAATAATTCAAAGTGGGACGCACATGAATTCAAACTGGTACAGGCAAAGTTGATCGGATATCTGGACAATGCAAAACGCGTACAGGAACTGTACCCAAATACTGATAAATCTGATGCAGCACTGTACGCACGGGCAATCGCAAATATGCAAGGCGGAAATTTGGACGGAGCAAAAATCGGAACACAGACGTTGATCGCTCGCAATCCAAACAACCCATATTTCCTGGAACTGCTGGGCGATATCGAATATCAGTTCGGACACTTTGATGACAGTGTCGCAGCATATGAAAAATCATTAGACCTGGCAAAAAATGCACCTCAAATTCAGACCGCACTGGCGTTGGTTTTAACCGAACGAAACAAACCTGGCGATGATAAACGGGCAATTGAACTGTGTAAAAGATCAATTCTGGGGGAACCTGCACCACTGACGTACTGGGTTTTGGCACGAGCATATGGAGAAAATGACCCAGGACGATATGCATGGGCAATGGCGGAATATAATAATTTGATTGGCAAAAATGCAGATGCAAAAAAATATGCAAAAATCGCACAAAAAAAGTTGAAAAAAAACGACCCTGAATATATCAAGGCCGGTGATTTATTGAATTGAATACTCTTTACCCTATTCCAGAATCTGGTTCTGTAATTCTGTCAGTTTTTGGCAGCCAATCTGGGCCATGGACATCAATTCTGTCAACTGAGATGCGGTAAAAGGATGCTGTTCACCAGTAGATTGAACCTCGATAAAATTGCCGTTGCCAGATAAAACAAAGTTAGAATCCATTTCTGCAACACAGTCTTCTTCGTAGTCCAAGTCCAGCACCAATTCACCATGCCACAGGCCGGCCGATACCGCAGCAACACTGTCCGATATCGGGTTTTCACTGATCCGACCATTTGCCAGCAGCCAACGTACCGCCAATACCAATGCAACAAAACCCCCAGTTATACTGGCACAGCGAGTGCCACCATCGCCCTGTAATACGTCACAGTCAATTGTTATCGTGTGACGACCCAATTTTTCCATGTCAACAACACTGCGAAGTGAACGACCAATCAAACGCGAAATTTCAGTTGCACGGTTGTCACGAACCATGGCTTCGTGCCCTTTGCGGGTCGAATTGGCACGGGGCAACATCGAATATTCCGCAGTTACCCAACCACCAGTCTTGTTCTGAATCCGTTTCCAGGTTGGCTGAGCAAATTCAACTGTCGCGGTACACAGCACATGCGTGCCACCCATTTTAATCAGACAGGAACCCTCGGCCCATTTGTTTATGCCTGTTTCCATAGATACAGGTCGCATTTGATTTGGTTTTCGCAGTGATGGACGCAACATTTTTTATCCTTTTTTGTTTTATTTTGGTCAAATTATATAACTTGATATAATTTTTGCAATCTGTTTTGGGGGTTGCTTTTTATTTCAAATGTTGTTAACCTGGTACCCGTCAAAAGGATTTTTATGTCAGTACGGACGAAACGCCTGGTAAAAAAAGCAATTAGTTATGCAGGTATATTTTTCTTTGTTTTGGCCGCAGGTATGCTGTGGTGGCAATTGCGTGAATACAGTTTATCAGATATCGCACATGCAATCCTGGATATCCCATTTGTAAACCTGATGATGGCATGTGTGGCATGCTTGCTGGGGTATTTGGCTTTGTCACTATATGACTTTTTGGCGTTGAACTATGTCGGCGGAAAGGTTTCATGGTGGAAATGGATGCTGGCAGGAATGCTGGGGTTCGCTATCAGTAATAACGCAGGACACGCCGTTGTCAGTGGGGGGGCAATCAGATACAGACTTTATACACGGTGGCGTATCCGCGGGGGCGATATTGTAAAAATGCTGACCATTTCGGGATTTACATATTTCTTGGGGGCGTCTGCAATCGTGGTTATCAGTTATTTCCTGGTGCCGCACCAATTGTTCGAAACATCGGTCGGGGCCAGCGTAGGAATAAATGCACTGTTTATATTCTGCTTGGCAGCACTGTTGGCATACTTTGCTTCAACAATCATATTCTTTGGCAAAAGTATTAAAATTGGCGAAATTAAGTTTCAAATACCTTCAACCAAAATGGCTTTTACGCAGACTATCTTGGGAATTACTGACAGTGTTCTGGCTGGATTAGTACTTTATTTCTGCCTGTTGCCATTCGTTAAAATACCGTTCATTATATTCATTGGACTGTTCGCAATCGCACAATCAACAGGTGTGTTCAGCCAAGTACCAGGTGGTATTGGCGTGTTCGAAAGCGTGTTCCTGATTGCGTTGCCAGACACCGTGGATAAAGCAAATATCTTTGGAGCCTTGCTGGCGTATCGTATTATTTACTATGTATTCCCACTGATTGGTATGGGCGGTTTGTTCTTTGTCTATGAACGGTGGTTGCGGTCACGTATGAAACGATGGCTGAATGAAGCAAAAGAAAAAATCCCAGCAAAAATCAAAAGTATAAAATCTGAAATAAAAATCAGAAAATAAATACCTTGCGAAACCATATATTGTCGTGTTAGAATAGCCCCTGTGCATAATATAGGGTTATAAGTAAGTGTTTGTATTATCACTGTTTTCAACAATTCGATTGGTGCTGATGGTTATCGTGGCACATTCCCTTGGCATGGGCTGGACCGCCCCACAGGGACGAACTGTTGCCGTTATGTACGCCGCTAAAACAAAAGGATTATTAAATGTCAAAAAAAATATATGTGGATGCAGTCCACCCAGAAGAAACACGTGTTGTCGTTGTTGATACCGCAACAAATCGTGTCGCAGACTTTGACGTTGAAACCACAACTAAACCACAAATCAAAGGCAATATTTATTTGGCCAAGGTTATTCGTGTGGAACCGTCTTTGCAGGCTGCGTTTGTTGACTATGGTACAGGAAAAAATGGATTTCTGCCTTTTTCCGAAATTCATCCAGACTATTACCAGGTAAACCCAGAACAAAAGAAAAAGTTGCTGGAACTGGCACACGCGAATATTGTCGATGATGACGATGACCCAAATGATGAAGAAGACGAAGTCGCAGAGTATGATGACCACAGTGCAGGCGAAGATAATAAGGAATTCGCAAAACGAGCACGGGAATTCAAAATCCAAGACGTTATAAAACCAAAACAAATCCTGCTGATTCAGGGGGTCAAAGAAGAACGCGGACAAAAAGGTGCGTCAATGACAACATATTTGTCATTGGCAGGACGGTTCGCAGTGCTGATGCCAAATTCACGCAAAAGAAACAGTTATGGTATTTCCAAGAAAATTTCTGATAAGACAGAACGTGCCAGACTGCGTGAAATCCTGCATGGACTGAAGATACCAAAGGGAATGACCGTTGTTCTGCGTACCGCAGCAATGGGAGCCAGCCAAAACGATATCGCAGGTGACTATGAATACCTGGTCAATCTGTGGAACGAAATTCGCAAGACTACACTGGAATCTGTTGCACCAGTCACTATCCATACCGAAGACTCACTGTTAAGACGCGTTGTTCGGGACTTTGTCAGTGATAAAGAAGATGTGCTGATTATCCAGGGCGAAGAAGCATACGATGCCGCAAAACAATACTTCCAGCAAATGTATGGCAAGGCACCTCGTAAACAGTTGGTTCAATATAAAGATGCGGCCGTGCCACTGATGGTCAAGGCCGGTGTAGAAAAACAACTGGAAGGTCTGCATGGACCATATGTGACGCTGCCATCAGGCGGATCACTGGTTATTAACCAAACCGAAGCAATGGTGACAATTGACGTTAACTCGTCCCGTGCAATCAAAGAAAAAGATATCGAACAGACCGCATTGAATACTAACCTGGAAGCCGCAGAAGAAATCGCGTTGCAACTGCGTCTGCGTGATTTGGCAGGTATTGTCGCAGTCGATTTTATCGATATGGAAGAAGAAAAAAATAACCGTAAACTGGAAATGAAAATGCGCGAGGTTATGAAACGCGATCGTGCACGTACACAGGTGGCAAAAATTAACAACTTTGGTGTGCTGATGCTGTCGCGGCAACGTTTACGCAGCAGTTTTATGGAATCTTCCTATGTGTCATGTCCGCACTGTATGGGGGCTGGGGTTGTGCCTTCTATTCAGACGGCCGCAATCATCCTGTTCAGACATCTGCAGGAAAAACTGCTGGCCAAGGCCGCACAGAAGATTATCATGACTGTGCCAACAGATGTCGCTGTTTACCTGTTGAACCATAAACGGGCAGAACTGGCCGAGATGGAGGCAAAATTCGAAACAGAAATCGTTATCGTTGGTGATGACAGCCTGATGAATATTGACCAGTATTCTATCCAAAGGGTCGCACCAGAACAAAATAAAACAGATGAACTGTTGAACGCATATGCACCTTCTACTGATATCAAAAAGAAAAATGCTCAGCATGTAGATGCAAAAAAAACAACCGTTAATGCACAACGCAGAAAACGTAAAAAACAGCAAAAGAAAAAAACGTTCTGGCAAAAGCTGGTCAGTTAGGAAAATGTCCCCAAAAATGGGGATTTTTTATTTTTTGAATACTTGACTGATAGCCAATTTAACCGTATGATACATCTTAGTAATAGATGTCGTAATCAAGATTGGGGTTGTCATGCCAAAAGTTTCTGTTATATTGCCATGTTTTAATGTCGCGCCATACATTGGAGCATGCTTGGATTCTTTGCTGAATCAAACGTTGTCTGATATTGAAATTATCTGTGTTGATGACAAGTCAACCGATGACACCGTCACAATCATCAAAAAATATGCAAAGCGTGATAACCGTATCAGCCTGATTGAGTTTCCGCATAACCAGGGGGTGGCAATCGCCAGAAATACAGGGATTGAGGCCGCAATGGGTGAATATATCGGTTTTATTGACCCGGATGATTATGTGGATTTAGATTTCTTTGAGAAATTGTACGATGTCGCAAAACGCGAAGATGCCGATATTGCCAAGGCTTCACTGATTACTGTAAATGTAAACGGTGTCCATACGCCCAATCGACTGAACTGGGCCGTAAAACAAGATAAACTGAATTTCCAATATGAATTTACGTCCGCAATATACAGAAAAGAATTTTTGGACAGGTATAATTTGCGATTCTTGGCGGGGTGCTCAATCGGAGAAGATGTAAACTGGCAGATTAAAGCCGCATATTTGGCCAATAAAATCCCAGTCATAGATTCAACCGCATATATGTATATCAGACGCAGTGATTCTGCGTACTGTGATTTACTGACCCGAAAGAAAATAGAAAAGGTGTGTTGGGCATCTGCTGATTTACTGAATTGGGCAAACGCACAAGACAGTATGAGCAAAGCTGATTATATGAACATATTGCGGTCAGTGTATGGATTACTGTTGAATAATGTACCACGTGCAATGACACATCAGGATAAAGAATTAATCGGGCAGCACATCGTTGATGCGTATAAAAACACACAATACAAGGAAGATGCACTGAAACGAAACTTTAAATCTTATACACGTTTACCACTGATACGTGGTCAGGTCAGCAAAATGCTGCGTACGTTGGCATACAAGAAAAAAAGATATAAACTGTTCGGATTTATACCAATTATAAAAACACTGTATGCACCAATGCAGGAATACAAGATTATTTTGTTTGATTTGTTTACTGTGTTCAAGTGTGTACGCGGACAATGGAACGATAGTTTCTATATCTGTGGTATCAAGGTTATGAAAGTCGCACATTAAAGGGGATTTCTTATGTCAAAGGTTTCGGTCATTCTGCCTTGTTTTAACGTCAGCAAGCATATTGAACAGGCAATGAATTGTTTACAGAATCAAACTTTGCCGGATATTGAAATTATTTGCGTTGATGACAAATCAACAGACAATACATTGGAACTGTTGCACAAATTAGAATCACAGCATAAAAACATGCGTGTTATTGCATTGGCAGAAAATTCAGGCGTATCCGTTGCACGAAATACGGGAATTGATGTCGCCATGGGTGAATATATCGGTTTTATGGACCCAGACGATTATGTTGATGCGGACTTTTATGAAAAACTGTACAAACATGCGGTGGCGGAAAAAGCAGATGTGTGTATGGGTAATATTGCAGAACACTTTGCAGATGGACAAATAAAAAAACATACGTTCAGGGTCGAAAATGTAATCAAAGAAAAGTGTCGGTTCGACTATACAATGTGGTGCGCAATTTATAAACGCAAATTTATTTCGGACAACAAAATTTACTGCCCTGTCGGCATTACAAATGGCGAAGATACCGTGTTCTGTATCCAATCCGCGGCATTAGCAAACAAAATTGTTGGCGTAACAGATACATATTATCACTATGTGCGATATGAAAATTCCGCGGAAACAACATGGTATTCTGAAAAACAGGTTGATGCACATATTAAAATGGCAAAGGCAATCGTGAAGTTTATAAACGAACACGATATTTCAAAAACAGAATACCGTCATTATTTTGGTGTCGCTTTTTATAGCGTGTGCCATACAGTGTTTGACCGTACAACACGCAGGGACTTGCATAAAAAATCATTGCAATGCGCAGTTGATATTTTCAACAAATGTAAATACAAATCGTATTTTGCAAACCCATATATTGGACCGTATTTAATCTGTGGCGATGCAGATGGGTTGTGTGAATACCTGACCGAAAAAAGCAAAAAAAATTATGTTGTGAAATTTTCACTGTTTAAGTTGATAAATTTGATTACGATAAAACATGAACCAAATCGGGCAAAGGTTTATATCTTTGGAATTCCGTTGTTTTATGTGTTTTGGCACAGAAAAGATAAATAGTTTTTTTGGAGTGTGGTTATGTCAGAAATTTCAATTATTGTGCCATGTTATAATGTGGAAAAGTGGGTCGGACGTTGTCTGGACAGCTTGATTGGGCAAACTATGTCGGATATTGAAATTATCTGTATTGACGATAAATCAACAGATAATACACTGGGGATATTAAAACAATATGCAGATGCCGACAAACGTATTTCAATTATCGAAATGCCGGAAAATCGTGGTGTGGCGGTCGCACGCAATATGGGACTGGCGGCAGCAAAGTCGCCATATATCGGATTTATTGACCCAGATGACTATATCGATGCAGACTTTTATGAAAAACTGTATAACGCAGCAGTCAAATCAGATGTGCCCGTAGCCAAAGCAGCCGTTACCATCACCAACTGTAAAACAAATCAAATGTGGATAAGTGATTTTAATGAAAAAATTGCGCAAAACCACATGTTCTGGACCAGTCAATTTTGGTCTGCGTTGTATAAACATGATTTTCTAAAGAAAAATAACATCAACTTTCCAGACGAGGTTATTACCGGTCAGGATTCTGTATTTCTGACACATGTGACGTTGTGTACTGATAATATTGTTTTGGTTAACGATACATATTATCACTATTTCCTGTTTAACGAAGGGTCGCTGGATTCTCAGGTTTTGACGACCAGGAAATCACAGTCTAAAC
Organism: Alphaproteobacteria bacterium; assembly: GCA_017546265.1. GTDB lineage: Bacteria > Pseudomonadota > Alphaproteobacteria > Rs-D84 > Rs-D84 > Enterousia. The sequence goes on from JAFYXG010000018.1 coordinate 10,891, forward strand.
TGGATATGATTGAACATAAACTGAAATTGATTCATGATGCAAATCTAACAGATGAACGAAAAACCGAATTTATTAAATATCAGGTCATCCCAAATATCTGTTATGAAATAAAAAAGAAATTTAGATACAAGCCACATAAAAAGCAGATGTTTGATATGCTGTACAAATATAATAAATGTCCAGAGCATCAAGACATAATCAGACAGGCACTGGGAGAAAGATTCTATGAAGAACTGGGGCAGAATAAAATGTTTAATGACAAAATAATAAAGTTATTCAAAAAAGAACAAACAACAAATGGACGCAGACATATTTACCTGTGCGGAGTCAAGATTTTCAGTTACAATAAAAAACATAAAAAATCTGCCAGTGGTGGAAATATTGCTTATATCCCGCGGCAACAAATTGCACGGTACTGTGGGGCAGACAGAATACCAACACTGTTGCGCGACCAATTTTATCAAAGGACAGGTAAATTACCAACAGAAGAACTGATTACTTTGAATGAAAAAATTATTTGGGCCAGCATGTTTGATGTGACCGAATTAAAAACTAAACTGGCAGATAAATATACCGTACGTGAATATGTTGAAAATACAATTGGCAACAAATATTTGATTAAACTGATAGGAGTTTGGGACACCGTAAACGAAGTAAAATTGGATAATATGCCACAAAAATTTGTACTGAAACACAGTGAAGGCTGTGGGAAGGTTTATTTGGTGCCCAATAAAAATGTAATGAACCTCGCAAACATAACGTCTGTTTTGCGAAAATGGGCGATTGCTGAATTTTGGACCGAAGCCTTGGAAATGCAATACAAGGATTCAGCACGAAAATTTATTGCAGAAGAATATGTCGATACAAAATTAGAATATAAACTGTGGTGCTTTGGCGGAAAATGCAAGTTTATAAAAATTGAAATTATGAACGAATTTGCAACAGACGGAAAACCAAAAAATCAAACGGGAAAATACTTTTTCCCTGATTGGTCCCCCGCTGATTTCAGAACCGTTGGGGCAGAACCCGTCAATGAAATTCCAAAACCCAAAAAACTGGATGAATTGATACAGGTCGCGGAAAAATTGGCGACACCGTTTGATTTTGTCCGCGTAGACTTCTTTGAAACAAATGATGGCGAATTAAAATTTGGCGAAATGACTTTCTCGCCTGCGGCAGGGAATATTCACTTTGATCCTGAAACAAAAAACGTTGAATATGGTGCGTTGTTCAAGTTGCCGCCACGTGATAAAAACGGATTCGCAGTTCGTAAAAAGTAAAAATCGGGCATATTTGCCCGATTCTTATGCGGTGGCAATGCCACAGGCATACCAATAGCCATTAAAATTTGTCGCCCCACTGTGCCAGCCGGCATTGGTGCCTGTCTGCCAGCCAGTAAAGCCAGTCGTGGTAAGTGTCGAATATGTGTTTTGATTGGTCGCAGCAGCATCGTTCGACCCAGTCCCCATAGTTAGTGTCGGCAGTAATGCAAAGGCAACCGGGAAAGTTACGGAACGGCCTGTTAAGCGACCGCCCATTTCCAGCCATCCTGATTTATATTTACGATACCAAGTATAATTATTGTCCGATGTGGGCATCTGCCATGCAATAACATAGTCTGCACCCGTCATATCGGTTACACTGTCCGCACGCGCCATGGGCGTTCCTCCTGGGGTTTGACCATCGTGAACACGCAGGGTGTTGGTGTCTGTGTCTACGGTGACCTCGCCAATGGCACCGGTAAAGTTTTCATGTTCGGCAGTTGTTCCACGTCGTAATTGTATTTGTCGTGACATTAAAAATCCTTTTGTATTTTATTTTATGACTGCACTTTTGATAAGTGTTAAATCTTCTTTGATGTCGTCTATCTTTATCTGAATCTGGCCAATGCCCGTTTCCAGTATGGTCGTACGATTTTCCAGCGATGTTATCCGCGTATCAAATGTTTCATGTTCCGCAACAGATAAATCTTGGCGGGCCGCCCAATAGACCAGCCCACCAATGAAAACAATCAAAAACCAACTGTTACGAAGAAAATCTAGGATGTTCATGACTTGTCCCCCCTGCCCCGTTGAATCAACACCTCTATGCTGCGAACCAGGGAACGCTGGGATTCAAGCCAGCGCAACTCGTTATCCGTGGCGTTCGGCCCCAATGTCCGACCAATCGTTATTCGCCGCAAATGTTCTAGAACCAAACCGCCAGACGCTGTCCCAAAACAACGGGCAAAGTGTTTTTCAATATCTGTCATAATACTTCACCCCCCAGCAGACTTTCCAACGCCGTCATCTGAGCAATCGGGGCGATATACTTTAATTCCGCATCACCGTTTAACTGGATTGGCTCTATCAGTCCACGGCGGGCCAATATCTGTAATCCACGATCGCACAGCGGACGAATGAATTCATGCAATAACCGACCATAGGTCGCACCCAAAATTCGCATCATGTCTGCATTGCGAGCCATGATTTCAGTAGCGGTCATTTCTTTGTCCGATAACAGCCCCAGCCGATCCGCCAATAATGCATGACGAATGCGGTCACGTAAATCACGCAATATCAACTGAGATACGTCAAAGTTCGCAGCACTGGACAATGGAGTCAGACCTGATGAACCCACCGCTTTGGGAATAATCGCACCAGGCGTCAGGTTGATGTTATTCAAGTTGATGACTCCATCATCGTCCGCCTGCCATATGCCGGTGACGGCAATCGTGGCGTTCTTTAATACCAGTTCTACAACCTTGTTCGCAGTCTTGATGTCGGGTAATGCACGCAGTACTGGACCACGCCCATATAATTCACCGGATACCAATGACCAACGAAAGATTATGTATGGATTCGTTTCAAAAGTCCCACGAGATACCGTATTGTTTTCAATGTCTCCGCCAACATCCAACCATGCAGTGAATTCCGTCCCAACCAGACTTTGAACCAATTTTAATGGCGTGTTCGAATCCTGCTTTATCGTTTCTTGGATATTTGATGGCGGTGTCCAGGTCGGATAACGTTCTAAAACCTCGTACGCGGGGATTGACGTTGTATGAAAGACTGCATTTGGTAAAATCGCAATGTCTGTCATAGGTATCGCAGTAAATGTAAAGGCAGAAGACGAACCAATTGGTGACTCGGCCATGAATAAACATGCCGTCCCATTTATTACCAAGTCCATATAGCACTGGTGTATCGTTGTATAAAAATTAGAGTCGTTCAAATTAGCACGCAAAACAGTGGTCGCAATGTCAGCATTTTGTGACAAGTCACTTTCCCCAACCAATTGCAGCCACAATGATTCAGGTGGCGTCAACAATGTGTAAATAGATGCCGCCAGATTGTCCGCCGCGTCAGATGCTGTGGCATCGTACAGTGTGGCCATGTCCGAATCTGTGGAAGGATTCGTGTAACGGCGGGCTTCGTCCCAGCGACTTAGCCATGGTGCACGCATCGACAGGGCACGTTTATACAGATTTTCAAGGTTGTTTGGTTGCATAAAAAAACTCCTTTTTGTGTGTTCTTTGTTTTTTGTTTGTTAAACCGTAAAGTTTGTGTTTGCTGAATATGTTGCAATGCTATGACCACTGGGACGCACCACAAATGGTGTGTGAGCAATCGCACCCGCAACCGCATCCAGACCGTCATCGTGAATCCCAGATATGCCAACCGGTGACCACCCCAACATTTCTGATAAAAATGGAGTCTGGGTTATCCGCATGTGTGCATGCAGACGACCCGTGGATAAGGCTGGCTCGATTGCCGACAGTATTCGATCCGATTTACTGCGACTGTTCTGGATTTTTGTTATACGTACCGCAAATCCACGGCATGTCGCACAATTAGAAAAAATTTCAGGCAGACCACCGCCTATGCCATTGGTTTCCAAAACCAGGTTATGAATATTGCGAAAAGACATAAAATCTAATACCTGTTCACACTGGTGCGATAAGGGATGCTGGACATTATCTGATACCGTTAAATACAATATGTCATGAATGAAAATATGACGACTTTTATCGTCACGGTACAACAATACACAGGCACTGCTGTCACGATTGCGGCGACCAGTGGATGGATCCCAATACAGCACGTACCCCGTTATCGTAAAATCTCCGATACTGGCAGCCCGAGAATCAAATTCATCCGAATATAACAGCACCCCCCCAGGATCCAAACGTGTCCGTTCGGGTGGTACAAATTCTAATAACATCTGTGATGAAAAATGACGATGACCAACCAGATTTCGCAACTGTTCTATTCGCGTGGCAGAAAATAATTCAGGCCACGCAGGTACACCATCCGCACTAACTATCGGAATTTTCAGAACTTTGTACCCCAACAAAAAAGGCGTTGAAAAAGCATTTTTTTCATATACCATGGGCATAGAAGAAAAGGATTGTGACATGGATTTTACCCCTAAGACGTTACCAACTAATTTAGAAGCAGAACAGGCCGTGTTGGCCGCAGTGCTGATGAAAAATCGTGCACTGGAACAGGTGGGCGAATTCCTGAACGCAAAACATTTTTCACACCCAGCACACCAAGAAATCTATAAACTGGCAGAAAAACAATTCGCAGCAGGTATACCATTCGATATTATTACCGCTAAAAACTATCTGGACCAACAGGGGGTCCTGGAATCTGTAGGCGGTGTTGATTATCTGAGCCAGTTGGCCAGTGCTGGTACAACCGTGGTTAATGTTGAACAATATGGTCGCATCGTTTATGAAAATGCTATGCGGCGAGATTTGATTGCATTGGGCCAGGAAATCACAGACAAGGCATTTATTGAAGACCTGGATAATCCTGTTGCACGACAAATCGAAATCGCAGAACAAAAACTGTTCGATATGGCAACCACAGGTGCGTCAGAACGTGAAATCACGTCTATTTCAACCGCATTAGATGCCGCTATGGCCGAAGCAGAAATCGCATACAAGGCAGACGGACAATTGTCAGGTCTGACAACCGGATTAAACGCATTGGATGCGTCAATCAGTGGTCTGCACCATTCTGATTTGATTATTATCGCAGGACGACCAGCCATGGGAAAAACAACCCTGGCAATGAATATGGCATTTAATGCCGCAAATGCAATAGCACATGGACGAGCAAATAAAAACTATAAAGGGGCAGTCGTGTTCTTTAGTTTGGAAATGTCTGCGTCCCAGTTGGCGGCCCGTGTGCTGTCTTCACAATCCCGTGTCAAGGCTTCGTCTATGCGTGAAGGAACGCTGACCGATGAAGATTTCTTGAAAATGTCACAATATGCCGCCGCTATTTCAAAGGTGCCACTGTTCATAGATGATACCGCAGGTATGTCCGTACCTATGATGCGTACTCGTGTGCGGCGACTGGCCAGAAAACACGGGGGTATCGCACTGATTGTTATTGACTATTTACAGTTGATGACGTCACCAGGTGGTAAACACAGCGATAATCGTGTACAAGAAATTTCCGAAATTACACGTGGTCTGAAAATGCTGGCCAAGGAAATGGATGTCCCTGTTATAGCACTGTCACAGTTGTCACGTAGTGTCGAATCTCGTGATGATAAACGACCAATGCTGTCCGATTTGCGTGAATCAGGGTCTATTGAACAAGACGCTGACATCGTTATGTTTACATATCGCGAAGAGTACTATCTGCAAAATCGCGACCCAAATGAACGAATCTCAAATAATACCAATGATAAAATGCACGATTCTTGGCAGTCCAGAATGGATAAAGCTCGCGGCAAAGCAGATATTATTATCGGTAAAAACCGTCATGGACGACCCGAAACAGTCCGAACCGCATTCTTTGGTGATTTCAGTTTGTTCGATAACCTGGAAGAATTTGAAGCTCGCGGTGAAAGCGAATACGCGCAACCCGCTCCAACAATTTCAGCCGCCAGTATGATGAATGATGACGATGCAATGCCAACCGCAATCGATGCAGATGCTATCCCTGACGATATGCCATTGTAATTGTAATAATTTTACTTGCACCATAATCAAAAATTGACTATTATTTTGTCAAGAAATACTAGTTTTAGGAGTTTTATTATGGCCCAAGAAGAAATTATCTTTCCAAATAATATACGCAATATTCGCCTGGCCAAGGGGATGAAGATGACTGACCTGGCTAGACGTGCAGATTTGTCTTTGTCCGCAATTTCCAAAATTGAAAAAGGTGTTCGCAGATTAAATCAAAAACAATTGCTGAGTATTTGCAATATTTTGGGCTGTAAATTGTCTGATGTGTTTATCAAAGAATCTGATGCGGTCGCAGGACAATGGCAAAGCGAAATTAAACGTAGATTGAACGATAATGAAAACAGCGGCCTGAAGGTCTTTGGCAGCGGACTGCGTAAAATTCACCAGCAATCTGGAAAAACAATCGCCCAGGCCGCAAAAGAGGCAGGTATGACACTGTCCGTGTATCACAAACTGGAGGTGGGGCAACGCGAAATATATAAAAGCGAAATCGAACCGCTGGCCACATCATTTGCGTTAACCCCAGAAGAACTGTTCGATAAAATTGCAAACCTGTACAAATCGGGCGAACTGAACAAACATATCAGCAAGGTTAAAGAACGCGTTAAATCCGTCTTGGTGCCGGGGAACCCGCTGTCGGGCATGGATATGCAGGGCAGTTTGTATGGTGCAAAACTGTACGACAGTGCACGCAAAAAACTGGTTCCTGTGTTCGGTAAACCATCAGGCAAAGCAATCGCATTTAATAAATCTGATTCCGCAATGATTATCGCACCATCCGAACTGGAGGGACGAAAAGGCATCTATGCCATTAAACCAAATGTAAAACGACTGGGCGGGATGATACCCGAACGCTGTTATGTCTTTGCAGATGCGATGGTGCCCGCAAAACCGGGCGATTTAGCCGTGTGTATGGATGAAGATTTTGACACATTGGGGACAGATGAAACTATTAACGTACAAATTGCAATCATAAAACAAGACGCCAAGGGTAAAGTGTCGGGACATATTTCGGGACCCGATGAAAAAATTACCCCAAAAACAATGCACAAAGTTGTTATGATTGTTATGGAATAATTAAACACCATACCCAGAGAGAGAATGCAATGAATACTAAGTCCAGTGCAATCGCGTTAAAACTGCTGAACCTGTACCGCCAAGAACACGTAATTTTAGGCGGATGGACAGCTGTGAATCAGGTCTTTGTTGCCGAAGCAACTGATGATGTTATCCACGAACTGAAAGATATGCCAACAGGTAAATTACTGGTTCAGCATATAGAAAATCTGAAAAGCGGTAAAACACCAATGGATTCAATAGAACGCGACTTGATGCCTTATGGCGGCATGATGATGGATTCTGTGGTACCGTCAATTAAACTGACAAATGAACAGTGGCGAGAACTGGAATACGGTATGGAAAAATTTACACCAGATCAGGCCGGATTGGAAATGTTTACCGCACTGGCAGTGGTGCAAAAATTTGGAGCAGAGTGGATTACCGCTATCGCTGATGCCATAACACAAAAACCATACCTGCGAGACAGATGGAATGTCATAACCCAGACTTATAATGCATATCGCCTGTGGGATATGGCAAATGAAATTATCGCAAACCCAATTTCTGAACGTGTACGCGGTCAGGTTCAGGCCGATATGCCAGAATATGAAACTTATCTGCCAATGTTCGGTGATGCAGGTATGCAGTTGCTGGAAAAATTAAGAACTTTTATCAGCAGTTTGAATTAGCACCCTGCCCCGTATCCGTGCGATATATCGTGTCGTGTGTGTGGGGGGTGCCTATGTAAATCATAGATCCCGTAGGAGATAATATAAAATCTAATTCACGCAGACGTTCACGAAGATTTTCTCGCTTTTGCGGGGTGTTTGATGTGTTAGGAACCTCGACATCGTCACAGATAATTAAATCTGCACGCATGCCAGTAATGTTGCCATGTATGCCCTGGCATATGACGGATGGTTCTCGTATGCCAATGGGACGGTTGACCGTTATTCGACCCATCGCCCATTCTTTTTTATTCTGAGGAACTAATTCACTACACCAGGGATGATTTTCCAATATATGACGAATGTGCGATACCATACGTGCAGACAACCCCGATTCCGCAGACAATATCAAAATACGCGTCTGGGGATATAAATACAGGACACAGGCCGCAAAAATCCCAACAACTGTGGATTTGCCAGAATGACGAAATGCCATCAGCAGCCCACGATGCGGACTGTCGCACAATACGCCATACAAAAATTCCAATATCTGACGATGATGGCGGGGTGTTTTTAAGCCCAGCACACGATTCCATTCGTCTAAAAAATCATAAAAGACCGTAATCATCACGATTTTCGTTCGGTGCAGATTCCGTTATACTGCCGTAGTCATTTATCAGTTTTGGCAGTGCATTTTCCAATACCCCCAGCAAATTTCGATATAGCCCCAGTACACCACCACCAGACAGTTTATCATTTATCACTGAATGTGTATACTCGATCAACGATTTTATGTTGTCATGACGGTTCGCCCATTCCGATAAATCTAAATTGACTGAATGTAAGTCCTGAAACGCAGATAACAAAAAGTTAAAGTCTGAATTTAAATCTTCGGGATCTATTTGGGCCGTTGGCTGATAGTCAATCGTTCGCGACAATGATATTTGTCTGAAAATGTCCAGACGTGTGCCAGATTCTGGAGCCACATCAAAAACAACATTTCCACCAGAAAAGTCACTGTTCGGCATCACAGAAAAATTTACCCCTTGTTCAGTTAACTTTTCATTTATCGCAACACGAATGTCCGCGACCTGAAAAAATGGAAAAGTAAATGCAAACTCGGTCGTGGAACCATCCGCAATATAGGTTATTTTATACATAGTTATACCCCCATCCCCTGTTTCTAGCCAACCAAATCGTCAAACCTGGATAAAATTGAACGCAACAGGTTTGGCTTTTTGGCCGCAGCCTGTTTTAATTTTTTCAAATTATTACGGCGTTTTTCTTCGTATGGGGCCGCAGTTTCAGAACGTAAACGTTCCAGCACACGCCCCGCAGTCACACCAGATGATGATACACCTGAGGCACCGTATTTAGCACGCTGGGTGGCTAAGACCTTTTTCACCAGATTTGTTTTTTCTGTGTTATCTGCCGCAATCTGGGCAAGAATTTCTTTGCGTTCGTTTTTTGCCTGTTTCTTGGCATCTTTATAGTCCAAAATTTCTGTTACATCTGATACAAGTTGTCCCATGTGTTTTTCCTTTGCTTTGTTTTATTTATTGACTTTGTTTGTTGTTAAATCATCTGTGCATAACTACTAGACCATATACCAGCCATGCACACTGACCGATAAAACCGTCAGCGGATATGATTCTGTACCATGTATTGTCCATGTAGGCCGAATGCAGTCGTGTGTAGTACCCAATAAATTCAGCGATATATCGCCACTGAAACCTGGTGCGTTCGTGGCATATACCGAATTAGGTAAGCTGATGCGTTGATTGTTAATATGTAACGACTTGGAATCCAACAGTCGGGCAACCAGTTTACGCAAACGCACCCGCCGTGTGTTATGACCAGATATACGCAGCGGCAGACCAGATGCAATATATGAAAAACTGAATTTGCCACAATCATCTAAGCAGTCTGAATCAAAAGACTCTAGGCCGATTACCCCAGAACGGTTAACCACAACATAAGTGCGACCATCTGCAACCGAAACTGATAAAAATTTTCCCGATGTGCGATATGTGCACCAGGCAGAAATCCCAACCGATGCGTTTTGATTCAAAACCGCCATAATTCCATCAGAACGAACAACATACAGCCTGTGCTCGGTTGCGTTATAACACATATCAACTGGATTATTCATCAAATGCCGAGCCATAACAGATAAATCATTGGCGTTATAGTTTTCACCCAATGTATCCAATCCCAATTCACGCAGTTCACAACCACTGGTGGAAATAAAGATTGTACTGCCCTCGATTTTCTGGGGCGGCAAGTAACGCAATGTATATGAACCAACTGATGTGTGCTGCTTTATATCAACAGATGATGGCGTCAGAGGTTTACTGGATATCGCCCATTCGCCAGCATTCGTCAGTATCTGCAAATTATCACTGCTGACCAATGTGCAAATCTGTTGACGCTGTTGAGATAATAGCGATATGAAAATTGACTCGTCATCCAGGCCAGTACCACTGTTAAAATTGTTATGACGACCAACCTGGGACATCCAAATGCCCGCCGGCCAATCACGTGAACCACCAAATACCAATCTGTCTTGGTGAAAAGTAATGCTGCGTGGCCAGCCACGGCGGGTGCCAAAGGCGGCCTCGGACCAATCTGATACAGGGGACGTTGGTAATGAATACGATCCATTTGTGTGTGCAACAACCTGGGTCGGTGATATGTATTCGGCAACTGTCCATTGGCGGTCCAGTAAATACAGACGACCATTTACATTGTCTGGGGTCCAAAAATCACGATTGGTCGTAAATGTTGCATAATTATTACCCGCACTGTTCGCAGTAACTGTTATCGTTATATCCGTTGCATCATCAAAACGTATAAACGGTATGTTAAGCGTCATGTCCGCATCATTACGGGAAAACGAAAAGTCTGATATATAAAATCTGTCTGGGTGCTTGATCAGTGTCTGAGGACAATGGTCGGGATGAACAAATATCATCGTACCAAAACGCTGTGCATATTGAAGATGGCATAAATCTGAAATCGACCACGGTGTTATCAGGTCTTGAACCAAATCGCCGCCCAAGTATATATCCATATGATAATCAGTCAGCGCAAGTAAATATTCCCCACCGTCCGAAACGGAAAATGATATCAAACGGGCGGCACCAACCAAATTGTCAATGTGACGTAAACCATAACGCCTGGATAAGCCCCCACCAGATATAACATTCATGTTTTCCAGACGGGACAGACCATTTATATTATCACAAGCATAAAATTCTGGGGCGACTTCGCCATTTGCAAACGAGTTTTGCGTCTTTATAAAATCTGTCATTTTTGTTTTTCCTTGGTATATCGTTAAAAACGACTGCTGATTAATGAAAAGTCCGTTAAACACGATGGTGCAGATGTTGTACTGTCTAGATATTTTGCGGTCTGCAATTCTGTTTCATACAAGGCCGCAAGCATCCGAAATACCGTCTGGTCACCCAACAAGGGAATACAAAACTCCATCGCCAGACGCGTCACCGCCAATGATATAAAATAACTGGGAAACTGTTCAGGTGATACACGCCGAAGAACAACAGCAGACACACTGTCCAAATCAGATATTATCCGATTGCCAATAATGTCACCGTCTGAACGCAATACACGCAGAACATCCGATGGAATCAAAAAATCCCCGTCTGTATTGCGTACCAATTCTAATTGGGCCGTTGCAAAACGCCATGGGTGAAGCGATATCAAAGAATCTGTGATAACATCAAATAATGTACGTGAAAGTTTGGCGGCGGCACTGTCATCTGTTAAGGACTGGATTGGCTGTTCCCCCAGTTTTAACAATGCCATAGAACATAAATCTATTTTGGTTAGCATTTTTGACCCTTTGGTTATATTTTGAAAAAATGGGCCGAAAATACATCGGCCCGAACATAAGAAAATAAAAGCGTTTATGCCAATGCAACCGTAGTCACATTCAATTCAGTGATGTTGATTTTCTTAATCGCAGTGTTGTCAGATGCGTTAATAATTACAATATCACCAATGTTCATCAGTGTCTTGACACTGTTAAAATAACCGTTCGATGTAATAGTAGACATCGTTTCAGATGCACTGCAATAGTGCCACAATGTAAAACCATTTGCATACGCAATCACGGATAAGTTTTTGTTCTGAAATGCCATTTGTATTTTCCTTTTGGTTAATGGTGATATCAAATTTAGGCGTTCAATGAATCTGAACATTTAACACGAACAATACCTGTGTCGTCTATCAAAACAGCACCCTGAGACATGCTGTTGCTGATAAAGTGAGCCGCGCGTTCGCCATGCCATGATATATCAGTCTTGACATCCTGACCACAGGCATGACCAATGCTGGATGCATGATAGATAAAGCAATCACGATTTGTATTGGATACTGGCAAGCCATTGTGCAAAACCCATGTAATACCCAACCATTTGCGTGCAATCCCACCATTTAACAATGGTGCTGAATCTCCTACATAGTCCGCAGATACAAATTCATCCATCGACAACAGCTCATTCCACTGGTGTACACCAACAACCGCAAAGCGGCGACCATCATCCGGTACATCGTTCGTATTTAACACTTCGACCGCAGATAAAATTAATTCTTTGGTCAGACCTGTTGAATAATCCCCAACTGTCGCAGTCGCACCGTTCATGGCAGAAATAATCAGCTCATCGGTTTTACGACCCAATGCATACGCACCAGCAGATGCAACAACACGGCGTTCGTCTATGTTGGTCTTTAATTCATCCAACGCATCAACCCAATCGCCCGCATAATAATCCATCAACATACATTCAACTGGTTCATGATTCAAATTCATAACAGGTACAATGCCATGACGCGATTTTGTGCTGGCTGTGCCACGTCCTACCTTTTGAAACGTGGTCGATGCACCAATTACACCAGATTTGCTGCGAACAGTTGAACGCAGTTTTGTGCCCATTTGCTGGTATGCCAAATGAACATCCGCTTCGAATTGTTTCACAAATACATTATCTATGGAAACAGACATACAATAATCCTTTTGGTTTGGTAAAAATTAAATTGCAGCATTTATAAAATAAATACTGCTGTCAGATTTTGTGTTCTGGTTATGCATAACTGCGCCATAAAACAAAAATTATTTCGGGTTCACACAGATGCGTGAATTATCCGATAAGAAACATGAAAGAAAAAATATCAGTCAGACTGTGCACGTTTATCTGACTGATACTGTTTCAAAAATAATCCCCGCAACCGCGGGGATTATTTATTATTTTTTCTTGCAAACTTTTTTTGCAACCGGTTTTTTTACAACCGCTTTTTTTACAACTGCTTTTTTAGCAACAGGTTTTTTTACTGCTACTTTTTTCGCAACTGGTTTTTTAGCAACTGGTTTCTTTACCGCTACTTTTTTTGCAGGAGCTGCCTTTTTAGCAACTGGTTTTTTTACTGCTACTTTTTTCGCAGGGGCTGCCTTTTTAGCAACTGGTTTTTTTACTGCTACTTTTTTCGCAGGGGCTGCCTTTTTGACAACTGGTTTTTTTGCTGCTACTTTTTTCGCAGGGGCCGCCTTTTTAGCAACTGGTTTTTTTGCTTCTACTTTTTTCGCAGGGGCTGCCTTTTTAGCAACTGTTTTTTTTGCTTCTATTTTTTTCGCGGGGGCCGCCTTTTTAGCAACTGGTTTTTTTGCTTCTACTTTTTTTGCCGCTTCTTTTTTGCGGATTCTTAAAAATGGAAATGCCATTCTTCTCTCCTTCTACGTGTTTTGTTTGGATAGAACAAATCCGTTTTGTTCTTGGTTCCTATTTTATCATGAATTGCAAAACATAGTAAAGAAGAAAAGTTATTTTTTTTATCACGAATACAATTTTTTAAATCCATTTTCTATTTTTCTGATGTACTCTGCATCATTATCACGCCAGTATTTTGGATCTCGCATCATGCGGCGTAAATCAGAATCTGTTAAATTTTCTGATGCAGAATTTTCTGTGTGAACATTTGGTTCCATAGATTGCATCATCTTGTAAACGCTTTGTATTCCCTGGGGTGTAGAGCATAATTCGGTAAATGCATCGTGTGGTAGAAAACGTTCACCAAATGAATTTATTTCACGCAATGCATGTTGCATTTTTCTGGGCCACCAAAAAAATTTTGTAATTGTGTTATTGCATTGCTTTCATCTTGGACAGAAAATATTTCTGATACCAATGGTGATAAAAATTCATTCGCTATGTTATATATTTCAGAAACCTGGGTTGATGTTAATCCAATATCAAAAAATTTCTGACGCAAATTTTCATCATCATATAAGTCATGTGTTGGATACTCAGATGCAGACGATGGAACACCAATTGCACGATTAAATTTTTGACGTGTCTCTGTGTCCGCATCAGATGATGGAACTGTTACCATACCACCCATCTTTTTTTCCAGTTCTTTGTACGAACGTACCAACGCATCCGTATTCAATGTGCCATCATTATTCAAAAATTTTTCGGGTATGTTATCCATTTTCTTTTCCTTTGGTTTCATTAGAACGGCGCAGAAAATATATTCCGGCCAGTGTAAATATTGCCTGCAACATTGTAAATATGTCTGTGTCGCCAACCAGGTATGCCCCAATCGCTGATATTATCCCAGTTGCAGAAATTATGTATGTGCGATATCCCGTCAAATATCCACCTCGTATAAACTTTCGCATATCTTTGTGCCCCTACTAAAGATAAAACAGAACGTTATCTATATCCGCAATGTAACCACGTGCCATCGCCCAATCAGGCAATATATCCGCATGATGAAATATGGTCGCACCATTACAACAATCAGCCAGTTCACCACCCAACATCCGTGCAGCCGTCCGTACACACATTTGAAAATGACGCGATGATGCAGGAACTGTCAGACGTTCATGATGGGGAGAATCTTTATCCAAAACAGAAAATATATTCTTGTCACGAATTATTTCATGCATTGAACGATTTGTCTTGGTGGACAGGTTCTTTATCATTGTTGTCATCGCTTCGACCAATCGTAATGATGTCCCACCAGTTTGTGCATAGACAACACGTCCAATCTGATATGCCAATGATGCAGATGAATCTGGGTTCGATATAAGTGTTAACTGCATGCCAGTAATCCCCCCTGTTGTAATCTGTGCATAAAAAAACCACGCGATGAACGCGTGGAAATAAAAAAACACCACAACCTTTGTTGTGGACACAATCTTTGCTGTTTATGTCATAGAGCATATCATATTTTCAGCACAAAGTCAAGAACTTTTTATCAAAACCCCAGAAACCCGGCACTTTCACACCCCTATTTCATCACCATAAACCAGTAAATAGCGTGTATCACGGCGAAGAACCAATGCACCATTTTCATTTATTCCAACCAATGTCGCCGATTCGCCGTGATAGCGGACAGGACAATTTATGCATGCCGCCAATTCCAACCAGTGTTCCCGAACCCGGCGAAAATCAGCCCGCCGCCACGTGTCCACATTCCGCATCAAACGTGCCAACAATTCATTCAGTGGCGTTTGGGAATAATTTTCCATCTTGGTCGTTTTGTATCGATCAACTGTTGGATTCGAATTGACATTTATACCAATCCCCACAATTACAAAGCGACCAGAATACTCAATCAAAATACCCGCAATCTTTTTGTTATCAACCAAGATATCGTTTGGCCACTTTATTGTCGGATGAATACCAAATGACGCAATCGTTTCTGCCACAGCAACCGCAATCGCATAAGACAGACGTGCATCACGTTCAGGACACGCAAAAATAAAACTGACATACAAATTGCCATGGTGCGAAACCCATGTCCGCCGAAAACGACCACGCCCCGCACTTTGTGCCGCAGCCAAAACAACTGTGCCATCGCGGGCACGACCGGCAGACACCAAATCATGAGCATAATCCTGGGTGCTGGGGATTTTATCAAACGAAAGTAATTTAAAGTTCCCCAATGCTGTACACCCCATTTGTATTTCTGATAAAACCACGACCATATGTCTTGCGTAACTGGTATATCGCCGTGTCAATCGTATGAGTGGCCGTATCCGGTGCATACCCCAATGCATTTTTTAACTGAGACGCAGTCATACCCCCACTTTTATATAATAACACCAATAATTTTGTTTGCAGTTGAGGCAAGGATACACTGTGACCAAATATCTGCCCCAATATTCGACCACTGTCGGCCGCATCCAGAATTATAGACTTTAATTCCAACAAACCAACAGATGGAGGAATACATAATTCATCAAAATTTATAACAGAAATACTGGGAGTGTCATGAACGGTCGCATTCAAGTCAGCAAAAATCTGACGCCATATGGAATCTGAACTGTAAAGATGAATTCCACCAAACATATGCAAAGGGTAAACAATCAAATAGAAAATGTCCAACAAAAAACCACAACATCAATCGACATTGTGGTTTTTGGGTGTCGAAAGCCAGGAAACATAAATTTTATTCGCGTTCGGAAACCGGTTGTTCTATGAACTTGGTAAAGTCCTGAATCCGGGCACCCGTGGACGATAAAATTTTGGAAATGCTGTTCGTAGATGGCCAACGTGGCTGACCTTCTTTGGACCAACGTTTGCTTTTGTTAAATGTGGTCGGATCCAACCCACTGCATTTGGCCAACCCAGAACAAGACATTCCATGTTCAGTGGCAAATTTTTCTATTGCACGCCAGACATCGTCATGTGTCATTTTTTCTCTCCCTCGGTTACTAATATGCCAGAAAATATTTCCCATCTGACACAACTTGACTTTATTCAAAAAAACAAGTAAAAACAATAAGTCCCATTTCCTAGGAATCATATAACAACAGAAAAATTATAAATACTAAAAAAATTTTTGACAAAACACTTGACAAATCGTTTTTTGTATACTATATTCGAATCGTCAAAGGGACAAAACCCAATGACCAGATGTTAAAATCTGTATGGGAACCAGAGGTTCAGACTCCCTCCTACATTCTCTCTCCTCTGGACTCTGGTTCTCTCCAATCTTAGTTTAGAGTGTCCAATTTCTTTTTCTCCTTTCCTTCCTTTCGGGACACTCGGAACAACCGCCGGAAACGGCGGTGTTTTTTTTCTTATAATCTTTACATGAAGTTTATTGGGTTGACGTCTATTTTAACACGGATGTTGGCAGGCTGTTTTATCCGACCCAGCCACGCAGTCACAATCGGTTGCAGTGCCGCATTCGGACCGCCCGCAACCAAAAATCGCATGCGATACCAATTGCGTATCTGATATATCTGGGCCGGAATTGGCCCCATTATCTTGCCACCCGTCAGGTGCGGA
>JAFYXG010000019.1 GCA_017546265.1 Alphaproteobacteria bacterium
ATTCCCCATCTGGGATTTCGGGGCTGGACACTTCGGTGATGTCATCAAATGGGATTTTGGTTTTGACTATGGTAATGTATCGGTATTCGGGGTCTATGCGAGTGACCAGGCCTGTTATAGTGTCATAGGCATCGGTCCGGTAAAATCGCACCGTTATCATCATGCCCTTTTTAACCAGCGCAAGTTTCCGTGACAGTCGTTCGGCCGCATCGCCTATCAATTCCCGTCGGGGTTCAACCACCCGATTTTTCGCCAGCACCATCGCATAGTATCCACGCAGGGCTGCGAACGGCATAAACTGTTTTGCACGTGCGGTATTATCAGCCATTGTGTCCCCCAACCAAAGTGTTACGTTTACGACCAGTGGACTTCTCGTGATAATTTATACCACGCAGGACGGCATTCTTGCCAAATTTGCCTTTGATATCCAACAGCGCATGTTGCAGTTTGTTTTCACGTTCTTCGGCAGAAGTATCTGCAAATAAATCCAGCTGCAGGTGTACCGTATCCGCATCAACTAAATTTCCCAGACCAACCGTCAGTTTATGGATTGGCGTATGCCTATCCGTAGTTTCACGATACAGACGCAGAAAGTCCGCCACCAATGATTTATAGGACGATGTGTGCGCTGGCAATTTACGACTGCCCCCGGTTGGACGTCGCACATCGTGCGAGTACCCCACCGACAGAGATACTTCATCCGCCACCAGGTTCTTTTCCACCAATTCCAAGACCAGGTTATCCACCATTTCCTGCATCACAATCTGTGCGTCGTCAAAGTTATAATCTTCGAACAGAATCTGGCCGTTGGACAGTGAATGGGATTTCGCCTGATAGTTATGAATGTCGGCAATCGTACATGGCTCGACCCCATTTGCATGGTCAATCAGGTATTCTGCATTTGTGCCAAACTCTTTATACAGGGTGTCTGCTGGCAACTGCGTCACCCCATACAGGTCATACACACCGTATTTTTCAAGCCGCCGTGCAATGCCCGCCCCGATGTTCCAGATGTCTGTTATCGGCCGATGGTGCCACAGGTGTTCCCGGAACGATTCCACATCCAGGTATCCGATATGGTCGGGGACTTTCTTGGCCGTGATGTCCAGCGCAACCTTGGCCAGGAACAGGTTTGTGCCTATGCCGGCGGTGGCGCATATGCTCGTTTCATCCCGCACCGCATCCATCAGCATTATCGCCATTTCTTTGGGCGACCGTTTATACATTTTCAAGTAAGGCGTGATATCGATAAAGCATTCGTCAATGGAATAGACATGGATATCTTCGGGCGAAATATAGCGTAAATAAATCCCGTAAATCTGGGCGGATACTTCCATATACTTTTTCATGCGTGGCATGGCAGTGATGTATTCAACGTTTTTTGGGATTTCAAAGACCCGGCATCGGTTGCGTATCCCCAGTGCCTTCATCGCCGGCGTTATCGCCAGACAGACCGAACCCCGCCCCCGTGACGGGTCCGCCACCACCAGCTTTGTTGTAAACGGGTCCAGCCCACGATCAACCGCTTCGACCGAGGCAAAAAAACTCTTTAAATCAATACAAAGATAAAACCTTTCCGCCATTCCGTGAATCAGTATAAACCGAATTCACAGGATGTCAAAAAGGATTGTATGGATAAAGAAACCCGCCCGATTGGGCGACACTATAAAAAACTGTTTTCAAGCAATTAGGTATAACTATTAGCGATTAAACATATTGTATTATTAAACATTACCTGATAGGATAATAGATTATTGGGAGTAGAACATGTCAGAAATTGCTTTTTTTGTAATTTGTGGAATTTTATCAATCATCTATTTACTTTATATCAGTCCTAGTGGCAGAAGCAAGAAACTAGATTTTATGTATCCTAAGGAATTCAGAATAGCGCAA
>JAFYXG010000020.1 GCA_017546265.1 Alphaproteobacteria bacterium
CCGCATTCGGACCGCCCGCAACCAAAAATCGCATGCGATACCAATTGCGTATCTGATATATCTGGGCCGGAATTGGCCCCATTATCTTGCCACCCGTCAGGTGCGGAGCCGCCGCCGCCAATTCTGTGCAATATTTTTGCAGGATGGGTTCACGCTGGCCTTCGACTATGACCGCAATCAACTGGCCAAAGGGGGGCATTTGGGCCGCACGCCGCCCCGCCATGTCAGTCGACATAAAACTGTCGCGATCAGATGCACATATCGCAGTCAAGACCGGATGCTCGGGCTGGTACGTCTGCAATAATACTGTACCAGGGTGCGAACCACGACCCGCACGGCCCGCAACCTGGAACAACTGCTGAAACGTATGTTCGGCCGCACGAAAGTCAGTGCCAAACAGACCCATATCGCTGTCCACTACACCAACCAATGTCAAATTCGGAAAGTGATGACCCTTGGCCAAAATTTGCGTGCCTATCACAATGTCTATTTCGCCAGATTCCATTTTATCAACCAGACGTTCCAACGACTGACGCGATGTGATTATGTCACTGGAAACCAATGCCGTTCTGGCAGTTGGAAAACGAGCAGATACCTCTTGCTGAATCTGTTCCAGGCCTACACCACGCATAGACACATCTGTGCCACAGTCTGGACACGTGGCATTCAGCGGAGCTGTGCGACCGCATATGTGACACAGCAATTTTCCCAACCGTTTGTGATATGTCATCCCAACACTGCAATCATCACATGTCGCAGTCCAACCACATTTTTTACACTGGACAATCGGAGCAAAACCACGACGATTTATAAACAACATTGCCTGGCGACCAGATGCCAGGGTTTCAGATATCGCATCACACATTGGCCCAGATAAATGCCCAGGAAACTCATTATCCCGGTACGTATAAGAATCTGGACGATTTTCACGCAAATCTATTGTTTTTATTTCTGGCAACTGTGCCCCACCAAAACGCGATGTCAATTTCAGTTGTCTGTATTTACCCAGATTTACATTTTCCAACGTTTCCGCAGCAGGTGTCGCAGATGCCAGTACAACAGGTATCCCAGCAATCGATGCACGCAATATCGCCATATCACGAGCATGATAGTTGCCCATATCTTCCTGTTTATATGATGGGTCATGTTCTTCATCAATCACAATCAGCCCCAAATCCTGCCACGGTAAAAACAGTGCACTGCGTGTACCAACAACCATACGAATTTTACCGTTTAATACGCCACGCCAAATCTGACGGCGGCGGCCCGCGGTTAAATTACTGTGCCAAACAACCGGGGGGGCACCAAAACGCGAAGCAAAGCGATGCATAAACTGAGCCGTCAGGGCAATTTCAGGCATCATTAACAATACAGAACGACCCGCACTGTACGCACGCCAGGCTGAGTCAAAGTAAACCTGGGTTTTGCCGCTGCCCGTGATGCCGTCCAGTAAATGTACACTGAAACCGCCATGCGATATCGCGTCACCAATTGCATTGGCCGCAACAGACTGGCCCGTGTTCAGAACAATATCCCCAGAATCGCAATAGCTTAAATTATCGTATGCGTTTTCGCATGGCACCGTCCCCGATGGAACCAGTGTCTGATTCTTAATCAAAGAACGAACAACCGCAGAACTGACACGGGCAATGTTTTGAATGTCTGATGCGGTCATGGGCTCGTTATCATTTGATGAAAACGCGTCAGAAACCGCCAAACGGTTTTCCGTCATTCGAGCGGTTGTAGAAAAGTTAAATGAATACAACTGGTCCGTGCGAGGCGGTAAAAATGCATCAGGTACATTTACAATCAAACGCAAAATCATGCCCGGCGGCATTAACGTCCATGATGACATACGGGCAATCCACTGCAAATCAGTGATATTTAACCGTGCATCATAAACCACAGATACATCTTTAATTTTATGTTCTGGTAAATCACTGTCGCCTGTTCCCCAAACAACACCAATACATGGACGATTCATAACATGCACACATACAAATCTGCCAATTTCAGCAGGTGCCGTCAGGCGATAATCATAGCCGCCATTGGGTATGTTCGAAACAAGTACTTTTACAATTGTGCCAGATGTAAACATATTCATAAAGTACTTGTTTTTTTCTTTTTTTTCAATACCATTATTTCAACAAAGTACAGAGGCAAATATGTGGAAAGTTTTCTTTGAGTTTTGTTATGCGATTTCTTATCTTATCCCAACAAGAAAATTACGAAACGCGTTCAGACTGAATAAACTGTTTGACTATAAAAATAAGTTGAACGCAATTAAACGAGCATACCCAAATCTGAACTGGAAAAAAATGCGTCTGGCCAAGGGCGGTGGCAGCTTAGCATTCATAGTGGATAACACTGTGTTTAAGGTACGAAAATTCCACCTGACCGATAAGTGTTTGGAAAAATTTGAACGAGAAAAGCGTATCACAGATGCAATCGCACCAATTTTGCCAATTGCGGTGCCACATATTGAACTGATTTGGGCAGATGATTATTTGTTCTATAAAACAGTGTTTATCCCAGGCCGCATAATGATGGATTTGCCATTAAAAAAAATACTGCCGCATCGCGAGAAAATCGGAAAACAAATTGGCGATGTTATATGCATACTGTTTAACCACAATTTCCCAGAACTGAAAGATTTAAAACCAGCAAAGTGTGATAAAAACGACTATGGATTGACGCACGGCGATATGTGCAGCAATATTGTCGTTAACCCAGATACCATGGACGTTGTCGGAATTATAGACTGGGAATATGCTGGGTTCACTTCGTTGCGGCGAGAGTTCTTTGGAATATTCCGGGTCCGCAGAAAAATGCGTAAAACAGATATCGCACCAATCGCAATGTGGACATACTTTGAAAAATGCGTTCTGAACAAAAAATCTAAATAATCTGGTTCAAATCAGATTCTGTTGGCACATGATCAATAATTATATCTGGTCTGTACTGAGTACGAAACCAGGTTCGTTGACGCTTGGCATACTGGGCGGTTTTGGTTATCCAGTTTTCAATACATTCGGATTCACTGATTTCACCTCGAATAAAACGACATAACTGGGATGCACCAATCGCACGCGTTTCATCCCAGTTAGATTTGATTACAAGTTCTGCCTCGCTCCGGGCACCACCAGATAACATCTGAGGAACGCGTGATGCAATACGTTTACGCAAAATATCTGCATCGGGATTTATCAAAATACGCGTAGCATGTGGTATTATCGCCCCAGTACGCGGCAATGCCTGGAATTCAGATATATGACGCCCCGTTTGCAAATAAACCTCGACAGCACGGGCAATACGCTGAGGGTCGGCAAATGGAAAATCCGCAGGTAATAAACGGCGGGCAGATTCCAGATCGTCTTGCACCATTTGACGGGCACGGACACGATTTTCATCAGACACATCAGGCATAGGCGATATGCCATTTACCAATGCGTTTATGTAATACCCAGTACCACCAACAAAGATTGGTACTTTCCCAGATTTAATTGCCAAATTGTATGCATCACGTGCCATGACCAAATAGTCCGATACAGATATCTGTTCAGACAAGGGCAATACAGAAAACAAATAATATGGCACACCGTCCAATTCCCCAGATAATGCATGCCCCGCAAACGGACTGGCCGAGATGTTTTCAATCCCACGATAAATCTGAACACTGTCACAATTTATTATCGCACCATTTATACGCAATGCCAAACGATGAGCAAAATCTGATTTGCCCGATGCGGTTGGCCCCGTGATGATATATGCCCTATGCGTCATGTGTGTAATTATACCCAGTGATTTTTGGTTGTAAATAAAATATTGTAAATATAAAACCAATGGTGCTAAGATACCAAGTGTCCAATTATAAAAAAAACGAAAGGAATATATAATATGTCAAAATTAAGGGTTGCAATTAACGGTTTTGGTCGCATCGGTCGACTGGTTTTGCGTGCGGCACTAGAATCGGGACGGGAAGATATAGAATTTGTTGCAGTTAATGATTTAGCCCCCGCAGAACAGAATGCTTATTTATTAAAGTACGATTCTGTGCATGGTAATTTGCCGTTGGATGTAAAACTGGACGGGGATTACATTTTGGTTGGTGGCCAAAAGATAAAATGTTTGGCGGAACGCGACCCAGCAAATTTGCCATGGGGCGAAATGAATATTGACGTTGTTATGGAATGCACAGGTATCTTTACCGCCGCAGACAAGGCACGTGTCCACCTGGACGCGGGGGCAAAACGCGTTTTGGTATCTGCACCATCCGCAGGTGCCGATAAAACAATCGTTTATGGCGTTAACCAAGACACATTGACCCCTGATGATTTAATCGTTTCAAACGCTTCGTGCACAACAAACTGTCTGGCCCCTGTGGTCAAGGTTCTGAACGATACCTTCGGTGTCATTTCGGGCTGGATGACAACAGTTCACGCATATACCGGCGATCAACAATTGCTGGATAAAAATCACAAAGATTTTCGCCGTGCACGTGCCGCAAACCTGTCTATGATTCCAACCAGCACAGGTGCGGCCAAGGCAATCGGACTGGTATTGCCAGAATTGGCGGGCAAATTGGATGGTATGGCAATCCGCGTGCCAACACCAGATGTTTCTGTTGTTGAATTGGTCGCAAATCTGGAACGCGATGCAACCGTTGACGCGGTAAACAGTGCTATGCGTGCAGCAGAATCACGAACATTTGGCTATAACGATTTGCCGTTGGTGTCAATTGACTTTACCCACGATGCGCACAGTTCAATATTTGACGCCAGCCAAACAAAAATAGTTGGCGATAAAATGGTGCACGTGACCGCATGGTATGATAACGAGTGGGGCTTTTCAAACCGCATGTGCGATACCGCCGTTGCAATGGGTAAACTGATTAAATAATTAAAATCCCCCACAACCAGGGGGATTTTTGCTATAAAAACAGCAATACTGATAAGTAAAATTTGTGGTGCGGGTAAGGAGAGTCGAACTCCTATGGGTTGCCCCGCTGGAACCTAAATCCAGTGCGTCTACCAATTTCGCCATACCCGCAAACAATCGTTTTTTTTTACAGTTTTTATATTTTATGATAAAATTTACTTGATTTCCAGTAAAATTTAACCTAAAATCGGTCGCAGAATAATATAAAAGGCAAATAAAATGGCATCAAAAAAAGGTAGCAAAGAAGTCGTACAGTTAAGAAATAATGAAACTGGGGTCTTCTATATCACAACTAAAAACACGAAATCTGAAAATACTCAGGGTAAAATGAAATTCCGCAAGTACGATAAAAAATTGCGTAAGCATGTCGTTATGACTGAAGCTAAGGTTTCTCACTAATTCTAGTATCTGTTGATGTTCGGTTCAGATTAAAATGCCCCAATCGGGGCGTTTTTGTATAACCTCCTGTCAAAAACATCAAAAAAAACATCTGTTTTGCATAATTTTTTCGACAAAAGACTTGACTTTTATATAAAAAAACATAAAATTTGCATAAACTTTTCGCCAAATGGCGTAAAAATGTAAACAAACTTAAAATAAGAGAAAGAAAATGAGCGATTTTGCAATCTTTCAAACCGGCGGCAAACAGTATCGCGTTGCAAACGGCGATATTATCAAAGTTGAAAAACTGAATGCCGAAGGTACGGTTGAATTCGACCAGGTATTGATGGTCGGCGATAAAATCGGTACCCCATTCGTAGAAGGGGCCAAAGTTGTCGCAGAAGTAATCGAACAGAAACGTGCTGATAAAATTCTGGTGTTTAAGAAAAAACGCCGTCAGAACTATCGCCGCACAGCAGGCCACCGTCAGTATATCACTGTTCTGAAAATAACAGATATTAAAGCCTAAGGAGCGAAGTTATGGCACATAAGAAAGCGGGTTCCGCATCAACCAATGGACGCGACTCGGCAGGACGCAGATTAGGTGTTAAAAAAGCCGGCGGCAGCCGCGTTATCCCAGGCAACATCATCATTCGCCAACGTGGTACATCTGTACACCCAGGTTTGAATGTTGGTATGGGTAAAGATCACACTATCTTTGCTAAAATTGCTGGTATTGTAAAGTTTAAAAAGGGCAACGGCGACCGTAAAACAGTTTCCGTAATCCCAGAAGAAACAGACGCAAAATAATAAAATCCCCCAATCGGGGGATTTTTTGTGATATAATTCACAGCACAGGAGGATTTTATCATGAGCAAAAAATTTAATAACACACTGGAAGAAGCATTGACAGAATATTGGGTAAACTATGTTGGGTGGGGACGTGCAACACGTGCTGAATACTGGTGGGCAGTATTGTTTTACAGCGTGTTGGCGGGCGGTGTTATGGAAATCGTTTCCCCAAATCTGCTTAGCCCATTATGGACAATGGTGACACTTGTGCCCGGTATCTGTCTGGCAGCCAGACGACTGCACGACACGGGGCGATCGTACTGGAATGTATGTTGGGCCTTGTTGCCGTTTGTAGGTTGGATTATTCTGTTGGTATTTATGTGTCAAAAAGGAAGCACAACCACAAATAAATTTGGTCCTGCCCGTTTAAAGAAATAAAAAATCCCCCAATCGGGGGATTTTTATTCGTCCATGGCCAGGATAAATATGCCACGTTTGTCCGCGGCGGATATTACCGCAGGCTTGTTCACAACAAAGCATGTTCGCGTATTTACAACAATACCACGCAAGTGTGCATCCGCAACCGCGTTTACCGTATCAACACCAATCGCAGGAATGTCTATGCGTAAATCCTGGCCGGGTTTGGTCATCTTGGCAAAAACGCCACTGGATTTCCGTTTCGCAGAACGCATATCAACAACACGCGATAACATTTTGGCAGTGCCTTCGGCCGCCTCGACCGCGATGACCTGGGAATCAACAACAACAGATGCGCCGATATCCGCAGCACCAATTGTGTGCGAAACCTCTATTGCACGCTCTATGTTTTTCATGTCAGATTTTGTCGGTTTGGCACGCGTTTGGACGCCCGCCGTTTCAAATGTTAATTCTGGTGCCAGGTCCTGGGCTGCAACAATTTCGAACCCCTGGGACTCTAACGCTTTGTTCAATGCAACCGCCATAGAATCATACCCCCGTTGATGCTGTAATATCTTAAACAATGTTCGCAACGTCCAAAAATCAGGACGCAAATCTGATAAGTTAGGATGCCCCAACGCACCCACAAATACCAATTTGCGAATGCCACGCCGCCGAACCGCACGGGCCGCACGACCGCCGCCCCCCAAACGTATTACCATGTCAGGGTTTAATCGCATGTCTACAAATCCACGCAGACCTATCACAAACACGTCCCACCCCGCACGCTGCAGAGCATCACGCGTAAAAAATGGCAGGTCCAACGCACCCGCAATCAGTGCTATTTTTTTATCCGATTTTTCTGATATCTTTCTTGTCCGCATGACTTAATAGTACGATTAAATCAGACTGGAATCAAGTCGCAATTTATGATACAATCAGACTTAGTAATAATAAATGGGTAAAAAAATGAAAAAAATATCTTGGTTCGCAACTGTACTGGCAATATGTGGCGGGGTTTCAACCGCAAATGCAAAATACGATGATGCCAAGTTTCAGGCCGAAATACTGACGGGGCTGGATCTGATTGGGGCACGCGAAACAATCGAAGAAACACCTGAATACGCACCTGGCGAACTGGGACGCGAAGTTTACGAAATCGCTGGTGCTGTCCAACCAGATGATATTCAAATGTATATCCCAACTTCAATGTATGTACGTATGGGAATGGGATTAAACCTGGGATTTGCAACAGATTCTGCCATGTTCAATGGGACAGAATATGAAAGTTCGGGCAGTTATACAACACAAATCGGACTGGGGTGGAATTTGTCTTCATACGTTCGGGCGGAATTGGATTTCCAAAATTCGTTGTTCAAATTTTCAGACATGGACAACCATCAGGCAACATATCAGACCGTTGGCGGTATGCTGTATTTTGACTTGGCCAGACGTTATGTACAAAACGGGGATATTACACGCCGCAGAACATTTGTGCCATTTGTCGGGATCGGTGCAGGTTTTGGAACATATGAATTCCAGGGAATGGGCGGGGCAGACGGTTTCGTTATCGCCGCACCACGTGCAACCGCAGGATTTAACATAATGTTCACAGACCTGATTGGAATCGATATTGCGTACCAATACCAAATGATGATTGGAAATGGTTTTGGATGGAATGTGCGGGCCGGTGGGGTCGATAATATCAGCAATATCATTGCTTCGTTCCGTATGAATTTCTGATGGGGATAATATAAAAATATACAGGGGTTATAATTATGAAAATTAAATTTATTTTACCAGTACTGTGCATGATGCCAATGATAGCAAATGCCGCAATTACATATCGCGTAGAACAGATAAAAATGCCTGCCCCAGAAACACCAACGGGACTGGATAACGAAGCATACGCCAGACAAAAACGTTTCTATGTCGGGGCAATGTATAACTTTGCCATGTGGCAGGATTTTACAGACGACTATAACTTCAGTATAAATGGTAAAAATTCATCCAGTTTCGAGGGCATGGTTGGGGTGCGTATCCTGGACACATTCAGAACAGAATTAAACTATGTTCACACAAATGCAAAGTGGGATAAGCTGGCATTCAATGGTGATACATTCATGCTGAACGCAATTTTGGATGCACGTATAGACAATGTTTATCGCATTTTCCGCAGCCAAAAAATTGTACCATATGTTGGTGTAGGGGCAGGATTATCATGGAACACGGCAGATGACGGGATAAAACTGGATAAAAAAATCGCCCCAGTGGTGGCGGCAATGGCCGGGTTTGGTATCGAATTCAACCCAATCTTTGCACTGGATTTTGGTTACAGATATTTTTACATGTTTAATCCAGGTTCTGATATCATTTCTGATTGGAATCCGGCATCTCACCAATTCCGTGCAGGGGCACGTATCAGTTTCTGATGAGCAACACATGTCCGTTCTTTGGCAAATGTGGTGGGTGTCGCTTTGATGTGACGGCCGATGATTACCGTAAACAAAAATTGGCCACACTGCCAAAATTCCTGGACGGTTGCAGTCCAATTTGGATTGCGTGTGGACAACGCAGGCGTGCCGATGCCGCATTTGCAGGCAGTGAATTCGGATTCTTTCAAAGCGGGACAAAAAATATCGTCCCGGTCAGATTCTGCCCGAATTTGTCACAAAAAATAAATACGATTTTGCCAATACTGGCGGATTTACCGTGGAGTGGTACGGGGGCATGCCTGATTACCGAATGTGAAAACGGCATAGATGTGGCGATTACGTCCAGCCTCCCCTATTTTACCCCGGAATTCAAAAACGCAGCCAACAATATCCCCGCAATCAGAATAACATGGAACGACAAGATTGTTAAACAAACCATGCAACCAGTTGTAAAGTTTGGAGATCACGCGGTTCAATATCCATCAAACGCATTCCTGCAACCCACCATTGTCGGTGCTGACGAATTAAGGCAACTGGTTGTATCACGGGCGGCAGGGGCAAAACGCGTGGCAGATTTGTTCTGTGGACTGGGGAACTTTACATTCGCACTGAATGCGGATGGATTTGACATTGTGGGGACAGGTGTAAAACGTGACCTGTTCAAAAAACCTCTGACGGTTGGAATGTTGAACAATTATGACTGTGTAGTTATGGACCCGCCACGTGCAGGTGCAGATGCACAATGCAAAGAAATAATCAACAGCAATGTAAAACGAATTATTTACGTGTCATGCAATCCAAATACATTTGTGCGAGATAAATCAACACTGGAACACGGTGGATACAAGATGGTCGAGATTATACCAGTGGACCAATTTGTTGGCAGCAATCACTGGGAACTGTTCAGTGTATTTGAAAAACAATAAAAAACGCCCAAAATGGGCGATTTTTATTTACTGAATTTACCGCTGCGAGGGAATCCAACCGGTATTGTACGCCCCTGGGACGCACGTTTGGCACGCCATGGCGACCAGTCGTCCATCTTGGTTGTACCACGGCCCGTTGTCCAACCAAAACCATCTGCAGCATTAAAGAACATAACATCCAAAACAAATGTACGATCCGCATTATACTTTTGCAGAATCACCCCCTTGCCACGAGTCATTTCAGGAATTTCAGATGCCGCAAATATCAGCAACTTGTCGTTTGATCCAGACATCGCAACCGTATCCCCCGATGCAACAACACACATATGAGCCGGATTTTTCGAATCAGTGTTCATAACCTGTTTACCATTTTTCGTCTGAGCCAGGCAATTTTCACCAGATACAATAAAACCGTTCCCATGTCGCGAAACCAACAAATAGCGTGCATTAACATCCAGAACAAATGCACGAACAATCTCTTCGTCTGCGGCAATGTCCGCCATCATACGGACAGATTCACCAAAACCACGTGCAGACGGCAACTCGTTCGCGGACAACGTAAACATTTTACCAGACGTACCAAACAAATTGATTTTATCCGTAGATTGAGCATGGAACGCAGTGTGCAATTCATCACCTTCTTTGAATTTCAAATCCAGCGAATTTAAATCCAAATGCCCCTTGGCCGCACGTATCCACCCCATAGTGGACAAGATTATTGTCAGGGGTTCTTTTTCTATGAACTCATCTGCGTTGACAACGATTTCTTCTGTTTGTTCTGCCCAGGTAGTACGGCGGCGACCCAATTTCGTCTTTTTATCATAGGTCTTTTTAATGTCGTTAAACCATGCCTTTAACTGAGCATTCTGGATTTCCGGACTGGCCAACAATGCCATTAACTGTTCCTGCTCGGCACGAAGAGCCGCGTCTTCACGTTTAATCTCCATCTCTTCCAATTTGCGAAGCGAACGCAGACGTGTGTTCAATATCGCTTCGACCTGGGTTTCAGTTAATGAAAACTCGACCATTAAAACAGACTTTGCATCGTCTTCGTTGCGGATAATTTCAATTACACGGTCCAGGTTCAAATACACAACCAATAAACCGCCCAATATTTCCAAACGGCGGGCAATGTTCGCCAAACGCCAACGCGTACGCCGCTGTAATACGTCTGTTTGATGTGCAATAAATTCACGCAGCACTTCGCCAATCGACATAACACGTGGGGCACCGTGCGAATCTATCACATTAAAGTTCATGTTAAAACGATACTCTAAATCCGTCAGTGCAAACAGGTGTGCCATCATCTTGTCAGCAGGAATATTACGTGACTTTGGCGTAATAACAATGCGAACATCAGTCGTAGATTCGTCCACAATATCATCAACCAGTGGCAACTTTTTCCCGTCAATCAGACCAGCAATCTGTTCAACCAATTTAGACTTTACAATACCATATGGGATTTCTGTTATTACAACCTGCCAGCCACCACGTTCCAAATTCTCGATTTCCCAGCGGGCACGAATCCGAAATGCACCACGACCAGTTTCATAATTTTTTACAATGGTATCAAAACTGTCTATTAAAATGCCACCAGTCGGAAAATCGGGTCCAACCATTTTCTTCATAATCTGGACAGTAGTCGCATCGGGATTATCTACAACTAGATTCAGGGCATCGCAAACCTCGGCCACGTTGTGAGTAGGAATATTGGTCGCCATACCAACCGCAATCCCCATGCCGCCGTTGGCCAACAAATTTGGAAACGCACCCGGCATCACAACCGGCTCGACCGTGGTGCCATCAAAATTCGGCATCATGTCAACACTGTCTTCGTCCAGACCATCCATAATTGACATGGCCGCAGGTGTCATCTTGGATTCTGTATAACGATATGCAGCCTGGGGATCGCCGTCAATGTTTCCAAAGTTCCCCTGGCCGTCAATCAACGGATAACGAACGGAAAAGTCCTGGGCCAGACGAACCATCGCATCGTAAACAGAACTGTCCCCGTGCGGATGATAATGACCCAAAACGTCACCAACAACCGTAGCACATTTGCGAAACGCCGCATTCGGTGCAAGCTTCTGACGCAACATAGAATACAAAATACGGCGATGTACAGGCTTTAACCCGTCACGAACATCGGGTAATGCACGCGATAC
The DNA here is from genome assembly GCA_017546265.1 of Alphaproteobacteria bacterium. GTDB lineage: Bacteria > Pseudomonadota > Alphaproteobacteria > Rs-D84 > Rs-D84 > Enterousia. Next base: position 12,055 of record JAFYXG010000020.1, read on the forward strand.
AATCGTACTGACCGCATACGACAAATAACGTTCCGACAAAGCGTCCGAAAGTTGCTGTGAAAAAATGTTTTCTGATATTTCTTTTCCCATGATGTTTGAAATTTAGAACATTTCAAAAAAAATAACAACACAAAAATTCCCCAACATATACATAAAACTGTGTTTTTGATTGTGCCCTCCCCTTGACACAAACGACTAAAAATGCTATATATATGTGTATCAGTTTTGGTTCCCTGATTGCGGGGCGGGCTGCCGAAATATGTGGCAAGTCGGGATACTGGTTTGACAGTATTTGAATGTACATCGCGGATACTTCCTAAATTCTTTCCTGTACGCGATGAACCAATCACAAATATATGAATGTGTCAAAGACACACCTGTTGTAGGTGTGCACTGCAACGCGATTGCAAAGGGGGAAACTGTGAAGCTTAAACGGATTGTGCCATATATTATCTGCGGTTTATCTATGCTGATGCCGTCCGAGGGACCTAACGCATATAACAAACCCGAAAAAACAAACAAAACAAATAATAAATCCAACACAAATACAAATATTATCACAGCATGGACATACAACACCAACAAACAAATTTCACAATGTATAGATTCTGTTTGCCTGGATAACAAGGCAAATACAATGCGTGATATCTATGTGCAAAATATGTTACGGGCACAGAAAAAATTAAAACCACTGATGGGAAAACGTGAATACTTTGCCGCAGTAAAAAAAGAACTGCCTGGTGCACCAGTGGGACAACACTGTATGTGGGGACAATACACGCAATTAAAACGAGCATTGCAACAAATGGGTGACACTGTCACTATTATCCCAGATGGTGCCAGAACCGCATGCAGCCAATTCAAATCTCAAATGCGAGATAAATATAAATCTGAGGAATATACAGGATGTATATTTGAAGGAAAGGTGTTCGAAACAAAATCACAGTATTTGGCAGAATTGGATAAATACCTGGCACGACATAAAATTACGCACAATACAAATGATTCTGTACGATTGACCGCAATTAAACAATTCCAAACAAATCACAAGTATGCTGACACACTGGAACCAGGAACTATCTTGATAGTACCACGTCATCGCGGCAGTAAAAATCAATTCCATGCAATTATGTATCTGGGACGCGGTTACGTTCTTAACGAGGCTTTTGTACCAAATGCAAATGGAGCCCATATCTATGCAGGACACAATCGCGAAAATATTGGACAATTGTTCCAAACGTACGATATGTCAAATGTCTTTGCCGCAAACACAAAACAAATCGCCAAAGTCGAATATACCAAGGAACTGAACCAAATTCAAAACATGAATAATGGAGATTTAATACGCTTTCTGGGTGACAGTTGCCAACATACATCCACGCTGAACATGTTCCCCAGATGGGTATTGGTACGCATGGCATGCGATAAATACTTTGAAGGACAAAATAACACCACACTGGTTAACATGCCCGTTTCGAACATGCCCGCAACCACAAGACAGGCCGTGATGGAATTCCTGAAAAACGGGTACAGACAACACTCAATATAAAAACAAAATCCCCAGACGTGGGGATTTTTTAACACTGGTGCGAAATCTTGTTTTTGATTTCACGTATCCGTGCCAAGATTTCTTTCAGGTCAGCCTCGGTCGCGGCGGGGGTGGGACGATTCTGAATTTCATCAGCCAAAACAATACACAATGTTGCCAATAGTGCATTCTCAGGCAATGGACCTATCTTGTCCAATATCTGACGGGCACGTGCATCAACCATTTTCCCCAATTCCGCCAGACGCATTTCCTGACCGTCTTCGCAGCCCATGGGATAATTCTTGTTCACAATTGGTATGGATACAACACTCATTTCTTTAACTTCTTTAGTATGGACATAGACCGATTAATCATTTCTGTTGCACGGGCGTTTTTATCACGCAGAGAACGAACCTGTTCCGTCAGGATCGCAACCTCTAGATCTGTTTGCTTGCCCGCGTGTATCGCCGTGCCACGCAAACGGGCCGCAGCCTCTTCCAGGTGCGTCAGTTCTTGAAAAATTTGTTGTTTTATATCTGCCATATTATCAGTTTAAGATATTTTTTATGTGCGTTCAACCCTAAAATATGATATAGTATACCAATGTATTGTGGGGGTTAAGGTACATGAAAACAAAAATCATTTATATCTCTGGTGGTGAAGTCTTTGAAATGACTAAAATTCGGGCTGCGTTGGACGAAGTGCGTAATGTGTTGGGACTGGATAAAGAGACTGTTCTGTTCGGCGTCCCGGTTGATGACGATAATGCAATTGACACTGCAACTGAAATGCCACAGACAGAGTGCCAGGCCGAAGATGTGCAATTCACACCGCAAGATGATGCGTTGGTTGAATCAGATGCTGAATCAGATATTGAAGAGGTCGAAAAATCAGATACAGAAATGGCAAATGATGATGACTTGGCTCAGATTTGTGAAGATATCCCCCTGCCGCAGCCGGTTGCTGAGATAGAACCCGTTGATGTATCTTCTGAACAAAACAATGAAACTTCAGAAAAAATTATCCCTATTCTGTCAATCTTGTCCGCACAGGAGGAAACAACTGAACCAACGGAACAAGACGAAACAGTAATTACAGAAATTTCAGACGAAGTGGATGATGAGATCGTTTCTGAACACTGTGAAGAAATCGAAATAAGCACAGAAGACAATGAAGAAGATGTTATCGAACTAATCCAAGATGAATCCAATGACGAAAGTGCAACTGAACAATTTGCCATTGTTGAACCAATTGCACCCAACCAGGAATATATAAGCAATCCAATCGTTTCCGATAACACACCACAGATATTTGATATCAGTGTTGACACCGAATTGACCGCACCAATTACTGACGATGAAATGCCCGCAGAACCACAGACGGTCACCATCAGCGATATGATTTCAGACGAAGCACCAGAAATGCCAGTGGAAAAAACTCTGGAACAATTGCTGGAAAGCATGAAACCACTGCGTGAAGATTTACATAACGAACAAGATGATATCGCAACTGCCGTGGTGCCAGATGACGAAGTCAGTACATTGGGAACAGATACAGATGCAACACTGGCACAACTGGCAACAGAATTTGCAAAAAATGAAGATAAAATCTCAAAACCTTCAAAATCAGAATCAACAGGTAAAATCGGCAAGTTAAAAAATATTTTACCCCTGCCCTTTTCTAAACAGAAAAATAAAGACACAAGTTTGATGGGCGACTTGTTCGGGTGGGCTGGGATTGCCGCAAATGATGACGAAATCTCTTTGCCGGGTTTCTTTACAACAAACGTATCAGCAAACAAGGTACATAATGACCAAGAATGAATACAGACACGATTCTTAGGCTGTTAGAAAATGCAGGGTTCCGTAATTTGTCTGCGGATGCAGAGTTTTTGTATGCCGAAGATCCGTCATGCATCTTGCGAAGTTTCGAAACGTTTGCAGAATATGCGTGGATTATTATCGCAGTTTTTACAGGATTGATGCTGTTCGGGTGGAGTATATCTTTGCTGAGAGGGGCAAAAAACGATATATTTTCAAACCTGACTAATTTGATGCTGATTTTCGGAACCCTGACAATCAGCAAACCAATTTTGAACTTTATGTACGGTGGTGACCTGTTTGGACAAGGGTGCAAGACAATTCAAATACCACTGGACGATGTAAATAAACTGTTGGATATGCAAAAATCTGGGTTTGCAAAACAAAACCATGAACTGTACGAAGAAATATCCATAATCGATTCAGGCCCAAATAGTGTAGAAACTGTCACGGTAACACAAACAGAAACTGTGACCGTGGCAAAAAATGTCGCCGAACCTGTGCTACTGTCGTCTGCAACAGCCCCAGTAAATGTGGCAGATTTACCAACCGCAGCGGTCGAATCTGGTAAAGACGTCATATACACCATGCCAAACGGGCAAAAAATCAAAAAAACAGGTGGATATCGTTCATGGCGGAATAATAATCCAGGCAATATTAGATATTCTGAATTTACACGCAGGGTCGGTGCAATCGGTCAGGCAGGCGGATTCGCAGTATTCCCCAGCGAAGATATTGGCATGTATGCAATAAAGGCTCTATTGCGAACAGACAGTTATAATAAACTGACCGTGGCAGGTGCAATCAGCAGATACGCCCCGCCATCAGAAAATAACACATCTGCGTACCACAGAAACATCGAGAAACTGACTGGCTTGTCCATCAACAAAAGAATGTCTGAACTGACAGATGCAGAACTGGATGCTGTGGCAAAAGCAATCAAAAAAATCGAAGGCTGGAAAGTCGGAACCACAACAAAGGCATAACATAAATGAAATCAAAACTGTTAAGTATTATTACAATTATTTTGGTTGCCTTGATTGGTATATTGGGCTGGATGCTGTGGAAAAAACAATCGGTTTCAGATATAACAACATATGGAACCGAACATATTCAGCCCTTGTCACAATATATGCCAACTGCGTTTTCAGATGGACTGGGGACACCAGACGTCAGTACAAATGGTGAACTGGATGAAACTGGTGCTGGGATTGCCCAAATAGATGTTTTTTCTCGCGATCTGAACCGTGATAAATTGCCCGATAAAATTACACGCACAAGACACGAAAATGGAACCAGTCATTTTTGGTATGATTACAAAATCGAACTGCAACGAAATAACAAGACATGGAACGATATTACCCCAAATGGATTCAGAACAACCGAAGGGGCAGAATGTGCACTGCAAAAACTGCAGTTTATATTCAAACCAAGCTTCCAAGTAATCAAAATATCACGACCATGGAAGAATTCATGGGATACGCCAACCATGGCAACAAAAACTGTTTGGGAACTGAAAAATGATAATATTCAACAGACCAATTCAAAACAGGTCGGCACCGTTTGTGATGTGACAGAACTATTTTTCAAAAAATGATGATTTGTTGACCCAAGGCTGTGCCCAATATGAATGCACTATGCCACCGGACGTCACCAATAAATGATCAACCAAACGAACATCTACGGCACGTAATAACTTTTCTAATTCCACCGTCATTTCTATGTCCGTGCTTGAAAAACTGTTATTAGACATTGGATGGTTATGAACTAAAATTATACCTGTTGCATTTAACGCCATCGCACGTTGCAAAATTTCACGCGGATATACCAACGACTCGTCAACTGTGCCACGACTGTGAACTTCGTCCGATATCAGTTTATATTCACGCCCCAGATATAAAACATGCGTTACTTCGACACAACAGTCCGAAACCAAGTTGCGGCAATAATTGTTTCTGTACACATCGTCAGATAAATAATCGCCTGTCTTGGCTAACTGCATGTGCGATACGTTATTCAAATCATGAAATAATTTTATCAAAATCGCTGCACTGCGACCAACCCCTGGTACAGCCGTCAGTTCAGAAATCGGAGCATGCAACACATGATAAACACCACCAAAGTGCGATAACAGTGTACGTGCCAAAATACGAACGTCACGCCGTGGAATCGCATAGGTTAACAGTAATTCTAACTTCTCGTAATCAGACAGTTTACCATCCAGGAATTTGTCTTTTAGTCGCTCGCGATGACCAATATGAAACAGTTCGTCTGTTTTCGCCATTAGTTCTAAGCCATTTTTTCCGTGAATATTATTGCACCATCTTCGGTAATCCCAATGGTGTGTTCCCACTGAGCAGATAAACCACCATCAACTGTGCGTGCTGTCCAACCATCCGCATCTATTTTACATTCGGGGGAACCCGTGTTTATCATCGGCTCTATGGTGAATACCAAACCAGGAACCATTTTTACCCTGTCCCACTGCCGGTCATAAAAATGATAAATCTGCGGTTCATCATGCATCACTTTGCCTATGCCATGACCCACAAAATCACGCGAGATTGAAAAACCATGCGGTGATACAACCGATTCAATTGTTTTGCCGATTTCAGACAATGGAACACCAGGTGCACAAACTGATATCGCTGCGTGCAACGCGTCCTGGCATACCTGGACCAACTTGCGAGCGGTGGGCGAAACATTGCCTATCATAAACATACGCGATGCATCACCGTGAAACCCCTTGTACTCGGCCGTCAGGTCAATGTTTACAATGTCACCATCTTTTAAAATACAATCATCACTGGGAATACCATGCACGATAACATCATTGACCGATGTGCAGATATGCTTTGGATATCCCTGGTACCCCAAGTCAGATGAACGTGCACCATTTTCACGCAAAAACTGGGCAACCATTCGATCTATCTCGCCCGTGGAAATGCCAGCACGAATGTGTGGCGATATAAAATCAAAACAACGTGCGACTAAATCGCCAACAGTGCGTAAACGTTTGAAATCTTTGGGTGCATAAACAGATGCCAACATTATTTATTCCTTTTTTTAATCGCCAATTTCACCGCACGAACCGACAGTTTCAGTGCAAAATCACGCAATAATATCTCGGCAGGCATGCCGGTTGTACGCAACTGACGTTCCAATTCGTTTAACCGTACCAAGACCGCAGTTATTTCAGATTCTGGCCAAATACGAATGGCCATTTTAAATTTATCTTCGACTTTCCAAAACAATTTGGGAACCTGGCCGTTGACAACCGCATTCTGTAATTTCTTGAAATGCATCACCAACATGCGAACCAACATATTCGATTCTTTGTCATCATACAGCAAACGGTCCAATGCCATCATGGCCTGCTGAATATGACCCGCAGTCAATGAATACAGAAAATCATCTATATCTGATGCACCCGTATCTGGTAAACACTTTTCCACATCGGATAATTCAACAATGTGCTTGTCAGCAACATATAACGCGATTTTCGCCAAAAAACCACGCGTAATCCCACGATCCCCCCCAAGGTGTGTCGTCATATACGCCATGGCATCTGGAGTTATCTGCTGAATCCCCGCAGCCGCAGACAATTCACCACGAATTAAATTTGCCAATGTTTTGGCATCATCTGTATAACATGCCAAAGCCGCTAGATTCTCGGCCCCTTCGAACATAGAACGCAGACCACCACCCGCACGCAAATCACCCGCCGCAACCACAACAGTCGCACACAATCCAGAATGTTCAACTATTTCGCCAATCGCCTTGGCCGAAGAATCGCCCGCATTGGATATTATGACCATTTTCTGGCCACCAAACATAGATGGGGTACAGGCTTCGGCAAAAAGAGCATCTTGCTTTTCACGCAGTTCATCACAATCCAGTGCAAACAGGTTATCTTTCTCGATCCCCAGTTTCTTTACCGCCAGATCACAATACTCGTCCACCTGACCCGCATCAGGCCCATATATCAACACTGCACGAATTTTTTCTATGCCTGCCTTAAAATCTGCGTCTTTCCATTTCATTATTTTTCAGAATCCATTTCGTTGGTATGCGAATGTTTGTATGTTTCTGCAATTACACGGGTACCAATCTGTTCGGCCAATACACGTATCGTATTTTGAACCGCATTGTTATATGACGCATTCGATGCAACCAAATATCTCACAAATGTATAGGACTCGGACGCACTGGCCGTGCCAGACGCAATTTCAGTACCATTGTATGATAATACATACGTGGCCGTCAGAATTATTTCCTGCCACGTGGCATCACCAGTTTGTTCCAAGGCCTTGTACTGGGTAATAGGATTTTGCAACGACACATCCAGTGTGTAAGAGGCAGTTGATTCATGCTGACCACCAAAATGTGCCCACAGTGCATTTCGCAAGTCTATGCCGTTAATACCACTGATAGGAGTGACGTAAATATCTGTGTCCTGGCCGGAAAACATGGGCTTGAAACCACATGCCGTTATACACAACAATGTTAAACACAGTAAAAATTTTTTCATGGATATATCCGTTTTCCTGTTGCTTTTTTTTGTTATATTACCTAGACTTTTTATAAATCGCAAGGGGGAATGATGAATATTTTTATCATGATTTTGGTCGCACTGTTTATGACAGGTTATTATTTGATGGACAGCCCCAGTCAATCCGTACAAAAACACAATACTCAGTATGCCATAACACAGGCAGATTTGCGGACAATTGCACAGTGTGCAACCGCAATGCATAATGCACAAATAAACGGTTTTGAATTCAATGATATTTGTGTTGAACAAAATAATATTCGCAGCGAATTTGTTTGTTTGGATAATAAATTAAAAATTACAAAGTGCGATGCAGGTCGAAACAGAAAACCTGCCTATAGTTATATTGTTACCGCAACAGGAACACTGGATGAAAAAAATCATAATAACATGATGCAGGTACTGGAAACACACTTTGCAGATGCCGGTACGTTCGGAATGTTTATGGATAATGCCGTTGTGGCCGGCGGAACATCAACTAAACGTAATGTACCCGCCGCAATCGTTGATGAAATGAAATTGGAAAATAACCAGTTGGTATATTTTACTCAATATGAAATCCCAGATGCCGGAGAACAGGTGACTGTCACAATCCCAGCGGATGTTGTCTGCCCAGCAGGAACCGCAAAAACATATAAATTTGGACGCTGGCAATGCGTGGCATATAACCCAAAAACAAATTGTGGCGGCGATATGGTTTGGGATTCAGACCTGTATGAGTGTGTGCCAGACGAATCCAGAAAACCACTGTGCGGAACAAATCAGACCGCAATACTGGTGGACAGTGTGTGGGAGTGTGTTGAACCTTTCCCCGATAAACAATGCCCAACAAATATGGTGGCACGGTTGAACTATAACACACTGGAATGGGAATGTGTCATCGATCCAACAACGGATAAAACTATAAAAAAATGCAACAACGTGATTCGTGGGGCTGTATCAGGGACACCGGGGGCAACACTGCGAATTCCCCAGTCGCCATGTACAGACTGTGAACGTATGGTTGTCGACCCTGAAACATGCAAGGCAACATGTCTGCCAGACCCGGCAAAAATAGATGATGCAAAATGCTATCCAGGTGCAACAGCAGAATGCAGCGGTCCAACACGTGCATTCTTTTTCGGATTTCCAAACGCAGAATATATAAAAAATGTAACTGCGGTCAGTGGATTGGATGTACCACTGGATGGGACACGGGCCCAAAACAGAAAGTTTAACTGTATGGACTGTGCCGCATCAGAACAGGTCATAGACACAGAAAAATCACGTCCACCATACGTTGTGGTGTGTAAATAAAAATTCCCCGTTTTGGGGGGATTTTTATTTCCTGCGTAATTTTGCCATTTCATTACAAATACTTGCCAATTGTCCCGCCAGTTGGGCGTACTCTTCTTCGTATTTCAGAATGTCGTTGGCATACTGAACAGCAATTTCGGTGCCACGTTCGGATTCATCCATATTTTCACTGCACGAAAATACACGTTCCGACAGTTTATCCATACGGTCTTCTATCATCTGACGTGCGTGCCGCAGTTTTGTCATTTTTTGGGCAACAATAATTCTGTCATAGTTTTTATAAAACTGTTCAACACATTCCAATTGTTTCACGGCAGATTTGCCGCGGGCTATTTTGTTTGCAATGCCTGTGGCCTGGTCTTCGTAGTCGCACAAATCACGTTCTGCATCCAACACGGTTTCGCGGTCATGACGATTATTTGTGATATAGTACTGTAAACTAGATATCTGCCGATATATGACCGACTGTTCATGCTGGGCTACATTAGCCATCTCGACACAACTGTGCAAATCCGCCGCCGATTTGTCCATAATCGGTTTTAATGTCTGATATACATAACACAACGTCTGTTTATTCTGAACCACCATTTGCACCTCTGTTACCCACTATATTTTATATAGGACAAATCCGCACAATTGTCAACCCTTTGTGTAAAAAAGTGGGGAACATATGCCCCACCCTGTAAAATTACACCGCCACAGTGAACTAGGCACGGGTAAACGCACCTCCATCCAACATGTCACGAACAGCAAAGTGTTTCACCTTTTTCGCTGATGTTGATGGTAATTCTTCTTCGGTAATAGCAAAGTGTTTTACCCATTTATACTGGGCAATTTGCATATTAGATTTCTTTAATAAGAAGGCAACGCGTTCAATCGTTGTGCCAGGTTTAACCTGGAATACGGCAAACGGTACAACCTTATCCTTAATCACATATTCAAAGACCGCAGCATTTAAGATTTCTTCGTTCTGCATGTACAAATCTTCCAGTTCATCAGGATAAACATTTTTACCACTGTCCAAAACGATTACCTGTTTCTGGCGTCCTTTGACCGTCAGACGACCGTATTTATCCAGACAGCCAATATCACCCGTTTTGAACCAACCGTTTTCAAAGGCATCGCTATTGGCCGCATCATTTTCCAAATATCCTGGCATTACCATATTGCCACGAATCCAAATTTCTCCTACACCATTTTTATCAGGATTGTGAATCTGCAATTCATTACCACGCAGCGGCCCCGCATAGTACATAGAACCATTTGCACGGCGGAATGCAAAGTTAAAGTTTGCTGGCCCCGTTGTTTCCGTCAAGCCATAACAATCACCAACCACAAAGCCCATGCTTTCATAGAATTTGCGAATAGATGGCTTTAACGTTGCACCCGCAGAAACCAATACTTTTGTATTACCACCAAATGCATCGTGTACAGGCTTGGTCACCTTGTCCACCAATTTCCCCAAACCAATCGCACGCAAGACTTTACGCATAGATACGATTACACGCATCAGTGTCCAAACATGCTTTTCACGGGCACTGTCAACTATCTTTTTATAGAAAACCTCCCATATACGGGGGACAGCAGGAATAACCTCGGGCCGGTATTGTTTGAAGTCTTTGATAAATTCCTGGGGCTTTAATACAGGCTGTAGCAGCAATTTACCCTGAAGTGCAACCGGTACGATTATGTTTATCACAACACCATATATATGGTACAACGGTAAAAAACCATAAAATGTATAGCCAGGAAAAATTACATCTGTGTAAAATTGGGCCCCATCCGCCAATGATAACAAATTGTTATGCGTCAAACCAACCACCTTGGGATTGCCAGTCGAACCAGATGTAAATGACAACTGAGCAATGTCTTCGCGATCCGTTTCCGCCATGACAAAGTCGTTTTCATCTGTGTCGTCAATGTTTTCAATGTCAAACATTTCACATGGTGCATTTTCTATGAACATAGATGTCTGGGCCAGTGCCAGTTTGCAATCCGTACGAGTCATCATGTTGATGTGTTCGTTGGTGTTTAACCCAGTATCCAACATCAACGCACGGGCACCAATAGATGTAATCGCAAAGTACGAACGCACAAAATCTGGTGTGTTGCCCGATAATATCGCAACAGTGTCCCCCTTTTTAATACCAAAGCGTTGTGCCAATAATACTGCACGCTGCTTTACCCGTTTTAACAAATCTGCATAGGTTTCGTTCTGACGCACAAAGAAAATACTGTCTTTGTTGCGTGAACATACGTCCTGCAGCATTTCGTAAATATTCTTAATCATTATAATAACCCTGTTATTTTTTATTATCTGTGTCGGTATCACCATAACGCCGACAAGGGTAATATACCCATTTTGTCCAGGAAAAACAACCTAATAATGCACAGCAACATTTCCAGGAACCGAATCCAATAAATACAAGATATAGTAAAAAACTGTTTTCTTTACCCCCATATTTTGTATTTTTGCGAATCTGCCGAATCGCAAAAAGCCATAAAAAATGACTTTTCTTGACACAAAAGGAATATTGGTATCAAGACACCGATTCTGTTTTTCGCCTGAGATATGCAGAAAATCCCCTTTTTCAAAAGTAAAGCGAAAAATAATTTTTTTTTTACTTTTTCATGGTTGATAGTATTTTTACAAAACTATATATTGTTAGTAAACAAATAGAATAACCACTAGATGTTGTGTTTTTACAAGATTGGAGTAAGAAAAATGTCAGAAACACAAAATGAAATTAAAATTCAAATCACACCAACACTGACCACACACTTGGTCGCGGTACAGAAACGTAGCGGGGAAACCGTTCCATTCGATGTGAAAAAAATCTATGAAGCAATTAAAAAAGCGGTCGCAGTCACAACCGAAATTTCTGATGTAGAAGTTGTGAAAATTACACAGGATGTACTGAAAAGACTGGATGAAAAGTTCGCAAACAAAACACCAACTGTCGAAGCAATCCAGGATAATGTTATCCAAACACTGATGGATAACAAGGCATACAAAACGGCCGAAGCCTATATTATATATCGTCAGAAACGCACGGAAATTCGCGAATCTATGGTAGATGCGGTCGAAGTTATCGAAGGATATGTTGGTGGCTCAAACTGGCGTATCAAGGAAAATGCAAATGTGGGCTATTCCATCGGTGGCCTGATTTTGCGTACCAGCGAACGCGTTACCGCGGAATATTGGTTGAACCTGTATCCGCGGGCCGTTGCTGAGGCACATAAAATGGCCGCAATTCATGTTCATGATTTAGGTTGGCTGACTGGATATTGTGCTGGATGGTCGCTGCGTGAATTATTATACGAAGGATTTAACGGGGTCGAAGGATATTTGCAGTGCGAACCAGCACGTCATATGGCGACCGCTATTTCTCATATGGTTAATTTCTTGGGGACGTTGCAGAATGAATTCGCAGGTGCACAGGCCTTCTCGTCCGTGGATACATATTTGGCACCATATGTCAGAATCGATAACCTGACATATGCAGATGTCAAAAACGCAATGCAGACGTTGATATTTAATTGTGCTGTGCCATGTCGCTGGGGAACACAAACACCATTTATAAACTTTACATTTGACTGGACATGCCCAGAAGACTTAAAACCACAACACCCCTTTATCGGCAAAGAACAAGTTGACTTTACATACGGCGATTTGCAAGCCGAAATGGACATGATTAACAAGGCTTTCCTGGAAGTCATGACCGAAGGCGATGCTTTGGGACGCCCTTTTACTTTCCCAATCCCAACATACAATATTACACCCGATTTCCCATGGGAACATCCAAATGTAAAACCTTTGTTTGATTTGGCGGCAAAATACGGTATTCCAAATTTCCAGAATTTCTTGAATTCTGACCTGAACCCAACAGATGTACGTTCTATGTGCTGTCGTTTGCGGTTGGATGTTCGCGAATTGCTGAAACGTGGTGGCGGTCTGTTTGGCTCAGCTGAAAAGACAGGTTCAATCGGTGTTATCACAATTAACTTGGCACGGTTGGGATATATTCACCGCGGAAACCGCGAGGGTCTGTTCACTGAACTGAAACGGTTGCTGGATTTGGGACGCGATGCGTTGGAAATCAAGCGTGAAATTATCACAAAAAATATGGAACGCGGACTGTATCCATTTACACGTAGATACCTGGGGGATTGGAGTCATCACTTTTCAACCATCGGTGTAAACGGTGCAAATGAAATGGTTCGTAACTTTACAGGCGACCGCGAAAATATCGCAACACCTTTGGGTAAGAAATTGGTGCTGGATGTGATGGACTTTATCCGCGAAAACCTGGCAACGTTCCAGGAACAAACCGGAAACCTGTATAATCTGGAGGCAACACCAGCCGAGGGATGCTCGTACCGATTTGCAAAAACTGATACGAAAAATTTCCCAGACATCATTACAGCGGGAACCAAGGATGCACCATACTATACAAATTCAACACAGTTGCCTGTGAACTTTACAGACGACCCATTTGTGGCACTGGAACACCAGGAAGAATTACAACGCAAATATACGGGCGGTACGATGTTGCACCTGTATATGGGTGAACCAGTATCCAGTGGTGATGCAGCACAGAAAATCGTGCGGACCATCTTTGAAAATTACAAGGTGCCATACATGACACTGACACCAACTTTTTCAATCTGTCCAAAGCATGGCTATCTGCCGGGAAGACATGAATTCTGTCCAAAGTGCGATGCGGAAAACGCAGCAAACCAGGACGTGAACGAACAATAAAAAATTCACAATAAAATATAAGGGAAGGAGAAAGATATGACAACAAACTGCAACAGAACACCTTGCGAAATTTTTTCACGCTCGATGGGATTTATTCGCCCAGTTAAAAATTTCAATATCGGTAAATATTCTGAATTCAGTGAACGAAAAACTTTTACCGAGGCAAATTGTCTGTCCGCAGGGGCTCGTCATTGTGATTTGTTGAAACGTGCGGCATAAATACTATGCGTGAAATACAAATTGGGGGATTGGTTCCATTTACCACAATTGACTTTCCAGGAAAATTGGCATGCGTGCTGTTCTTGGTCGGATGTCCGTTGCGGTGTGCGTACTGTTCCAACCCCCATTTATTATCGCCAGGGGACGGTGAATATGACCCAGAACTGGTGCTGCAGTGGATGGAAAAACGTGTAAACCGGCTGGAAGCGGTGGTGTTTTCAGGGGGAGAAGCACTGATGCAGGGCGATGCGGTTATCGAATATATGAAACGTGTTCGTGCATTGGGATTCAAAATCGGCCTGCATACGAATGGATTCTATCCAGATACGCTGGCACGGGCGGCAGAATATATTGACTGGATTGGCCTGGATTTCAAGGCAACACAAGAAAAATATCCCGATTTAACCGGACAAAACATTGCGTATAACAACATGATTCGCAGCTTAGATATATGGCAACAAACGGGCAAGGATTTCGAAGTCAGAATCACATGCGACCCAAGATTTGTTAGTAAAGATGACCTGGGGGCGATTGCGGATTTGTTGGCGGGGCGTGGGGTGAAAAAAATAGCGGTTCAAAAATATACCCCACATCACGAAGACGATAACAACAAAACAAATGCCGCAGAACGCAATCAGTTCTTTGATGATGCGGCATTGCGAGAACGGATTGACGGCATGTTTTCATCGGTCATTTGGCGTGAATAACCCCATGATTTTTCATGGGGATTTTTTTGTCGCAACCGCTTGAAATTCGTGAATAAAATCACCATATAATGTGGGACAATAATAATTAAACCATGGGAATTAATAATGCAGGATTTAGACGCACAATTATTTGCAGCAATCGCAAACAGCGATTTAGACATTGTTAAACGGTGTATCGCCAATGGGGCGAATGTTAACGCACGGACAAATCTGTTCATGACACCATTGCATGCTGCGGCATGTAATGGATATGTCGATATTGCAAAGACACTGATTGAAAATGGAGCGGACGTTAACGCACAGGATAATCTTGGTCATACACCACTGCATAGTGCCGCAGCAAACGAAGAAGACGAAATTGTAAAAGTACTGATTGAACATGGGGCAGATGTGATGGCAAAAAACAAGTACGGGCAAACACCACTGCAATATGCGACAGATAACGAAAATGCCACAATCAGAAAATTACTGACCGAACATGGGGCGACAGAATAACGCACACAAAGGTGATAAATATGACCAGCGGACGAAATGACCATAAAAAAAAATACGAACATTTGCAGATTATAAATAAACTGCGGACAACAGGTTTAACCAAGCAAGAAATGCAAACGTTGTTGGCGGTGCCGGGTCGTGATATGGCACATGTAAAAACCGTCAATCGGTTTATCGAATCACTGCAAGAACAATATGGTAAAAATGCATGCTGGTGCGAAGAAATAACGGGTAAATGGTATTTGGAAGTTAATGATATCCCAGACACAATTGATGATGGCGAACTGAGGGCATTAAAAACTGCAATCAAAATGGCCGGAAACAAAGATATTTCTGAACCACTGATGCTGCTGTATGAAAAACTGAAATCCAGATTTGATAAACATGCAAAAAATGTCAGCAGAACAAATCGTGAATATCGAAATACAATGGATGAAATCGAGGTTAAACCAGAATCTGTGTATGTTTATGTCGGGCCACAGGCAACAATTAACGTGTCTGATGATGTGCGAGAAACACTGGCCGATGCCGCATATAAACAAGAAATCGTTAAGTTTTCATACCCAAAAAAAGACGGTACTGTCAAAGAACATGTTGTGTGTCCGTTGGGACTGATGTACGGGGATTCAAATGCATATCTGGTGTCGTGCGAAATGTGGGACAATGGCGAAATGGCCGAAACACCAATCAAGTACATTTTGGAGAATATTACAAACCTGAAACGTACAGGAAAATACTTTACCAGGGATAATGCACAGACCGTACAGGAATATGCAAAACAATTCTTTGGTGTGTTCAGCGATAATAATATCCAAGATGTCGTTTGGTGGGCCAGTCCAAAAATCGCCGCCGCCGCAAAAAAATATAAATTTCACCCAACCCAGGAAATTACAGAAAATGGGCAAGACGGCAGCTTGATAATAAAATTCCGGGCCGGCGGAATGGTGGCAATGGCACATCATATATTCCAGTGGAGTGGCGAAATGGTGCCACTGGCCCCACAAGCATTAATAGACACGTATCAAGAACTGTTGAAAAATTGTTCGGAAACAATCAAGGATTCATGCAATGGTATCAAAAAAACAGAAAAAACTGAATAAAGAACTGTGTGAATCGGCATGGTCGCTGCACCCAGATATCGAACAAATAAAAGCACTGATTGCAAATGGGGCGGACGTTAATGCACGAACACCTGCGAAATTGGTGCCACTGACCATGGTGCATGATGTAGCGGTGGCAAAAATACTGATTGAGAATGGGGCAGATGTTAATATTCAAGACTTTACAGGGGCAACACCGCTGTTTATGTCAATGGGGCCAGATATTGCAAAACTGCTGCTGGATGCGGGGGCGGATGCAACACATGTTAACAAAGTTGGAAATAATGCAATTTTTTGGCAGTGGGACGTGGAAACACTGCAAATACTGGTAGATGCAGGGGCAGATATAAATCGGCGAAATAAATTGGGAAATACACCACTGCACGATGCAGTGGAAGCCAAAAGCAATGAAAAAGTACAGTTCTTGATTAAATGCGGGGCAAAACTGAACGTGAAAAACAAAGACGGTAAAACACCACTGGATTTGGCACCGACAAAACGACTGCAAAAAATGCTGGTCAAGGCAGGTGCGAAAAACTCAAATTAAAAAAAACAGTGTCAAATGACACTGTTTTTTTGTTAAAAACCAATGCGATTGGAATTGCGGATATTCTTGACCGCCATTTCTGATGACAGCATACTGATTATTTCTGATGTGTCTGTGGTACCCATTATATCTGCACGGCGTTTGACAACCGCAAAATCCCCGGGGGTCAGATGAGTTAAATTGCGAACGTCTGATTCCGATACCGTTAAATCAAGGAAATCAGAAAATGCCAATACAACCTGGGGAATGGTCATGTAATCATACTTTACCTTGAACAGGAATCGGCGAAGGGCCGCACGATCAATGTCGTTCATCAGGTTGGTTGTACAAATAAATGGAACATTCGTGCTTTCCATTTGGGTCAGCATTTCGTTGACGGCGGAAACTTCCCACTGGGCACGGGCATGTGATCTGTCACGCAAAAAACTGTCCGCTTCGTCAAAGACCAATATGGCACCTTGGTCGGCGGCCTCGCGAAAGGCGGCGGCAATGCGTTTTTCTGTTTCGCCAACGTATTTGTCCTGCAGGTCACTGGCACGTTTCTGAATAATACGCAGCCCCAGTTTGTCCGCCAAATATCGGGCATAGGCAGATTTGCCCGTACCAGATGCACCGTACAAACACAAAGAAAAATTCTGGCATTTACCGTTCTGAATCTGGGTGGCCAATTTTTCCATATCCAGGTCCGTGTTCAATAAACGTGTGTCAAATGGAACAATATTATTCGATGTCGATACCGGCACACGGCCCGTGGTCGCCATACAATATGATTCCAATGTACGAACAATCGCACCAGAATCGCCCGTCATACATGCCGCACGTACCGCTGTGTCAATAACCCCAGGGACAACATCGTATTTGTCCGCCAGTGATTTTAATTCTGTGTCAGATATTTTGTATTTATGACGGCGACATATACCAGACCATATTTGGGTCTTGACCCGGCTGGATGGTGATGGCAATTCACAGCAATATGTAAAACGCCGTAAATACGCAGGATCGATACACGCGATATCGTTGGTCAGCCATATTACAGGCCGAGCATTGCGTTCCAACATCTGATTCAAAGATAACTTGGACGTGGCATTCGATGAATATGGGTTATAGCGAAAGATATCTTCGGCTTCGTCCAGCATGATGACAGACCTGTGGTCGCTGGATAAAATACGCTGGGCATGCATCAGGTACGACTGGTTTATATTCTTTTCCTGGCGACATTTGTTCGATGTGTTCAGACCATACAGGTCGTACCCTAACGATGATACAATGTGCTTTGCCATGGCGGTCTTGCCCGTGCCGGTCGCACCGTAAATCAGTATGTTTATACCGGGGACATGTAATGAAACCGCATTTTTTATCAGCGATTTAATATAATCGTATTTGTCCGAAACATGCGAAAAGTCCAGCCCCTTGTCCGCGATGTGCGGTTTGCCCAATAGGGCACGCTTTAGTTCAGGAACACTGGTAATACCATCTGTCAGATGACGGGAAATAAAGCGATTTAGTGTTATTTCACCATCGCTGTCGTCAATCGCCAATATGCCCGCACGAACCAGCAAACCATCTGGGTCCAACGCACGATTGACCGCGGCATACGACAGACCACACATGGCGGCAATCATGTCCAAATTGTACAGGTCCAGACACGTTCTGAAACGACAATTGTCACACATAACGTCGTGTATCAAGGCACGAACCTGGGAATCACGAACGTTGTCTGCAAATAACTGGACCAGGCGGCGTTCTGTTTCATTTAATCCAAACAGGTTGGTCAAACTGTCCATGCATTTATCAATACCAGCTGAACAAATGTCAATCACCAACAGACCTGACATAATGTCACGCAGTTTCTTGATACTGCGGGTGCAGGGAACGTCCGAGGTATTTCCCGCATCTGATGTATCAACCGGTATACGAATACGACCACGGCGAACCTTTTTATCAGGACTGATCCCCCAATGGTCACACAGATCATAGCCAAGTAATTCTGTTGATACCCCTTCGGCAAAGTCCAGTAAACTGTTTGCAGCCTTTTGCGGTAGCTTCGCCGATGCCAAGTTGTTTATATAGTATGCAATTGTCGCGTTATGTTTCATTTATAATTCCTGGGGTTAATGGGTTGTTTCTGATTCTAATATAGGAAACAGTTTGGACAAAATTGGTCCAAATGCAAAACGCAACTGATTTTTGTGATTTTATTTTGTCGCCATATAAACGTTGGGCATGTAATCAGGGCAATTCATGCCGTGCTGTCGATGAATTTTACTATGTGCATCGGCGGATACATAGACCAGATTTTCAGGACGATTATCCCAGCCATCGTTCGATTTGTGATGAATTATTGCACCCGCAGGACGGGGGCCAATAAATGTCTGGGCAACCAATTCATAGACCAATTTCCATTTGCCATTTATACAAACACACGCGTATCCAATATCATATCGATTTAATAGGTCTGAATTTATCGGCAATTCCGCAATAATGCCATCAAACCATGAACGTGTTGCTTCGACCTGGGGGACGATTTCATCATCACCCAACCTGATGCGACCATAACTGCTGACATAAATATCGGCACAGTTCGGGTGGGGACGCCAAATTTCCCCAGGCAGAACAGCGGGGGTGGTCACATTTACAACCCATGTGGCAGAATCCCAGGGTTCATAGCCAGAGTTTATCGAACGCGTAGACACCAATAATTTCTGAAGTTCTGTTATTTCAGATTCGCTCATTTACCCAGGCCCCCTGCCCCGTACACAATGTCAGCAAAAACATCCAAACATGAATATGATGGTTCGGCACCGTCAGATATCATTTCGGGAATCATCGTTTCAATGGACATAAATGCATAGCGATGCCAATGCGGCATCAGCCCTGAAACATAACAATCACAAAATGCATCACGGCCGTCCTGTAACAGGATTGCAATTTCTGCCGTGGTCGACATGTCAGACGACATATCATCGTACTGAACCAGACAAACCATATTTGCAATATGTGAAATTCGTGAACGCATACCAAAATATGCCCCAAACATACAAACAATCAATGTACAAATTATAACCAACCATTTATTCCGTTTCAGCCAAGACATTTTATTAGTTCCTTTTTGTTATCATATTTATTTAGTTATCATTATAACCGAATTGACGTGTTTGTAAAACTTCTTTCCAGTACGATTCACGAGCCAATGCACGTTCACGACCAACGTCATTTTTCGGAAAAATCTCTATCAATGTATAGGTAAAGTTTTCACGAACGTAATCCATGCCGTGTTTTTTTACTAATTCTTTTAACCGCTTGTTCGGATAGTCTTTGTCACTGTCGTCATAGCCATTTGCCAAATATACAGACCAACGACCATAAACACCATTTTCACCATAGGCAGATCCTACGTACTGTTTGCCCGTGGCTGTATCTGTAATGACGTAAACACCATACACACCAGATAATGCATTTTTCCAATCAGGTTTGGTCATACATACCGATAATGCCTTGTAATCACGAGATACACGGTCATAGCCCGGAAAATCATCTGATAATTCCAGATATGTGTCCGACAGAACTTCGGATACAACAATCCGGTCAATTATGTCGGCACTGGTATAGTAAAAACGCTGGGGCGAATTGGTAAAGTCAACAACTACACGACCCGCAAAGGCATCAAATTCTGATAAATATTGTGCATTTGCATATGGATATGACTTTTTCGTATATGGATTTACGCCAACACCATTTAAGTCAATCGTTTTATACGCACCAACAAATAACCATTTATGTGGACGGATTTCAATAAACTGGAACGTGATGTCATTTTCCACTACACGGCGAGGACCAGAATCGCCAACCGTTAAAATAGACGGTAAAAATTCGGAATCACCCGTACGATACATTTCATGTGGATCACGGTGTACAATTGTACCATCGGGTGCGTTGTCGTCCCACGGTTTACTGAAACGCAGTTTACGGCGATAACCTGGATAGCGTGCATTAAACGCGTCCAGTGTCAATCCATGCATAATATCTGTTAATAAAATTTCCGACATTTATTTTTCCTTTTTGTCTTGGGTATTGTACTAGGAAAAATTACCGAAAAACAACATATATCTGTTATAAAGGTGGGGGGGATATAACAAATAAATATTATTGGTTACAGGATGGGTCCACATTCCATCCTCTCCCCCCCAAAAAAAAACAGAAAACAACCACATTCTTAGACACATACATAGTGATTAGATAACTCGGCCGGAATAGAGAACGCATCATGTTCAAAACCAGAATCGTCCACTGTGGCACCACGGGCAAAATCACCAAAATCTAGACACAACTGTTGTTTTGATGGTGCATATACATCGCCACCCGCCCCCATACCATAGGCAAGACAAGTATTTGCCATGGCACGTTCCCAACGTTCTTGGGCAATCTTGTCGGCGGGTTGACCATTTAATTCCACCCATGGGGCATCCTGATATTTATTTCTATAGTGACGGGTCAACCATGCAATAAAATTACATACATTTTCATAAGTAAGTTTTAAATTCCTGACTTTCATTTTTCATCCTGTTTGTTGTTTCACAATACAGTATAGGGAACAAAATGGACAAAATTGGTCCACAATCACAACGTAAAAAAAACACACCATTTTGGTGTGTTATTTGATTTTTTGCATCAGGTCAGATATACATGTTCGTGACATATCCAGAATTACAGGCTCGATCTTGTCCCAAAATGTCCGAAACAGATGCTTGGCCCCGGTGCTGAAATTCCCCAGATTCTGACCATTTGAAAATGTAAAATAATGCTGAACCGCCCTGACAAAATCTGGCACATATAAAACCGGTCGCAAATCAGACATATTTAATGCATATAGCTGATTTTGTGAATGCAAAAATGCCCACATGTCTTGATGGGATATAAGATGGCGAGATATACACTCTGCATAATCTGCAACCGCACTTTCACAATATTTATGGAAAACACCAGAAAATAGTTCCAATCCTTCTTTAAATGCCCTGTCAGTCGGTTTATGCCCAAACATTTTCAGAACCCCCGTATGAATACTGTGCAATGGCGTAGATGTTTGTGCATATAAAGCATCGGCGGTGCGTGCAGAAATTTCATCCAGACACACATGTGCCACATACCTGAAACAAAAACCACCAGACAAATGAAACAGTAACCCCAATTTGTGGTTATGTGCATGATGCATTTCATGTGCCACAATACGTTCCTGTTGAGAATTTATCCGTTGTGCACACAGGTATATCGGGTCATAGGAAGGAATCTTTAACCCACGATCAAAGCTGTAACTGTACACAATAATTGTTTCATCTCCAACCTGGCGATTTGCATAAAAATTCCATGCACTGTCATGCGAACCACCACGCAAAGCCCCCTGAGAGCGATAGTATTCGATATTATCAGAATTTATAACTATGTGCCTTTGTTCTATTCGCATATTTTTGACCATTTGGTAAAAACCATTTTACACAAACCTATACTTTTGTCAACGTTTCGTTGTGCTACATAATAATAAAATCGGCATAAAGCCGATTTGATTTTTATGGCGGAAGCGCGGGATTGTAATTCCCACCACCTTTCGGTGGTGGGCCCCTTTCGCCTGCGGCTCGAACCCCACGCAACTAACGTTGCTCAGGCGGGGGTTCTCATCCGACCATCGCAACATAAAAATAAAATCGGCATAAAGCCGATTTGATTTTTATGGCGGATGGTGAGGGGTGCCTTGATAAACTCTAATTAAAATCAAAAAAATCTTGTAAACTTCGATTTTTTAAGATTTTCATAATTGTTCATCTGCGTATTCCCTCGGCACATGGTGCCTGCGGGGCATTCGTGACGTTTTCGCTGCGTTGACACTTGCAAAAACTACTCATTGTCGAACCCGGGGTTCTCATCCGACCATCGCAACATAAAAATAAAATCGGCATAAAGCCGATTTGATTTTTATGGCGGATGGTGAGGGATTCGAACCCCCGGTGGAGTTGCCCCCACAACGGTTTTCAAGACCGCCGCATTCGACCGCTCTGCCAACCATCCTAAACTTTCTTTCCCGCCGGTCTTTCAACCTACGGTTTTGTTTGGTGTCAACGGCAGCTATTGTACATTATTTTTTGCGAATTGCAAATACAAAAATTCCCAATCCACATAAAAACATTACAAGCGATAATAACTGCCCCATCGTCAGACCCCAAGATGTCAAAAATCCAATCTGGACATCAGGGGCACGGAACATCTCGCAAAACATGCGAAATACCGCATAGCACATGCCCATTATGCCCCCCAATGCACCTGGGTGCCTGCGAAGCGATGTGCGTGTGTACAGGTAATACATTATTGTAAATAACAGGATGCCTTCGGTGGCGGCCTCGTACAATGGGCTGGGGTGGCGGGGAATTGGTGTATCACTATTAAATACAACCGCCCACGGGACATCTGTGGGACGGCCCATAACCTCGCGATTTATAAAGTTCGCAATGCGACCAAAGAACAGACCAATTGGGGCAACGACCGACATTAAATCCAGTACAGACCAGGCGTTTATATGTTTTCGGCGACCAAATAAAAATACCGCAGAAATTACACCTATCAGACCACCATGAAAACTCATCCCGCCGTGCCAAACCGCAAAGATTTCCAGCGGCTGCGACAAAAAGTACCCCAAATCATAAAACAAGACATAGCCCAAACGACCACCCAATATCACACCAATAATTACCGCGGTTAGTAAATCGTCCAAGTCGGTCTTGGACAAGTGTACCATACTGGTTGGTTTGGACATCAACCGCCTGAACAGCCAATATCCACAAATAAATGCCGCAACATACGCCAACGCGTACCAGCGTACATCAAACCCAAATACAGAAAACGCAACTGGTGAAATTGGATTTATCGTTATGGCCATGAATTTAATAAACTATCTTGTTTTACAGTGTTCCAAAGTAGATTTAATCTCGGCAATTTTACACTGGATACGTTTAATCAGGGCCACATCTGGTTTTGTACGTGCCTGTTCGCGTATCAGCATCTGTTCCAGACATTTTACTTTGTCATTCAGACCATTCAATGAAATTTTGCGACAGGCCGCACCCGCCAATGTTTCAGCAGATATTTTACGTTCTTCGGCTGTTAATTTACGGCATGCCGCCAGTGTATATGGTTGATTTCCGTTTACCATGTTTGTTTTATCCTTTGGTTCTGTTAATGATTTAGACTATTTCCCTTCGCTTCCCTTTAAATTTGCAATGATGTCATGCAGTTTTGCAATTACTTTTGGATCTGTTTCGGTCTTTAACCGTGCCTGAGCCTGTTGCAGTTGCTGTTTATAAAAACTGTTTACCGCGTCCTTGGACGGTGAATGGATAATGTCCACTTTTTCGCCCTTGGACTTGACGCGTTCTGTTACGCGTGTCTGACGCAATGTTGGCATATTTAATCCTTTTGGTCTTGAAATTGCCAATCCATTGTATTATATTTTTTCTGAATAACAAGGAGAAATCTGACAATGATTGCAAAAAAATCAACCAATAACGGTATAGACCTGTATTTGAAACGTATCTTCGCCCTGATGTTCGGGGCGGTGGGACTGACCGCGGTCGCCGCGTATCTAACAATGGCAACACCACTGTGGACGCTGCTGTTTACGGCAAATGGACTGTCGGGATTGTACTATGTTTTGCTGTTTGGCGGACTGGCACTGTCAATCTGGGCCCAGGTGCGTGTGTTTAATATGAAACCAAGTTCGGCTGCGTGGCTGTTGGCACTGTATGCCGTGCTGATTGGTATTACAATGACACCACTGTTGCTGGTCGCGGTTACGAATAATCCATTCACTATACTGGCCGCGTTTGTTATCGCTGCGGTTATGTTCGCATGTATGGCATTGTTCGGATACAAGACTGTTAAAAATCTGTCGTTCTTGGGGACTTTTCTGTTCATTGGCATGATTGGTTTAATTTTGGTCGGAATCGCTTCGTTTATTTGGCCAGCAATTTTGGGTGGTACATTCGGAACAATCGTTTGCCTGATTGGCGTGTTGGTGTTCGCATTGTTTACCGCGTATGATATGCAAAATCTGAAGCACGCATACGCAGTACTGTCAGACGACAGACAGAAAAATCAGTTGGCAGTCTTGGGGGCTTTGCATCTGTATATTTCATTTGTCGCAATGTTCCAATATGTGTTAAGTTTGTTAAATCGCGACTAAAATATAATATGACCAATTAAACAATAGGAGAAAAGTAAAATGGCATATAAAATTGATTCAACCAAGTGTATCGGATGTGGAACATGCGCGGGTATGTGTCCCGTTGGTGCAATTTCCCAAGGACCAGATGGAAAATATATCATAGATAAAACAAAGTGTATTTCATGTGGGACATGTGCGTCCGTTTGCCCAATGGGTGCAATCACACCAGATATGTAAATATCATAAAAACCGCCAATATGGCGGTTATTTTTTTCCAATAACAAAAACTAGGTACTTGCAAAATACTAAAATCAGTATATTATATAACTTCGAACATAATATGGGGGTTGATATGCCAGCAAAAACAGTTAATGATATTGTTGCACTTTGCAAAAGACGCGGATTTATTTTCACAGGTTCTGAAATTTATGGGGGATTAGGTGGTGCCTATGACTATGGCCCATATGGGGTTGAACTGATGAAAAATATTCGCAACGCATGGTGGAATGCCATGATTTATTCACGCGATGATGTCGAAGGACTGGATGCGGCGTTGATTTCTAATCGACTGATGTGGAAATACTCGGGACACGAGGCGGGATTTTCTGACCCACTGGTCGAATGTAAAAAGTGCGGTGCACGTATGCGGCAGGACAAAATGCAAGACCAGTCAAAATGTGATAACTGTGGCAGTACAGATATTACAGAACCACGTGCGTACCAGTTGATGATGGGACTGTCCATCGGGGCAACCGCAGACGGGGCTGTTAACGCATACCTGAGACCCGAAACCGCAACAACAACATATACAAACTTTAAAAACGTGCTGGATGCAAAGCCACATAAACTGCCGTTTGGTATCGCACAAATCGGCAAGGCGTTCCGGAACGAGATTTCTCCACGTGGCTTTGTGTTCCGTATGCGTGAATTTGAACAGGCAGAAATGCAGTACTTTGTCAACCCAGCCGATGATGAACAATATCATGAAATGTGGATGCATGAACGTATGGCATGGTGGATAAATGTTCTGGGGATACCGGCCGATAAATTACGCTTTATGCCACATGAAAAACTGGCACACTATGCCAAGGCCGCAGTCGATATCGAATATGAATTCCCAGACGGTTTTGACGAAGTCGAAGGTATTCATAATCGCCAGGACTTTGACCTGGGCTCGCATACCAAGGGCCAAAAAGATTTCCAAATTCATGCAAACGTTCTGGAAAACAAGGACAGTACAACAAAACTGTCTTATTCAGACCCACAAAGCGGTGCAAACTTTATCCCATACGTTATCGAAACAGCAATGGGGGTCAATCGTGCAATGTTGGCCGTGATGATAGAGGCTTATAATGAAGAAGACCTGGGGGATGGAAAATCACGCACTGTGTTAAAGTTAAAGCCACAGCTATCACCGGTCAAGGCCGCCGTTATACCACTGGCACGAAATGTACCAGAACTGTTGGAAATTTCCAATGGTATCGTTGCAGATTTACGCAAATTGGGTATTGGACGTATTGAACTGGAAAATTCAGGAAATATTGGTAAAAACTATCGCAGACATGATGAAATTGGGACACCAGTATGCATCACCGTTGATCACCAAACGATGGAGGACAACACAGTCACCCTGCGTCATCGCGACACCATGGAACAGGAAAGAATCGCAATTTCAGATGTAAAGCAAAGAATCATCGAAATTGTAAACGGTTAAAAAAATCCCCCAACCGGGGGATTTTTATTTCCGACTGTGCCAAAATAATCTGTATACAAAGTTGATTGGTATTATCAACATAGACAACCCAAATATAACCGACCATTGGATAATACCCAGCGGTGCTAACTGTAATACGTCCCCACCAAAAGACACAGCCAATACTGTACACGAAATAACCCCAAGTGCAACTACGATGAACATCGGGTTGCTACGCAGCCGTGCGAACAGATTAAAGCCGTCTGTACGGACACAAAAACCGTTTACTATGGCCATGATTACCAATAACGCAAAACGAGCCGATAAAATAACCCCTGCCCCGGTAAAAATCCCCTTTATAAACGGTAATTCCATCACCCCAAAGACACAAACAAAACCAAATGTTGTCCATGCTATTTGCGACATAACACGGCGTGTCAATAATGGAGCACGTTTGCCAGCAGCAGGTTCAGACATGTATTCAGGACGACCAGGTTCACCACCAAAGGCCAAGGAATTTAGACTGTCCATGACAATGTTTATAATCAAAATCTGTACCGCAGTAAATGCATCAACCCCAAATAAAATCGGGAATAAAATACTTAAAATCACCAGTGCAAAGTTTATCGGCAATTGGAATTTTAAAAAACTGACCACATTATGAACAAATGTACGCCCCAGCAATATACAATTCGCAATCGACAGAAAGTTATTATCTGTGATTATGATATCACAAGATTCTTTGCAGACATCCGTTCCTTCACCCATTGCAAAACCAACGTCTGCACGCTTTAATGCGGGTGCATCGTTTGTTCCATCACCACACATACCGATACATAAATCCAGCCCCTGGGCCAATTTAACAATACGCAATTTTGTTTCTGGGGTCGCACGGGCAATTACCTTGATTCTGGGCAAAAGATCCGTGGCGGATTCATCCGACATTTTATCCAGTTCCGATGCCGCAATCGCCCCATCGTTGGTCGATGATAAAATACCACAATCCGTTGCGATTGCACGGGCTGTATCCAACATATCACCCGTTATCATCATAACCTGGATACCGGATTTTCGCATGGTGCCAACTACGGCAGGAACTCCATCTCGAACCTGGTCACGCATGGCAATCAAAGACACAAAAACCAAATCATCTGGCAGTGTTTCATTTTCCGCCCAGTTTGAGCCAATCGCGGTCACAACCAAACGCATTGCACGTGACGCATTCTGTGACACCAATTTATTTATAAAATCATGATCCAGTGGAACAATCGTGCCATCAGACACCATACAATAACGGACATGCGATAAAATTACATCTGGTGCCCCCAAATAATAACATTCACCACCAACAGAACGAACGCCCGCAAACTTATTTGAACTGTTAAAAATAATACGTTTGGAAATTTGTGTTTCCGACTGGATTTGTGAAATATTCTTCGCGTATGCATAAACAGCTGAAAACAAAGCACGACTGGTCAGATTTCCGCCAACTATATTGTTTTCTGAATCATATGCCGAACCAGTCGTTAATGCAATATTTTGAAAAAACTTAACTGATAATGGATTGGACGCATCATAGTCAAAGCCTAGGTCAGTGCCATCGCCAGAAAAATTATGCACAGGCTCTAAAAATCCTCGTGTCAGCGTACCAGTTTTATCTGTACACAGAATTTGAATATTGCCGGCCTCGGGGATTTTATTTGGATTCTTGGCCAGGATGTTGTTCTTTATCATTGTGGCAATATTCTGGCTGGTGATAATACCAATGATAAACGGTAGACCTTCGGGAACAGCCGCAACAAATATAGTCAAAGCAACCGTCAATGCACTGAAAACCATATACAACAAAGACGCATCCGCAGAAAAACCAGTTGTATGTATATTTACAAATAATAAAACCAGAAATATTACCGCCGCACACACAGAACCTATTTTGCTGATTATGTCTGCCAGGTTGTCCAACTGAATCTGCAATGTAGTTTTAACCTGGTCAACAGAATGCAGACTGGACATTATCTTGGCATTTTCGGTTTCTGCACCTATGCGGGAAACACACATTTTGCATTCCCCGGCCAAAACCGTTGTGCCCGCAAACACGCTGTGTGCATCGGTATAACTGTCCGCAGTTATCAAGACACTGCGATCATAGTCGTAATTGGCAGGAACAGGTGTTTTTTCACACTCGTCACTTTCACCGTTTAAAATGGAATTATTCACTGCAATCGTGCCATCAACAACAAAACCGTCTGCACAAATCGCCTCGCCTGCATGCAGAATAACAATATCGCCAACCACCAGGTCTGTCGCATCCACACGTAAAACGCAACCGTCACGAACCACATCGGCGTGCAACATTGATGATTTTATCCGCAGTTCTTCGGCACTGCGTTGGCCACCCAACTTGGTCGCCACAGTCGTTGCAGCAACCACAAGTAATACAACACCAATTCCAATCGCCTCGAACACGCTGCCATAGCCCAGGGCTGCCAGTGCAACAAACATGCACATCATAACCAATAAAATCATGTTCAATTTATCTGTAAAAACCTGGGCAAAAAAGTACCAGCCAGACTTTAATTTTGGACGCGGCATTTCATTACGACCATATTTTTGACGACTGGAAACTACCTGAGCATTGGTTAGTCCCGACAAATTCATATCTGTACCCCCATAATGATTTAGCATTGGGATTTTACACATATTTGCCAAACACGGGCAATAAAAAAATCCCCCCAGACGGGGGATTTTTATTCGGCGGACATTTCCGGGATTATTACCGTGTCGTTATACTGCGACAGGAATCGCGTGCCAGTGGCACAATAAACCTTGCCCAGGCTGTCTTTGTATTCACGTACCGCCGTTACCCAACGGTTTTCAATATCACTTTGTGCACCCTGGTACCCAACAAACGCGCCCATGCCCGCACCAACACCAGCACCGGTCAGGGTGCCTTTTAACCGGGCCTTGTTCGATAAATCAACGACACCACCATCTGATGCATCTATATAAGCAGGACGAAAATCAGACATTGTATAATTCTGAGGTAAATTTGTCGCAGTTCCCGTACCTGTACGTCCAACAATCTGTACACGAGAATTATTTGATTTTAATTCCGCCCAATCTGAACGTTTCCAACCAGTAGCCTTGTCCTTAATACCAACCACCATCGCTGCGGTACGTTTATCCACAACAGATGCAGATTCCAGTTTGATAAACCGTTCACACCCGCCATTGGCAACAACCATTTTTCGAGTGGTTTCATCAAAGCAATAGGCATCTGACATGGATTTTTCAAACCCCTCGGCCAGCATGTCGGTTAATTCCATAGGCTGACCATCGGATTTGCTTTTTAACCCTTTGTACGCAGCAACAACAACATTTGTTAAATCTTTGTTAGTGCAGATTTCCTGGCCACTATTGGCCGTATCTGGTTTACATACACGAAAATGGTCTATGTTGGTCGCAGAAACATAGGCATTTTCCCCCTGCCCCAAACTGCTGGTCTTTTCAACAAATCCCCACAGGCACGTTGTTTCCGTGCCATCGACCGTACACGGTTCAATCCGCATAACAGAATCGCCATTGGCAACAATATTGCCCATAACCGCACCAGCCGCCGCATTTACACCCGTTGATAAAATCATGTCGCCAGCAACCTTGCCGGTAAAGGCATTACCCGCCATCAGGGCCGCACCACCCAGTGCACCAATAACCGTATTTTTGGTCTTGGCCTTGCCCCCACCCAGCAGACCATCGTGACCAGGTTCGTTCTTGCCCGCAACATTGCCACCCAGACCGCCCAATACCGCACCAGCAGCAATTTTAATGCCTGCGTTTTGTTTTTGTTCCTGATTCATAACAGAAATAACATCGTCCATTGTGGGTTCGGAATCCGCAGGGAATTCAACCTGGCCTGCAGCAGGCAACCACGTTAATTCAGAAAAGTCCGATATATTGCATCGAATACTGTCACCCGCCGATACATTTCCACGTGCAACAACCAAATCGGCACCGTTTACCCCAGCACCAATCGCACGCATCTCAACAACCGCTGTACATGTAGACGCACCACCAATACCACGCCCCAATGTTGGACGTGACCAAGAAAATTCACCATTTGGATAAATCATGGAACAACGATCCATTTGTCCCGCGTTTGTTGCCGCATCAGATACAATAGCACCCTGTTCTGTCGCCTGAACCGTGCCGACATTTTCCGTATTTACAGCGGCCGCAGTCGACAATTCCGCCTGAGTGCGAGCCTGGTTTACCTGCTGATAGCCGGCGGCATTTGAACGCGACAAATTCCCAACACGAATACCCGCTGATGCAATCCCCGGAACCAATGCCGACAATAATGAATAAAAAAGGATTGAATTTATGTATCTCATCTCTGTTATTCCCCAAATCCCATTTTCAACACAACCGGGCAAAGGCCCGGTGTGACGTATTCCCCCTAGAACTGTAATCTTAGACGAACACCGGCATCAACCATACCTAAACGACCACTTTCGTACCAATTCGTATAGTGGAACACACTGTCATATGGTGCTTCGTACTCGCCCCCGGCACCATCACCCAACCATTCTATTTGCGATAAAACTATGCTGCCAGAATTTTTAACCTTGCCCAAATTGGCATAGCGAACAAAGAAATCTAATTTCAATCCACCCTGTAATTCTGTGGTCAGACCACCTTCTAGCATAAAGGCCAACTGTTCAGATGTGCCGCCATTGTGATAGGCATAAATATCAGATACACCCGTCAACTGACCCGCCCAGGCATAGGCAGGATCCATAACAGAATAAAACGTGTTATCATAAACAACATAGTCCGCAATCGTGTTCAATGATATACCAACACCCGCACCAATGTATGGACGTAATGAACCGCCCGCCAAATACCCAGTAAAGGTATCTATGTTGTAATAAATGTTCAACATCGTGGCATTTGCAGTAATTGCACCACCATCAACCTGGGCAGGAGTAAAACCACCATCACCGGTATCTGTCTGAACCGTATCTGGGTATGACAACCCAGAATAACGCAGGTATGAAAAATCCACACGAATATCATTGTTGATTGCCGCACCAACAGAAACCTGCAGCGGTATCATGGTATCTGAATCAAAGTCAGCCGCCTGGAACGCACCGGGGACTGTATAAGCATCTTTTTCACCGGTATAATCCGCCGACATCGACCCCATCAGTGATGCAGTGTATGCAACAGATAACCCAACGTACAGCCCACTGTCCGCCAATCTGTCATAATCCGCGGGCTGGTAATACTGGCGACCGGCGGTAGTTTGCGTTGACCCCACACGTGGCAATGAACCCGTAACACGTGTCGGCTGGGCCGCGACAACATTACCGTAATTACCGTATGTTTGCGACACACCGTTAACCGATACAACCTGACTGTTGGCAGACGGCAAATACATCATCTGGCCATTTGAACCGGCCGTCTGGTATGTCGGATACGCTGGATACGCAGCACCAGCCGCCATCGGCAGCCCCAACAGTACACCAGTCAACACGGCAGAAATGCTTATCTTTTTCATGCCTTTCCCATATTTCTTTTGTTTTATTATATCATTTTGATGCCAAACGTGCAAGTGTTCATAATTCCCAAGCACAGAAAATATTTTTATTATTTATCGTGATATTTTTCACCGCATTAAAAAAATCCCCGGCACGCCGGGGAATTTGTCCAATATATGTTATTTTTATTTGTTTTTCGTTCCAGATTAGAACTGAACATTCAGGCGTACGCCCAATTCAGCCTTGACATCTGTGCCATTCTGAGATTGTGCATGTGCAGTATCAAATGTGTATTCACCATATACTGCAACCTGGGTTGTGTCGTTCAACTGATATGCACCCGTCAGGTTCAATACATATTCATCAAACCCATCGTTCATATCGGCCAACTGTTGTTCCAATGCAGACACCGTACCTGCAATCATAGGATGATTTGGTACTTCTGTTGCCAAACCTTCTACACCATTGTCTGCGTGATGTTTATATGTAAAACCACCACCCAATGACCAACGGTCATCGATTTGATAGAATGCCTTGAACCCTGCGTTAACTTCGGTTGTAGATTTCAAATCAACCGAGATTTCCATTGGCATCCCCAATGCAGCCAAGCCAGCCAAAGGCGATTGAGAAATATCAATCTTGTTATTATCACTGCCGAATGTACGCAGTACTTCTACGAAACCGGCCATGCTGAATTTTGACCACTGTTTACCAACGGATGTTCCAACATGAAAACCCCAACGGCCGTTCGAATAGTTGTCATAGTTAAAGCCTGTTGCAGTATACGCACCAGTCATATCACTGATACCACCCAGTTGTGCATCTGCATACAAATCCCATACCCAACCTGAATCCGTGTCAATTGCACGGTATTTCAAACCGGCACGCCCCAGGTGCATCCCCTTGCGGTCGATGTCGCCATCGTGGGTATAGCCGAATTTACCATACAATTCCAAGTTATCCAAAATACCATAGCCCAATTCTTCTTGGACACGCCAGATTGGAAATTCTGTTGCACCATCATGGTTTTTAGCCTTCATGGCGTCTGTATCATCTGCGACTTTGTACATAACGCCAGCAGATGTTTTGGAATATCCCATACCCTGTTTTGGCATGTATAATGGATTTTCCAAGTTGGCCGCAATTGCAGGTGCCGCCAAAACGGACAAAGCAACCGCTGCACTTAAAGTTTTTTTCATCTTTTAACTCCTTAGTTTTGATGAATGCCACACCCCCATTATTGGCAAGATGCAGGTGCATACCCATACCGCCCATTATTGGCAACAGTATGTTGTTGCGATATGCACAGTTATATTTTTGCACTATAATAGGACAGATGTCAAAAAATCTTTTTACTTGACAAGGGGGACTTGAAAATATATGCGGCATGAACTATATCAAATTACTGTGGGGGATGAACCGCAGAATTTTAACCAAGAGGTTCTATCATGAATACACTACAAAATGTCGCGGAACTGCAAGAAAATTTTGCAATAAAACTGGATTCCAATATCGCAAAACACGTTGATGAATTTGACCGCAAAATTATCGCCAATGCATACCTGAAACTGTTTTCAGGATTCGCACGGCTCAATTGGACCAATAATTATTCACTGGGGCGGGCATGGCAAACAGCACTGATGCAATGCGATGCATTTATCAAAACCAAAAATAATAAAACCCCAGCGGAAAAATATCTGAAAAACGTGTTTGCCGCACATAAACCATACTGGTCCCGGGTAATCATGACACATGAAAATCGCGATAATGTGATTGACCAAAACAGCCCACACGCAAAACAGATTCGTGAACATGGCCAAAAGATGATTCGTGATGCAATAGATACTGTCAACATGATTCTGGCACGATATAACGAATATACCGAAGAACTGGTTGCAACCGCGGCACAGAACAAGGCTATACAACAATCACAGCCACACACACAATCACGACCACAGGCCGCACAACAACCGATGGCGACACAACCAAAACGGCCCGACATTCAATATGCGGCAAAACCCGCGGTTAAACAGCCTGAAATGTCTGGGACCTTCCCAACCCTGCGTGATACAACCAAAAATCCGAATATTGTCAAGACAGAGGAAAAGCAACCTGAATTACCCCAGATGGATAAAAAAATTGCCCTGGCACAGGCAGAACAAAAGGTTATTGCACAACAGGCACAACTGCAAATCCAAATGCAGAAACGTATGCAAATGTGGATTATGGGTCAGCAATTCCAAAACGCGGCATAATAATAAACCAAGGAAATATAAAAAATGGACATGGACTTTGAAAGAACGTTGGCAATGCTGTCGGGACAATCGGCCCAGGAATTCGAGGCATGCCAACTGACAGACGCAGACAAGGCAATTATAGACAACGCCATAGGTGTTCTTTATTCGGGACTGTCCCTGCAAAAATGGCTGGATGGTTTGACACTGGGGGCGGCATGGCTGGCGGCAATGGATGCACTGCGGGATGCGATATTTTCAATACCTGTAAATAATACGGTGACGAACTATGTTCGATATGCAACATTTGAGCATATTCGCAAAATGAAAATAAAAATGACTTCGGTTGCACACACGAACGAATATATCAAATGCCCACCCGAAAAGCGAGCTGTCTGGACCGAAGATGCCAATACCAAGATTCAAAACGGCATGGAAATAATTCGCCGCAAAATTATGGACTTTGTGCCCGGCGGCAATGTGCATCGTGCCGCCACACCATCAATGACACCGGTGTTCCGTGAAATACTGAATACAAAAACAATGGAACGCCAACACGAACGTGAACGTGAAAGAAAGTAAAAAAAGAATCCCCATAGCGGGGATTTTTATTTGATGCGGTCCTGGGCCAGGCGGACGATGTGTTCCCGATTATTCTGAATGTATTGAACAGTTTTTAATAATGCCTCTTCGGCGGCGGCAACATGACAAAAATACCGCCCCGCCCTAAACCAACCTGGCAACAATGCAGAATATTCACCCGTTGTCGGTGAATAAAATATTATATTGCCCGCAACATAGGTACCAAGTACAGAATACGTATACGACCGGTTATATGTGTATGTCATGGCCACAATCGCCACCGGAACACGGTCTGTGAAAGCAGGATGGTTCGCACAAAAACTTTTGAAATCAGATACACCATCGGCTATGGGGCGGCGACCAACAACCACCTGGCCATTGTACCGACTGCGATTTATTTCATTACGAACACAATCGTATAACACAACGTTCTTGTATGATACGGGTAATATACGTTCAGCCACGGATGGTGTTATACTGGGGACGGAATTTTGCGATTTTTTATCTGGTGTGCGTTTGAACAAATTGAAAAGATTAAACATATTTACCCCATGTTGTTTTTATGCTTGTATGCCAAGACATACGGTACGAATTTATCCAAATGCCTGTCGCCCAGCCATGTGCGTGGAATTAAAATACTGTTCCCCATACCGGCGGCCAGTTTTTCAACCGTTTCGCCACTTTTCGCATTTATTAATTTGGGCAATTTTACCGTCACAGAATCCATCGTCCCCGGCAAAATAAATGTTATTTCATCCCCTGCCCGTGTTTCATTACGCAATTCAAATGTAATATTCGTGTCGTCTGTGGCCGTAATTACACCCGCCGCATGAAAATCTGATGTACTGCGGGTCGTCTCATAGTTATGTGCCGATGGCCCCAGCGGCCCATCAAAAAACGCAGTTGTATACCCACGGCTTTCCAACCGATTCAAACAATCCATAAAGGGTGCAGGGTCAAAATTTTCCGGATTCGCCGCATACGCATCCATCGCACAGCGGTACGCATGAACAACAGACCCAACATAGTATTCAGAACGATTGCGACCTTCGATTTTCAGACTGTCGGGATTTGCCGATATCACATCCGCCAATCGTGGCATCAGGCACAAATCACGCGAATTCATGATATAAGCACCACGTTCGTCTTCCGTCACTGGCATTTCCAGCCCTGATTCACGTTCACGCAGAATTACATCGTATTTCCAACGGCACAGTTGTGCACACGCACCACGATTTGCCGGACGGCCTGTTATAAAGTTAGACAGTAAACAACGCCCCGAATAAGACATGCACATTGCACCGTGAACAAAGATTTCCAGCCCAATATCTGGACATTCTGTTCTGATGTTTTTGAATTCGGCGTGCGAAACCTCGCGTGCAAGGACACACAGTTTTGCACCCGCATTTTGCCAGAACTTTACCGTCTTGGCCGAACAAATGTTCGCCTGGGTTGAAATATGTATCGGCATATCTGGAAAGTTTTCACGCACCCACATGACAATGCCTGGGTCAGACACAATCAGTGCATCGGGCCCCAGGTACTGAATCACTTCGGCAACACGTGGCATGTTGGCATATTCGTGGTCGTGTGCGAACAGGTTAAATGCCAAATATACTTTCTTGCCGGCGGCATGGGCCAGTTCTATGCCCTGCTTTACCCCTTCGACATCAATCTTGGCACGGGCCCGCATGGAAAACCCCGGCAGCCCCGCATAAATTGCATCGGCACCATATAAAATGGCGGTTTTAAAGGCATCCAGCGTACCCGCCGGTGCCAACAATTCTGGTAATTTTACTTTTGTCATGCCCCTATTTTGCCCGAAATAAAATCAAAGGCAAGGAAATTTATGCGATTCCCCCGACAACCTTCATACAAATGTTTTTCTTACTTGAGCATATTGTCCTTCGGTAACAAAGGGAGAAATTTGAGTAAACAAATTTTTTCCAACTTGTTTGGTGCGATATAGATGCAAATGTTCCTTGGAACGGGTTACAGCAACATAAAAAAGTCTGCGTTCGCTCTCAACTTCCTCTGGTTCCATATCGTTGTTGGTGGGTGTACAGG
The DNA here is from genome assembly GCA_017546265.1 of Alphaproteobacteria bacterium. Lineage (GTDB taxonomy): Bacteria > Pseudomonadota > Alphaproteobacteria > Rs-D84 > Rs-D84 > Enterousia. Next base: position 49,403 of record JAFYXG010000020.1, read on the forward strand.
GCCAAATGCCATCAATAGCATCTAATATTATTACCTTATTAAACTCTTGTCCCTTGACACGCAATGCCGTTGATAAAAGCACTTGTGGTTCTGCTTCTAGTAACAAACCATCTTCTTTATCTGCCATCGATTCCGCACGTGCAATAGCCCTGTTAAAATGCTCAACAAATGAATCGAAATCACTTTCATATTTTGCAGCAAAATTTAATAGACTGGATAGTGGCGGGTCTCGGTAATACAACTCTTCTAGTCCCCTGTGATAATTCTGTTGGAAACCACCAAAATCTTTTAACAATATCTCTATAGTGTCATAAACGCTGACCGCTTCTCTAAACCGATTACAAGCAACAATAAAATCCGTAACATAATCTTGTGTGAACAGATTTTCAAAAATAGGTTGTCTTTCTCCCAACATCAACATAACCCTACCGAGGTTTTCCATTGTAACACTATTGGCACGAAAAGCTCTGAACAATGTTTCGCGAGCCCTGCTAAAAAACCTATTCCTACTGAACATACACACTAGTTCCGCTAAATCTTCTGCCGCAAATCTATTTTTCTCTTTTATCTGGATCGCAGTATTCAAGTCATTGGCTGCCGCCGTGTAAAAGAATGCTAAATCATCACTGACAGAATACGGTATCTGTTCTTTGGTCAACAATATTTGATAAGATAACAATGCAGACTTTTTACGAGATAAAACAGCAACATGTTTGTCAGATTCTTTCAAACTAGCTTTTATGTCTGCAATGACTGCATCAACCATCTGTTCGCCACTGTCATATTCATATAATACTATTTCCGCTTCTTTTGTTGTGGAACTGGACCGCACATCTTTATCTGCACGATTTTTGTTTTCCTTGATTAAACGCATAGATTTTTCAACAATATTTTTGGGCGAACGAAAATTCTCGTCTAGAATAAATGTTGTAAACTGACTATCAAACAACTGTTCTGGATGTAGAATAAAATATGGTGCAGCACCACGAAATTCAAATATAGCTTGGTCGTCATCACCTACTATTATCAGTGCAGCACCTGTTAATTTCTGCAAATTGGCAACCAACATCAAATCCAAGGGGTTTGTATCTTGAAACTCATCAACAAAAATATAATCCACCTTTGTGACGCCATTGCGTTTTTTATTTTTCTTGATCTTCTTTTCCAATTCAATATTTGCGAAATATTTTTGATCAGCGTAAGTAAATTGACCCGTACTAAACATATGCTCACAACATTCTGCCCAAAAAGGAACCCAATGACGAACGATATATTCATGCTGTTCTTTTTCGCTTTTGCTTAGTGTTTTACGGCTTATTAATTCTAGCACCGACCTGACCATGGCATTATAATAGCGTTGCAAAGAAACATTTTGTATAAATTCTTGGTGCAATTTATATACAGACATATTATGTTTAAAATCTTTTGTAAATTCTGTGTGTTTGAATCCAATCTCTTTGAATTCGTCTATCAACTCTAATAACTTCTCACTGTTTCTTAACTTGGCCTTTCCGGTCAATAATTTTTCAAATTTGTCACGATGTCTATAATTAAACCACACAGGTTGCAGTGAATTCAAAACACACCATTTAGCTTTGTCTCCAGTAACCATATTTGAGTTTTTTAATACAGTATTTCTGACATAACTATTTCCCCAACTGTTCAATGTAAAGACATGTACACCTGCACTGTCACCACAACGCTGTCGTATTTCTTCAGCTGCGTTTTTTGTAAAGGTAAAGATCATAATCTTTGCTTTTGGGGTATCACAAAGCAATTTTTTTGTCTTTTCAACAATAGAAAACGTCTTTCCACATCCCGCTGGTGCTAACAAGCGAATGAATTTTGCCTTACTGTTTATAAAATCATTTTGTGCCTTGGTTAATGTCATCTCTTATCCTTTTACTAAACAAAAAAACCACCAGACAATGCAGGTGGTTGGAGGTTCGAAACTATAATTTACGGAAAATAGCGGGTTTATTCAATATATTCACCGCCCTCCAACCAATATCAGGTTGGAGGTATTTATTGTCTCCTCAGACACCGTAAATTTCAGGGTTTCGACGCCCAACACAGCAACCGCTATGTCAAATGTATAATACATCAAAAACATAAAAAAATCAAATACCATAAATGATTTTTACCCCTGGACACATGTTTTATAATTTTTTGCTTGCGTTTGCGTTCCAGATATGTATAATTGTTTGGCATTGCCGGTTTAGCTCAGCTGGTAGAGCGGCTGATTTGTAATCAGTAGGTCGTTGGTTCAAGTCCGACAACCGGCACCATATTTGACTTAGGCCCCTGAAATTCGCTGAACATCTTGAAAATTGGCGCGATTTCAGGGGTTCTAAATTTTTCTTTTTTGTCGTATGATAATTTGCCAGGAAAATAAATATTTAGAACCGCACGCCGTAAAGAAAGGTCGGCGTCACGCCAAACGTTCAATGGAGAACCTGCAACCGCCAAAACAACATCAAACGCCACATCAAATGGCATAAGTTGGTCGCGTGGCGCATTTAATTCCGCTTTTAATGTTTCACGTTCAGTAGTTAAACGTTCAATATTCTGTTCACACAAATTGCGAATGGCATCACTTTTGGCTTTCTGGTAATTCGCAAACAAATCTGCAATTTCATGGTCAATATTGGTCACACGCCGTTCTTTTGCATTATATTCTGCATTGTGTTCGGCCATTCGTTCGTTATAAATATCACGTGCCAGCGCACGAATAAGTGCAACATCGTTCTTGGCAGGTGTAATGTGTGCCAACAGTGCCTCAAAATCTTCATGTATAACCTGTGGCTGAATATACATATCCTTGCGGCAACCACAGTTTTTGTTCTGGCATTGGTAATAACCATAAGATTTGCCATGCCGTCCAGTCGAATGAGATGCCGTCAATGGTCGCCCACAACCAGCGCAAACAACATAACCCTTTAATGGAAACACGGGGTTATCTTTGTTGTATTTATTTTTGTGGAATCGTTTCCGATTGTAGATTCTGTCCTGTGCAAGTTGAAACGTCTCCATGTCAATAATCGGTTCAATGTGTGCCCAGACCTGTGTTGTAATTTTCCATTTCGGGAATGGAAAACATGCAGTGTACATTTGATTTTTCAGCAAATCGGTCGTTTGTGTCATACTATAACACCCCATCCCCAGTTCACGCCGCTTTATATTTAGAAAATCCCGAACATCCGTTATTTGCCCCAACTTTCCATTGGCATAATCTTCAAACGCTTGGCGAATAATTGATGCACTTGGTTCATCGGCAATTAAATCTTTACACTTGTTTGTTCCTGTGAATTTTAGCCCCCATGGCGGTTGGAATTGCCAATAACCCTGCTGCGCACGCGACAACATAAAATCCTTAACACGAACCGCATTTAATTCACGTTCATATTGGCCGTTCAAAACCTGCATACCAGTTGCCAAGTGTTCATATGGACTTTGATCCAGAACACCATTTTGACACGTTGCAATAACATGTCCTTTATTTTCAATGCGGCGACGAGTTAGCCCAAAATCAACAATTTCACGCGCCAAACGCTTAACATCAAAGAACAAAACCACATGCCGTTCTTTTGCACGTTCCAAGCCACTAACCATGTCTGCCAAGGCATCACGACCGTCTAATTTGCCACCAGATTTGCCAGCGTCACTAAAAACCCGTTCAACATGCAGATTGTTGCGTGCCGCCCATTGACGACAAAGCGTTTCTTGTGTTTCAAGCCCACTGCCATCGGTAACCTGATTTAATGTGGACACGCGACAGTAAATAACACATTTATTTATCCCGTTCAAAAGTTCGTTTTTCATTGTATAAGACCCTGTTATATATTCCGTTTATGACCTGTACCAGATAATCACGATACTGTTCAATTTGTGCATCGGTCATGCCCTCGGCCTGTGCGCCAAGGTATTTCCGACACCATTCAACAGTCCATTTCTTCGTCGTCATCTGTACCGTCAATCCGTTATCAAATCAAGTCCTTGTTTTAACTCCCTATATAACCAGTATGTGTGTGGATTTTTGAATTAGCAATCCCAATCAAACCGCTGTCAAATTAAATAAAAAAGTCAGTTTTCTGCTCGTTGCAGACGTTTTTAATCAAAAACTCACGATTCGTTTTGCGTAAAAAATGGCAAGTGCGGAACACAAATGAATCGTTAATGAATCGTTTTGGCCGAATCTTCATGCTGGGAATAAAAAATAGCCCAGGATTGGACTTTTGGTTTTATTGGTGGTAAAGTAGGTAATGAATCCAATGGGAATTGGACTCGGGGCCTTCATAAGCCCAGAACATTCGGTGCGACAGCATCGTAATCTGATGCATTCGGTGCGATCGCACCGTTAGCAACCCTGACCCTATGGTCGGGGAGCCGTTGGTGTATATAACACGGTCGTCCGAAAGACCAACGGGATCAACAATGTTCTGATTTATGAACTCCCCGACCGTCAACATTCATTTGGCGGTCTTTTTATA
>JAFYXG010000021.1 GCA_017546265.1 Alphaproteobacteria bacterium
CACCGTATAGTTTGATGAATCATTGCAATCAATCCACCCATTTCCATAGGCGATACTGTTTTTACATGCCGTTGTATCCAAACCACCCGCATTCAAACACGAGACAGAACATGATTTATAGCACGTGCTGTAATTCGACCCGGAACATGAGCCTGTCCACCCCGAACCCTTATCCGAGCATTTACACGCCGGTGCACTGGGGATACCACTGCACGAAACCTGACCCGACTCGTCATCAAAATAACAGTTGGTCAGTGTGCCGCCGCATTGATCCTTTAATTCGATCTGACAATAACCATCACCTCCAAAGTAATCGCCCTTGGCACACGATGAACATGCCATCCAGTTCGCCGCATGTGCAGTTTCGATTCCACCACAAATGGCCATAACGGCAATAACAGTCGCAAAAATCGACCGTAATGTTGTTTTTAACCCGTGGTTTAAAATCGACATATTTAATTTTGAAAAAATCCCGCATTTCCGCATGTCCCACATCCCCCCATGGTGTTGTTTTTTTACCACCCTTTAAAATCGGCGGTGGTAAATTCCCTTCTATACCAATCAGACTAGCACTTTCCGCCATTTTTATGCAAGTATTTTTTTTGGGGGCATAAGACAAAAAAAACACGTGTCCGGTGGACACGTGCTCAGACAAACATATAAGCCGGATTCTGTTCTGCCGCCGGCCCAGTAATTGCTTACTCACACCGGGGCAGTGAACATGATTAATCTGCATATCGCATTACTGCGAAATGTCAAGCCTTCTACCCGCCCCCGCCTGGGACCGGCATGGGGGGCCTATTTGAAGTTGCTGCACGCAGAGATTGCCCGTTTCACTCGAATTTAATCGTTTCGTCACTGTTGCTCTGATCGTCGGGTCGCCCCGCCTGGTAGATTAGCCAGTGCGTTGTCCCATGCAGTCCGGACTTTCCTCCGACTATCGAATGATAATCGGCCATGTTCCGTTCATCTGACGTGCTGGTAATATTATCATGTTTTATGTGTTTTTCAATAAAAAATCGCCCGATTGGGCGACCATGCTTATCTGTTATGACTGTAATACCTGTCCAGTCCATTCAGCAGTGCATAATACATACCATCTGTGGCAATCATTGACATATTTTTCCACAGGGGGGTATCGTTATACCACAATCCCACCAACTTTTTATGTGTATATGGTGATATTTGACCACGGTTTTCCAATTCCCAGTGTGCATTACCCATATGCAGCAACATAAATTCCCCAAACGTAGCCGGATTTTTATATGTCCCAATGCAAAGGTTTACCGAATAAACGGGCATTTTACCACCGTATTCCGATTCCAGAAACGCAGGCATTGCATCATAACGAACCACATCATCAACGCCAGTGGCGGAAAATCCACCTGTTAAACTCGCAATATGCTGTATTTTATTTATGTCCCCAAACGAATAGGTGTCAAACGAAGTGCTAATAGGCTTATGCACAGAGGTCAGACCAGGACCAGTTGTAAAATGTATCGCGGTCAGCGACTGTGCCCCATGCATGACATTATCCATAATACGTTGGGTCATCAGACTTTCGCGGGCGGAGTGCGTGCCGCCAAAGAACAGCCCGTTTTTATGTTGATATTGTCCACGAAATAAATCTTCTCGTTTCAGGAGTAATTTTTCGCTTACGCGTTTAATCTCCGCCAGTTTTTTTACACGTTCCGGCTTTGACACCAACAGTTTATGTGCACGATTATAAACTGGATTTTTTGGAATCTTTGTCTTATTTGTCAGTTTTTTACCGATATTACGGTTTATGTCAACCAAAGCCCCAGTACTTTTATCAAATGTTTCTGGCATTTTATTCTGCATCCCCCATCCGTTGATTGCATGTATCAAAACGAACGTAAATTTTTTCAGGAATTCTGGTTTGAATGCAGGTGCCCATGCCTCTAAAAACAGGTTTTGTGCAGCACTGCCATAATATCCCTGAATTCCGTTGATGCCCGAATACATCAAAACGACATTTGGTCCATTTCCAATAATCGCGTACGGAATATCAAATTTATGCTGGTTGTCCACGCACCATTTCAGTTCACCTGCATTACTGGCATTTTTATAAAATTTTTCCGTTGCCTGTTCCCAATTTTCAGAAAAGTAACACTGCATCATTTTTTTGAGCCTTTGTATTTGTATTCTTCTCCTACATAACTTTACCATGGGTCGGATAGAAAGTTAACTGAATTTTTTGCCATTTATCAAATTCATTTTCGGGCAGCATCCGGAATGGTTGGCATGTGTCTATGGCTGAGCGAATTGTTTCCAGCACGTATGCAAATGCCGGGTCATCATCTGCACGTGCGGCGGATTCGAACCAGACATCACGCACTGTACCATTTTTACGCATTGTCAGATGTGCCACCGCACGAATATCTGTAATATCTGGCCGCTTTGTATCTATGACCCAGCAGCGTGTCATCGCCACACGCAGTGCATCTACCACAGACACGGTCAGCGTACGTTCCAGTGATAAAACCTCGCGGTTGACACGCACCACTTTTTTCTTTTTCTTTGGTGCAGGGGCTGGTTCTACTGGTTTTGATTCTGTTTCTTTTGGTTCTGGCTGCGGTTCCTGCTCGGGCTGTTTTTCGGGTTCGGCCTCGGTCTGTGGTTCAGGTTCGAGAACGGGTTCTGGTTTTGGTTCTTCGACCAGTGTTGGTTGTTCGATTTCAATCTGTTCAGGTTCTTCGGCCTCGGGTTTCTGTTCTGGCTGTGGGGCAGGTTCCGCCACAGGGGCAGGGGTTGTTTCTTCTGGGGATTCCGGTGCCACTTCGCCCACGTTAAACAACTTGGTATCATCGCCACTGACCACAACGTCATTCAGGTCGATTTCCATGATTTCTATTCTGTCTGGAACGACCATCATGGCCCGGTTCATTACGATTACGAACGAAGTAATCATAACCGCTGCCAATGCCAGGTGTGCCCCAACTGACATTAAAACATTTTCTGCATTAAACTGCCGCCACCATTTATTCATTGTAATTTTACTCCGGCTGAGTTCTTAAACCAACCTTTTGAAAGCCTGAATCTTTTAATTTTCCCATCATAGACATAACTGCACCATAATCCGCATGTGTATCACCACTTATCATAATGGTCAGTTGCGGGTTTTCTCCACGCATAGCGATTGCCCGTTTTACGATTTCATCGCGTGGCAGTTCCATTTCTGACAGGAAATAGCGTCCATTTGAATCGACACTGATTTGAATTGCGTGGTCATTACCGGTCATAGCGGATGCCCCCGCCCGTGGTAATTCTAAATCTATTCCGGTCGTCATCAAAGGGGTTGTGACCATAAACACCGCCAACAACACCGTCATCACGTCAATCATAGGGGTCAATTGAATCCCCGCATCTGACTGTCTGCGTCTTATACGTGCCATAGTCTTTTATCCTTATTTTTTTGATTGCATTTCACGGCGAGTATCGTCCAGTCGGTCATACAGTTCGTCCGCACGTTTTGCAAAGTACTGGTGTGCAATTGCTGCGGGCACCGCCGCAATCAGTCCCAATGCAGTCGTTCCCAGTGCCACTGCCAATCCTGGGGCAATTACACCGATACTGACTGACTGGTTTACACCGATGGATGCAAACGAATCCATAACCCCCCACACGGTACCAAACAAACCGATAAAAGGCGAGATGTATGCCACCATAGACAGAAACCACAGATTTTTATCAAATGGTCGCACCAGTCTGTCAACAATAACACTTAAATTATCATTTTGTTTAATTTTTATTGGGTTCTTTTTTGCCATACGCCACAGGCGGAATTTTTCGATAATAACGGCCCACGACAGGATACTGAATATCACTAAAACAATTGACACAACCAGTGTCATAATGTCGCCTGTAAACAAACTTAACATTGAAAAACTGCTTTCCATTTCCTTTCTTCCTTTTTGTTTTTAGTTTTGTTTTTTTGTTATACCAACGCCGTTATAATCTCGGCAGGAATCCGTTTTGGTCGCATATCAGATCCCAAATACGCAACTTTGATGTTTATTATAGCACAAACATTCCCATCTTTCACGAACTTTTGTTCAATTTTTACAATTGCGGCCCCGACATCGACCATTTGTGTTTCAACGACAAACTCATCCGCCGCCCGCAGTGGTTGAATATACTTGATATTTAGTTCCCGAATAACAAATCCGATATCATCACCGACAACCACATGCCCACGCAACCAATTCATACGTGCCCGTTCTGCAATTTCCAAATACCGTGCATGATACACAATACCTTCGGCATCGGTGTCGGCATATGCAATCGTAAACGGGAAAACATGAGTCTTCATTTTTCAAAATCCTTTGCATCAATATTCAATTCATTCTTCAGTCTTTCTGAAACCCGACATTTTATATCGTCAAAAACAGTACGCATCACTGGTTCGAAATCAAAAAAGGCCGCAAAATCCGAATTAAAAAACATTTTCCAGTAAAAGTTATCTGCAAAACTGCCAATATACAACAAATCCTGGGTACACAAATGCTGAATCGCCGTATCCAAAACATCCAGCGCCTTGACCAGTTTTGATTCTGCACTGTCACGTGCATCATATTCATCAAAACATTCCTGAATTTCATCGCTGTCCAACAGTTCAACAATTTGTTTTATCGCTGCACATTCATCAACATGTTTTTTTGCACGAACCGCATCTGTCTGCTCATGCAGTGGCACATCATGTGCAATCGCCTCGGGCAAGTCATGCAACATGCATAACTGATAGACACGCTCCATATTAACCTGTGTTTTCAGATAGGGGCGCAAAACCATCGCCATCATTGCCATATTCCACGAATGCGATGCGACCGCCTGTGGTCTGCCATCACTCATCCGTGTCAAACGATATTCGCACTGTAATTTTTCTGCAATTTGAAAAAAATCAACGATATTTTTCATAGCGACTATTTTTCCAACCCCAGGTGTTTATAGCCCAAATCTGTAATTACGCGACCACGGGGTGTTCGTTGTATAAATCCTAACTGCATCAAATAGGGTTCGATTACATCTTCTATTGTATCTGCGGGTTCGGACAGTGCGGCTGACAGATTTTCAATTCCAACCGGGCCGCCTGCATAGAACTGAATAATCGTGTTCATATATTCTCGGTCAATTTCGTCCAGGCCACACTCATCTATGTGCAATTGGAACAGTGTTGTTTTGATTGTGTCTGCGGTAATACGTTCTCGGTTCAGTGCTGCTGCAAAATCGCGTGCCCGTTTTAACAGTCTGTTTGCGATACGTGGTGTTCCGCGTGCAGATTTTGCCAGCATCAGTGCTCCTTCTGCATCGATTGGCGTCCCCAATATATTTGCACTTCGCATAATAATCTGAGCCAAATCGTTTGGTGAATAGAATGTCAGACGCAAATCTATACCGAATCTGTCCCGCAGTGGGTTGGACAACAGTCCAGTTCTTGTAGTTGCCCCAACCAGAGTAAATGGGGGCAGGTCGATACGTACACTTTTCGCACTGGGGCCTTCGCCCAGCATGATATCCAACTTAAAGTCCTCCATTGCGGAATAAAGCACTTCTTCGATTGCGGTTGGCAGACGATGAATTTCATCTATGAACAGAACATCCATTGGTTCCAGTGCGGTTAAAATTGCGGCCAAATCGCCTTGTTTGGTCAGCATAGGTGCAGACGTTGCACGAAAACTGGTCCCCAGTTCATTTGCCACAATATGTGCCAACGTTGTTTTCCCCAGTCCGGGCGGCCCGTACAACAGAACGTGGTCCATTGCTTCGCCCCGATTTTTTGCGCCGGAAATAAAGACGGACAGGTTTTGTTTCAAACTTTCATGACCGATAAAGTCGCCCAACGACCGCGGACGAATTGTTGCAGCCATATCATCTGGGATATTTGCGTCCAAGAATCTATTTTTATTTTGCATATTTACAACAGTTTATCTTCTTCGTTTTCGCGTCCCACATATGCCTTCAGGTCATTGTACATCTGTCGCAGTTCTGCGGGTTGGCTGTACACAGAATCTGCACCTTTTACCCTGATGGTTTCCAGGTCGATTTGTGCCTGTTTTTTTAATATCTGTGTCAGATGTCCTGCGAACGCCCGTGCTTCATCTGGTTCCATTGCTCCTTGCAATAACAGACCGCGATTTGGTCTGGGCGACAGGAATGAAAAATCTGCCACTGACGGGTCTGGCGATACCAGTGCAAATCCGGAGACTTCTGGTCGCCGCATCATAGTTTGCAGCACATACCATGCCCCCAGTTGATTACCTGCCAGCCATATTTTTTCACTGTCTTCGTGTTTGTTTTGCAGCCAGTCAATAATTGTAGCGATATCTAACATGTTATCAGTTGTTGTTCCTATTACTCCTTCGGAACTGCCGACACCGCGATAGTTAAATCTGACCACAGAAAATCCGATATCCATAAATGCACGAAACATAGCATAGGTTACACGGTCATTCATATGATATTTTTGTCGTGGGTTTCCGGCCAGCACCACGGCCAGTGGTGCACCTGGTTCGGCTGATTTGTGATAAACCGCATGTAATTTTCCGGCTTCTCCTGTGATAATGCAATCGATCATAGTCCTTTACCTTTCCTTTTTATGTTTACAACAAAGTTAAAACAAAGCGACATCAATTTTCAATAAAAATATTTTTGTTTTGACATAAATATCTAAAATGTTCTATCATTCTCGACAAGGAGAACCAAAGGCTTTACCATGCTAAGACCAATTTTACTAACCTGTATGGCTGTATTGTGCGGATTTTCTGCGTATGCCCAGGAAGAAGTTGTATATGATAATTTTCAGACAATATATACCCAAACACCTGTCCAGTCATACTATGCGTACCCCGAAGATCCGAATTTTATTCCTGAAACGGAATTTATGGAACGTGCGGACAGTTTGGACTATGACGACAACATTGTTGCGGCTCGTGATGTCGAGGCACAGGCACATCCTGGTGTAATGTTTGCGGACAAACCTATGGTAATTTGTCGCAATTTTGGTTGTACCCGACTGAATGACAAGATTACTCGTTCATTTTTATTCAACAGTTTGGCAAACATGTTCATGATGAATGCTCATTCTCGGGTTTATATATGCGAAGCCGACCCGTTCTCACGCGATTGTCTGCAATCTGGGATATCGTTTCCTGTTCGCAGTGGTATAGCGAATGCAATGGTCAAAATCCCCAAGGCTACAATTTCCCAGGTCAGCATGTCCACAGGCCTGTCCAAGGCGACAGTTGGTATGACCTATGAATTTTTGGTAAACGGCATCAACCGTGTATGCGAACCGACGATAATGGATTTGATGGTTCCTGTTAATTCCGAAGCGGTCTTGTCTAATCGTGAGTTTGCCTGTAACATGACCAGTGACGGCATCAGCAGTGTATCTTTGATTGTCAGTCTGGACTACATAGATTTAGACTATGGTATTTTGGGTGGGTATTATTCATTGGGTATGCAGGGGCCAACAACTGGTGGCGGAACTGGTTACGCATTATTCAAGACTGAATTCGCCACAAACAGCATGCAGTATCGTGCAGCATCATACGAAGAAGATATGATGGGGCCAAATAATGCGATGCGTACAATTCAGCCTGGTGAATATGCGGTTGAACCTTTGAAAAAATAATATATCATTGTCATATATAACACGATTATGGCAATGATGGTAAGCAAATGACACGAACCGTTCTTATTATCGATGACGATGATATTTTGCGTAAAACATTGGCCCACGGATTACGGGCCGATGGTTTTCATGCTATATTGGCATCTTCGGCTCAGCATGGTGATCAGATACTGAAACGCATAACGGTTGATGCTATTATTTTGGACCGAATGATGGCTGGTACAGATGGGCTGACATTTTTACGTGAACTTCGTCAGTCTGGCAATCAAACACCTGTTATAATGTTGACTGCGATGGGGGGGGCGGAAAACGCAATTTCGGGTTTATCGGGTGGTGCGAATGACTATTTGGCTAAACCATTTCAGATACGCGAGTTGGTATTGCGTTTGAATAATATAATCAGCCGCCACAGTGTACCTGAATCAAAATTACCGTCTGGGTTGATTTTTACAGATGAAGAATTTTTTGTATTGTCGCCCGATGGCGATACACCGCGTGTTTTGGGGCTGTCTGGCGAAGAAAAGAAATTACTGCACAGTTTAACCAGTCCGGTGGGCAATATTGTTCCCGCCGCACCAATGGTTGCAAAACGCTTGCGTGGGAAATTAAATTTAGTATTATCACACTTGGATATAATAACAATTCGGGGTCGTGGGTACAAGTTATTGGATACATCTGCGGCACCGGCAACATAAATGGGGGAACCACGAATGAGACTTATACCACGCAGTTTTCTATGGCGTACGATACTGATGATATTATTGCCCCTGGTAATTGCCCAGGTAATTGTGGCCAACGCATTTTTTGGCAATCACTGGTCGCGTGTACATGATACATTGGCACGAACATTGGCGGGTGAAATTGCGACCATGACCAACTTTATAGATTCAGGGGACGTGTCTGCGGTTGAAAAAATGGCTCGCGACATAGGGATTAACGTCACGATAAACGAAACGCTGAACCGTCCAAAGTCCAATGATAATCGTGCACATGAAACTGGTCGTTTGGCATCAGAATTGTCCAAGCGTTTACAACGCCGTGCAAACATATACATGGATCGTGGAAAGCGGCTGGTATTTATTGACGTTCCTACAAACGACAATAAGATTGCGACATTCGGGACATCATTGTATCGGATTTATTCAACCAGTACCGAAGTGTTTATTATTTGGCTGGTTGGGTCTATTTTAATTGTATCGATATTGGTTACACCGTTTATAATTATGCACACACGCAGTATTCGGCGTATTGCACGTGCGGCCAGTCGTTTTGGTCGCGGTCTGGATGCACCTGGTTTTGTTCCCACGGGGTCCCAGGAAATCCGTGAAGCCGCCACGTCAATGATTACGATGAAGGAACGTCTGGACAGATACAATCGCACACGTACAGACATGTTGAATGCAGTCAGTCATGATTTGAAATCTCCGTTGGCTCGCATGCGTTTGGCGATTGAAACAGACACGGCGACCAATGCAGATTTGATACGCGATATTGACCGCATGACAGAAATGGTAAATGGTTATTTGGCATTTGCACGTGGTGAAACACCTGAAATAGAACAGGCCACAGAATTGCCACCGATGCTGATACGTATTGCCCGTGATGCGGCTCCGAACAAAGAAATCATCACGGAATTTCCGGATGTTCCGGTTCAGTTTTACGCTCGCCCAATGGCATTGGCGCGTGCGTTCAGCAATGTAATTGAAAATGCGGCTCGTTATGCGAAAAATCGTATAAAGATATCTGAGCACGACACAGAAGATATGGTTGAAATCACCATTGAAGATGACGGTCCTGGTATTCCTGACAATCGCAAGAAAGACGCCTTGCGTCCATTTGTTCGCCTGGACGATGCTCGCGGTACTGACACGGGTGGGACAGGTTTGGGGTTGTCCATTGCCCAGACAGCGATTGAAAACCATGGTGGTCAACTGTTTTTGGAAAACAGCGATATGGGTGGTTTGCGTGTCCGCATAGTATTGCCAATCTAGGGGTTTTATGTCAGATTATTTTAATAAGGTAAGGTTATAAAAAAATGAACTTGTATAAATATGTATCAAACGCTATAAACGAAACATTGGGAACGGCTGTAAATTTGGAAGTTCCCCGCAATCGAGAATTTGGTGATTTTTCCACCAACGCAGCGATGGTAATGGCAAAGTCAGCTGGCAAGAACCCACGTGAATTGGCTGGGGAAATTGCACCAAAATTGGCAGATTTACCATTTGTTGCCGAAACGTCTGTTGCGGGTCCAGGTTTTATCAACATAAAATTGAAGGACGATTTTCTGATAGCACCTGAAAAATATAACATAGTGACGCCAAAGTCAGAGTCATTGGTTGTCGACTTAGACTATGGCAGCTATAATATTGGCAAGGCCTTGCATATTGGACATTTGCGTACAACAGTTGTTGGCGACACTTTCAACCGTATTGCACGTGCATTAGGACACAAAACAAAATCTTATAATCATATGGGCGACTGGGGGCGTCCTATGGGACTGATTATTGCGTGGATTCTGGAATACGGCATGCCGAAAAATGCAGATGACATCAATGTTATATATCCTGCATCGTCTGCTCGTGCTAAAGAAGATAAAGCATGGCTAGAACGGGCACAAAAAATTACTGTTGATTTGCAAAATGGCAATCCAGAATATTTAAAGATATACAATGAATTCGCACCGATGTCATTGGCACAAATTTCAGACATTTTGGTACGTCTCAATATCTTGCCGTTTGATGAAAACAAAGGGGAACGTTTGGTTGCAGAATATGTGCCTGCGGTTCAAAAGATTTTAGAAGAAAAACAATTATTGATTAGCGATGCTGGGGCTGTAATTATTCCTGTAAAGCAGGAAACAGATACAGCACCGATGCCACCAGTTTTGTGGCGGTCCAGCACGGGGGCACAAACATACGCGGCGGCGGATTTGGCGGCAATTTATTATCGCACAACAACCGACAAACCAAATGATATTATTTATTTCACAGATAATCGTCAGAATTTACATTTTACCCAAGTATTCCGTGCAGCAAAGATGGCAGGCATGGATTCTGCAAACCTGCAACATATTGGTTTTGGCACAATAACTGGGGCAGATGGTAAGCCGTTCAAAACACGTGATGGCGATGTGCCAAGTCTGCATCAAATGGTTGATATGGTTGCGGATTCTGTGCGTACACGCGCAACCGAATCTGGCAAAGAATTGTCTGATAAAACCATTGAAATGATTGCTTTGGCGGCATTAAAGTTTAATGATTTAATGCATGATGTTAAATCGGACTATGTTTTTGATGTGGATTCTGTAACACAATTCGAAGGTCGAACAGGGCCATATATCTTGTATACAGCGGTGCGATTAAATGCTGTTGTGAAAAAAGCAAAGGACATGCATGTCTTGGCCAACACAGACATTAAAACATTGCAATCCGAAGAACGTAATTTATTATTACGTGTAATGGATTTTGAGCGTGTTTTAGAAAATGCATTCGCACAACGTGCGACTGACATGATTGCGAACTATACGTACGATTTATGTCAGTTGATAAATACATTCTATCACAACTGTCCGATTTTACGCGAAGACGTCCCGTCAGACGTACGGGCAGGGCGTCTGCACATTGTCCAGATTGCACGTGCGACACTGTTGATGGCCATTGACCTGATGGGGCTGATAGTGCCAGACGAAATGTGATGCGGTACAATAATACCGTACTGATTTTTCTTGACATTTCTGCGGGGTTATTGCATAATAGCCCCGCTTTAATTTAAAAACTTAAAAAGGTAAAACAAAATGGCAGCGACAAAATCGTTAAAAAAGTGCGAATTGGATGCCAAATGGTATCTGATTGACGCAACTGATTGTACGCTGGGACGTTTGGCGGCATACACTGCGAACATCCTGCGTGGCAAGCACAAGCCAACATGGACACCAAACATGGATTGTGGTGATCATGTTATTATCATCAACGCGGACAAGGTTGCTTTGTCCGGTCACAAGGCTGACAAAGATCGTTTCTTTTGGCATTCATTGTGGACAGGTGGTTTGAAATCCCGCACATTGGGTCAGATGCGTTCTGAAAAACCAGAAAAATTAGTATTCAATGCTGTAAAACGCATGATGGGGCGTCGCACAGCGGTTGCCTTGGCGAACCAGCGTTTAACAAAACTGCACGTATATGCGGGCGGCGAACACAAACACCAGGCTCAAAACCCAACAGTAATCGACTTTGCGGGGTTGAACCGTAAGAACAAAAGGGGCGAATAATGGCGGAAGCAAAGAAAACAGCAGCAAAGACAGTTAAAAAGGCTGCCCCTGCAAAGAAAACAACTGCTGCAAAAAAATCAGTATCAGTTGTTGCACCAAAATTGGCAGATGCGACATATGCAACTGGCAAGCGTAAAGATTCTATTGCCCGTGTATATTTGATGCCGGGCAAAGGCAACATCATCGTAAACGGCAAAGCATCTGGTGAATATTTTCGCCGTGCAGTATTGCAGATGATTATCGCCCAGCCATTTGGCATTACAAATCGTGAAACATCATACGACATCGTTGCGATGGTCGAAGGTGGTGGTTTGTCTGGCCAGGCAGGTGCGGTAAAACACGGTATTTCCAAAGCGTTGGAAAAAATTGAACCAGAATTACGTTCTGTATTAAAGGCCGCTGGCTTCTTGACACGCGACAGCCGTGTAGTAGAACGTAAACACTATGGTTTCCGCAAGGCACGCCGTTCTACACAGTTCAGCAAACGTTAATTTGCATACGTTTGGAACAAAACAAAATCCCGATTTATTCGGGATTTTGTTTTGTTTTTAACCCCCGCGATTTTGCGGGGGGATTTCAATCTATTTATTCAGCCATCGTACCAACAGACATAGTAATACGTCTGATACCACTGCTGATGGATTTCTCTTTATTCACACGTGCTTTGATTATTTCACCTGTATGATGAATATGCGTTCCACCACACAGTTCGCACGATACATCGCCTGCGGTAATGACCTTTACCACATCGCCGTATTTTTCACCAAACAGTGCCATTGCACCCTTTTTGATTGCGTCATCCATGGACATTTCTTCATGTGTAACAACCATATCTTCTGCAATCCATTTATTGACCAGGTCTTCTACGGCCTGTTTTTCTTCCGGGGTCATTGCACGACCAAATCGGAAATCGAACCGAACAGAATCTGGGCTGACCTTGGAACCGCGTTGTTCTACGTCTTCGTTCAGCACACTGCGTAAAGCCGCCTGCAACAGGTGTGTTGCCGTGTGGGCACGAGCGGTTTGTTGACGGATTGCCGCATTTATCACTGGTTTTACTATATCGCCGACATTGACGGTATCGACCAGTATTCCTTTGTGAATTACGACATTGTCCACGCGTGCGGCCTCGGTCACATTCATAACGGTTGTATCGTTGTGTTTCAATTCGCCACTGTCGCCAACCTGGCCGCCCTGGGTGCCATAGAATACTGTCTTGTCCAGTGCGATTTCAACTTCGTCCCCGGCATTAGCAGATTGTACAAATTCACCATTTTTCAGAATTGACAAAACCTTTGATTCCATGTCTGTGGGGTTGTATTTTGCACTGTCGTCTGTATCACTCAGTTCAGTTTGTGATTCCCAGAAAATTCGTGTTCCCTTGGTATTGGCGCGGCTTCTTTCTTTTTGTTCTGCCATTGCTCGTTCAAATCCTGGCACATCAACGTCTATATTTTTATCACGCAAAATCATCTGGGTTAAATCCAGTGGAAATCCGTATGTGTCGAACAGTTTAAACGCGACATCTCCGGGCAGTATTTGATTGTTCAGTTTAGGTATTTCATTTTCCAGCAACTTCATACCATTTTGCAGCATATCTGCGAACGAGTTTTCTTCGTTTTGAATAATTTCGATTACGCGTTGCTGTTCGCGTTTCAGTTCAGGGTATGCTTCGCCCATTTCTGTAATCAACGCTGGATACAGTTTTGACAGCAGTGCCCCACGATGTCCCAGTATTTGACCATGACGCATTGCACGGCGTAAAATTCTGCGGATAACATAGCCACGGTCTGTGTTTGATGGAATCACGCCATCAGCGATAGCAAATCCAACTGATCTCAGGTGATCTGTAATGACTTTGAAACTGGCGATATTTTCTGTTGTTTCTGCCACGCCAGTGATATCGGACACTGCACGTTTCAGATTTACGAACAAATCGGTATCGTAGTTATCTGTTTTTCCCTGCATAATGGATGCAAAGCGTTCCAACCCGGCCCCAGTATCAACATTTTGTTTAGGCAACGGTGTCAGATTTCCATTTGCATCGCGATCGTATTGCATAAATACATCGTTCCAAATTTCGACCCAACGTCCACCGTCTTCGTTTGGTGTACCTGGCGTGCCTCCGGGTAAATGGTCGCCCATATCATAGTGCATTTCTGTGCAAGGTCCGCACGGGCCTGTATCTCCTGCCGACCACCAGTTGTCTTTATCGCCCAGTAAAATAGCATCTTTGCCGCTGACTTTTTTCCAGATTTTAATTGCTTCTTCGTCTGTATAGTGTGTTGTGACGACTATGCGATTTGGGTCCAGTCCAAATACTTTTGTCAGCAGTTCCCAAGACATTTCAATTGCGCCTTCTTTGAAATAGTCGCCAAACGACCAGTTCCCCATCATTTCAAAGAATGTATGATGACGACCGTCAAATCCGACATCTTCCAGATCATTGTGTTTGCCTCCGGCACGAATACATTTTTGTACATCTGCCACGCGTGGTGCGAACGCAGGTTCAGTGCCTTGTAAAATTCCCTTCCATGGCACCATGCCGGCCACGGTAAATAACAGTGTTGGATCGTTTGGAATCAGCGAAGCGGACGGTACGATTTTGTGTCCATGTGATTCAAAATATTCCAAAAAGGCCTTTCTTATTTCATTGTATGTCATGTTATTTATCCTTTGTTTTCATGGGCATTGTAAAGATTATGTCCCATTGTTTCAATCATATAATTTATGTTTTGGAATTTTTTTATTGTGTGATATTTTGCCCCGCCGGGGCGGCATCTGTATTCAGTTCTGCGATAATTGCCGCGTTATATTTTTCCAGAATTCGGTCAATTTGTGCTAAGGAATTTTTTGCAGGACGAATTGGTTGTCCATATTTTTCATCTGCCGTATCCAGTGCGGTCTTTACATAGTTAATTGTATCCATAAATATGGGCAAAGCATCTTTGTTATCGTGTTTGGCGATAATGTTGACGGCATTCCACATCATTTCATCGACAGGCGGTCGCCAATTTACAGACTCGTCAATATCAGAAATTTTTTCTGCTATACTATCAAACAGGGCGGCCATACGTTTCAAGACTGGCATTCTGATCAGTGTTCCAGCCAGTCCCAAATGTGGACGTACCATTAAAACATTTTTACCATCAGGGGTCAGGTCATATTGAGGGTTGTTTGCAAATCCAATCACATCAATCAGGCGTGTTTTTATTACGGCCATATTCTGAATAATTGCCCAGTTGTCATCATCAACGCACGGAATTGTCAGGTTAACCAACATGTCATCATCGTCCAAGAAGATTCCCCACTGTGCATTTAACTTTTTATCAGTTATAAATTTGATAATGTTTAATCTGGCCTGTCTGGTTCCGACATTGTGTTTGTTATTTATAATGAACAGTGGGCCATCATACCCCAGTTTTCTAATTTGTTTTTTGTTCAGTTCTGTGTCGGGATTATCGTTATAAATGACCAGCACAAAGTTATTGCTCAATTGTGCCAAGCCCGGAACGGATATATTCAGATATTCGTTATATCGGGTTGTGATACCAATGACACAGTTTGCTTTATTACTAAACATATAAAAATGATAAATAAAACTTTGATAAATTGCAATGGCTTTGTTTTTTATGTTATAATATATAAAGTTAAAAAGGGGAAAAGATGAAACCTACTATGCTGTATGCCATAATAATGTTGGTGTCTATAATTTTGATGACATCATTTGGGTTTTCGTTATCACCGGATACGGCGGTCAGTGTTTCTGATATTGCTGCTCCGAATACCTTATATGTATGTTCTGCGGCCAGTTCTATGTGGGATGGTTTGGCGAATGCGATGATACAGCTTAAAAAACCAGTTTTCATAGGATTTTTATTTGCCCTGATGTTATTGGTGTTTACATGGTTATGGGCACTGTATCAAAATTTGTTAAAGGACAAATTTATTCGTGATGCATTCAAGACTCCATGGGCATTGACCAAGTTATACTTTTGGGGGTTAGTATTTGTGCTGATGTTGATGATGACGCCGAATTATTTCCGCAGTGTACGTGTAAATGGCATGCGTTCGCCCCAGATATTGTGTGAATATAACAGTCCTGGTGCTCGTGCAGTACCTGCAGAATCCGTACATTCTGGGCATTAAAATATTTAAATGTTGCGAAAAACGGGGGATTTTTAATTATTGTCTTGACATAAAGTGCAGAATTCTTTACGATTCGTGCAAGCAGTACAGGAAAAGTCCTTTGAAACTGCGGGACACCTTTAAATAAATTTATGAAAGGAGAAACACTATGAACAAACAACAATTGATTGAGGCAATCGCAAACGAAGTTGATGTAACCAAGGCAACTGCTGCTGCATGCTTGGACGCATTCATCAACACAGTAACTAAAGTTCTGAAAAAGAAAGGCGAAGTACGCTTGGTTGGTTTTGGTACATTTGCAACAGCGAAACGCAAGGCAACAACAGGCCGCAATCCTCAGACAGGCGATGCGATTAAAATCCCAGCATCTACTCAGCCTAAATTCAAACCAGGCAAGGCTTTGAAAGAAGCATTGAACTAAATCGTTTAAGTTTGATTTATGGTTAGAAAAAACGTCCTGACAGGGACGTTTTTTTGATTTTTTTCTTTACAATTTTTTTTAATTTGAATACAATCCAAATGTCAAACAAACAAAGGAAGGACAAATGGCAGAAAAATCTGTAAAAAAACCAGTTGCTAAACAGGCAGCTGCAAAAAAAACTGTTTCTAAACCAGCCGTTGCGAAAAAGCCAGTTGCTAAAAAGGCACCTGCAAAGAAAGTCGCCGATGTTAAAAAGGTGGCTGCGGCCCCTGTTATGGAAAAACATCCATGTGGCTGCGATAAAAATTGTGCATGTGGTGGCACATGTGCTCAGCACGCACATTGCAAATGTCGCCGTGGTGGTTTCTTTAAAAAATTAATCTTGTTCTTGATTATTTTTGCCTTGGGTTTTGCAGCTGCAAAGATGTGCTGCTGTGGCAAAGGTAAATTTGGTCCACGTCCAGAATTCGATAATGGTTGTTTGGTAATTAAATGTGCGAAATTGGCACAGATGGCACCGATGATTGACACAGATCAAAATGGCTGCATCACTCGTGAAGAGTTCAAGGCAGCAAAAAAGCATATGCGTCACGGTGAACGTGCACACGAAATGCCTGCACCAGTGCCTGCAGAAGAAGCGGTTGCAGTACCTGAAATGCCGGCTCCAGCCCCAGAAATGGCTGAATAATATATGGCTTTTTAAAAGCGAATTAAATCCCCCGTTTGGGGGATTTTTGACATTTGAAAAAGTATATTATATTATATTATATTACATATGTTAAAATACTTTGATGCCCATTGTCATCTGGAACAGAACGAACCTCAAACGACTGGGGTGGGGCGGATTATAAACGCGGCCTGTTATTCAGATTGGGGTTCGGTTGCAGATTTGGCATTTGGGGATACTTTTGGTGCGATAGGTATTCATCCCTGGCATATATCAGATTTGCCAAACGATTGGGATATGCAACTGCGTAACATGCTGGTACAGAATTCTGATTTAATGGTTGGTGAAATTGGGCTGGATAAACACAGACCCAATATACAGGAACAAATTTCAGTATTTACACGTCAACTAGAAATCGCCTGTGAATTGCAACGCGGTGTACATATACACAGTGTTGGTACTTTGGGTAAAATAGTAGAAATTCTGGACGATTACTGCAACACATTGCCGCCATTTATTTTGTTTCACAGATATTCTGGTGGTATATCTCAGATGACGCACTTATCAGAGCGGTATCATGCGTACTTTTCATATAACAGTGTGGTGAATATGGAACGCTTACGATTGACACCGGTTAATCGGATATTGTCTGAAACGGATTCTGTGGCGGGTTTAGAGATATCTTTGGTTGCAGACATGTTGGCTGATGCGATTGGTGTAGGGGCAGAAACATTTGTACAAAACGCAGAAAGGATGCTTGGGAAATGTCACGACTGAATCGAACACGATTATTATTTGGCGAAGAAGGTGTCCAGAAACTGTGGGGGGCAACGGTAATGGTTGTTGGCTGTGGAGCGGTTGGTTCATTTGCGGCCGAGGCATTGGCTCGCACGGGCATTGGGCATATAATATTGGTTGACTTTGACTGTGTCGAAGAATCGAACATAAATCGTCAGTTATACGCATTGGA
Organism: Alphaproteobacteria bacterium; assembly: GCA_017546265.1. Taxonomy (GTDB): domain Bacteria; phylum Pseudomonadota; class Alphaproteobacteria; order Rs-D84; family Rs-D84; genus Enterousia. The sequence continues at coordinate 18,132 of JAFYXG010000021.1, forward strand.
TTCTACGATTGGTCGGTCCAAGGTTTCTGTTGCCGCGTCTCGTATTCAAGACATAAATCCTGACATTATGGTTGAGTCATTAGAAATATTTTTTGATTCATCGACAGTGATATCTGTTCGACCTGATTATATCATAGATGCCATAGACACAGTTGAATCCAAGGTTGCCTTGTATCATTGGGCATCGTCCCGTGGCATACCGTTTATTTCGTCCATGGGTGCGGCGGCCAAGACGGATCCGACCCAAATACGCATAACCACGATTTCCCGCACCAGTGTCTGTCCATTGGCATCGCGAGTTCGCAAATTAGTACGTGGGACAGGCTTGCCTGATTTTCCGGTGGTATTTTCGCCTCAGCCGTCGATTAGTGCCACGGGTCATGCCAAGAATTTGGGGTCTGTTATAACTGTGACTGGGACATTTGGTCTGGTTTTGGCGAATTGGGTGATTGGGGAAATTGTTCACGATATAAGTTTTTGACATTCTCCCCCACTTTATAGTATTATAACAAGCAGGAAATTTACTGGGGGGGGATTTTTCATGAAGATAATTAACAAAGTACGTTCACTACCGGGCATATGGGTGTTTGTATTGGCGATTGGTATTGCATTGGGCGGATATTTTGTAGGTGACGGGATATACCGTGCATCGACCGTTCGCACCGTCACGGTCAAGGGATTGGCCGAACGCGATGTTGTTGCGGACACAGCGGTCTGGAACATCAAGATAAACGGTGTTGGCGGTGATTTATCTGCATTACAGAAAAGCATTGACAACGACATAACGGAAATTTACAGATTTTTAATGGACAGTGGTTTTGCGGCCTCTGACATACAGAATTTACGTGTCCAGGTACGTGATAAATACGCGGGCTATTCTGATGCGGAATTAAAGGGTGCGAAAAACGATGGTCGTTATGTGATTGAAACTGGTGTAATGGTACGTTCGCATGATGTATCATTGGTTGATCGTGTTTCGCGGCGAATGGGCGAATTGGTACGCCGTGGAATTACAATAACCGAAGATTATGCAGGCCCAATATATATATTTAATGGCCTGAACGATATCAAGATATCGATGATAGAGCAGGCGACCCAAAATGCCACAGCGGCCGGCGAACAGTTTGCCCGTGATGCTCATGCGAAATTGGGGCGGATTAAGACAGCGAATCAGGGGGTGTTCAGTATTGAATCCCGTGATCCGATCGACACCTGGTCATCGAACGAACGCCAGGCCATAAATAAAAAGGTACGCGTTGTATCGACCATAACATTTTATTTGAAATAGTCACTGCATCACACTTTTTCCCCACCCACTCATGTCATCCCGTGGCTTGACCAGGGGACCCAGGTGAATGCCTTTTTCTTACTTTGTCATTGCGAGCGTCAGCGTGGCAATCCAGTCCCATCAATTCCTCCTTGTCATTACCCACGCAGGCAACCCACCCCGCCATACCGGCGCCGCCGGGAATGCGTCCGATTGTGCGTCTTATTGCGCGCGCGACTGTGGCGGCCACGTCCACCGCGTCAATGACACGGGTCGCCGGTTTCGGGCGTCCGTGTTTACCGGGGCCATGGCGGAATAATTCGGCAATCTGTATCTGTAATATGACGTAAATCCTGGGCTGGGTACGTTTTCCCATTTGGCTTATTGGGATTGCAACGGTTCCACAAAATGTTTATAATAATACTGTCTTATCACAAGACAATTGTAAACCTTTTTAATCCAAGGGAGAAAAAACAGATGAGAGGACTTACAAACTATGTTCTGATACCATTGACCTTTATCGGTGCCCTGAACTGGGGATTGATTGGTATCTTTGGTTTTGATTTGGTTGCGTTTTTGTTTGGGCCTGCAACCTTGGCCAGCAATATCGTCTATGCGATTATTGGTATTGCGGCATTGGTATGGTTGATATGGATGTTTATTGACCGTCCGGTTTCACGCGACCGTTAACTGCGTTTTGATACAGTTTCATGTCTGCGCCCCAAAACCGGGGCGTTTTTCTTATGGATATAATTTATGGACAAAAAAATCCCGCCATTTGGCGGGAAATTTGTTCTGATTTTGAACCACTATTAACGAGAATAGAATTCAACAACCAATTCTGGGAACATCTGTACAGGATATGGTACATCTTCAAATGCAGGTACGCGTACAAATGTCGCAGTAAAGTTTGCACTGTCAACAGAAACATAGTCTGCAAAGTTGCGTTCGCCAGATTCCAGTGCCAAAACAACCAATGGCATCTGTTTTGCTTTTTCGCTGACTGTGATAACATCACCTGGTTTAACCTGATAAGACGCAATTTTAACGCGTTTACCGTTAACATTGATATGACCGTGGCTAATCAACTGGCGTGCCGAGAATACAGTTGGTGCCAATTTTGCACGATATACAACCGCATCCAAACGGCGTTCCAGCAAACCGATTAAATTTTCTGGTGTGTCGCCCTTCATATTTGCGGCTTCCAGGTAATATTTGCGGAATTTCTTTTCGCCAACGTTGCCATAATAGCCCTTCAGTGTCTGTTTTGCACGCATCTGCTTTGCGTAATCAGACGAATTTCCACCGCGTGATGTTGGCCCATGCTGACCAGGTTTATATTTACGTTTGTTAAATGGAGATTTTGCCTGACCCCACAGGTTCACGCCCAACGAACGGGCGATTTTCAATTTACGTGTGCTACGTTTTGCACCGGCTCTTGCCATTTTTTATCCTTTTATTTTTTTGGTTTTTCGGTGCCGGGTGTTTATAACCAAGAACAGAATCCTTATCGTGAGCGGGACCAAAAATCACCGTCACTTAATCAGTTCTGATTACCCAGCGGGGAACATACTACATGTTTTTCTGTGAAAAATCAAGTATTTTCTGTAATGTCAGATAATTTTTTATTCCGCATTCCTGTGCCAATTGTTTGGCTTCGTCAAAGTGTCGCATAATTTGATTTACATTATGTGCGTCATCACTGAACAGCACGGGCAGATTGGCATTTGCAACCATCTTCATAATGCGTGGGCTGGGGTATGGCTCGTTGCAATAGGGACGATACAGCCCGGTGTTAATTTCAATTGGTGTCTTGTTTTGTTTCAGAGTTTCGATAACTTTTGCCTCGGTATCTATCCATTTTTCATCCGTGCCAACCAATTTCTTTTTTGGTAAATCCAGGTGTGCCATCCATGAAAACATTCCAGAATTTGATGCGTCACGAATTTTCTGCCAATATTTGTTTAACATGATGTCGCGATTTGCAGAATCTGCATTTGCCATGTCGTGAACATTGCACAATGTACCGTTATGCTCGACAAAATGACACGCCCCAATTATATAATCGGGTTGCAGTATTTTTATGGCCTTTTGAAACTGCTTTTGCCATTCTGGGTAATAGAAAAAGTCCGCCTCGAACCCGCGTAAAATGCGAATATTTATATTTGCATCTGCGGCGACCCGTTCCAGGTCATCGCGGTGTTTGCTGAAACGCGACATAATTTCATCAAAATTATCACAGTATATATTTTGATAATGTCCCCGCCGTGAATAGCCATAGCATGGTGCCGACAAAATATCCGGATGCAGGATAAAGTGGTTTGAAATTCCAATTGTTTTGAACCCCAGTTCTGATGCACGCATTGCCATTTCGGCAACAGTGTGGTCGCCATCAAAACCAATTGTGTGCGTATGCAGTGTAAAATCTTGAATCATATCAGAATGTTACCTTTGGTGCGACTTTTTCAGATTCTTCTATTTCGAACATTTTTTCGGGCAAAATACCGAACATACGTGCGACTATATTTGACGGAAACTGTTCGATTTGAGTGTTCAATGCCATTACCACAGTGTTATAGAATTGACGTGTGGCCTGAATTTTATTTTCTGTATCAGCCAGCTCGCGTTGCAGTTCAATAAAGTTCTGATTTGCCTTCAGATCGGGGTATGCTTCTGCCACGGCGAACAGGCTTTTTAACGTTTGTGTCAGTCTGTTTTGTGCATCGGCAGATGCGGGGCCGTTTGCAGCCATTGCTGTATTACGTGCAGTTGTTACTGCGGACAGTGTTTCAGATTCATGTTTTGCAGCACCGCGAACCGCTTCGACCAAATTGGGAATTAAATCATATCTGCGTTTTAATTGGCTGTCGATTGTTGCCCATGCTTCGCGTGCCTGATTTCTGCGTGCAACCAATCCATTATACACGGCGATAAAGTACAAAACGATTATTGCAACAACTGCGATTGTGGTCCACATGATAAAAACTCCTTTTTTTCTTATTATTTTACACTGTGAAATTGAATTTGCAAACGTGAATGAAAATAAAAATCCCCCAGTGGGGGGGATTGTTTTTTACCATTGCATATAACCAGGCTCACATGTTCTGACACATTTTTTCTCTTTCTCACTCCAGAATTGTGAACCCGTACCATCATCTTCTGCGTCTATGGTTGGACAGATAAATACACATTCATTATTTACCAGTGTATATTTCTGTCCCTGGTACATACAGGCTGCGATTTCGCATTCCTGAACATAACCGCTGACTGCGACTTCACCATTTTCTGCATACATGTTGCTGCATCGTCCGCACTGTGCCCACAGTTCATTTGTTAAACCGCGATCATTTGTATAACCTGGGTCACAGCGTGTGGCGATACAATCGCCCCATGTGTTTTTAGTATGATCCCATTCACGTATACCTGCACCGTGTGGTACTTCGCAGACCTGTTCGTCTGCCTGGCACGAATTTGCCCCCAGGTGATATCCAACGGCACATTCTGTAATAATGCACCCGCCAAATGCGTTATTTTTGCGATTCCACGTCTGTGTTGCAGCAATTGCATTTGGTGCAGAACATTCAATAACGTTATCTTCACAGGACTGACCATTTGGATGATAACCGGTTACGCAGGAATCGACAATGCAATTTCCTTTTTCTTTATAAGAGATTGCATGTTCACGATTACATGGCTGACATTTTCCGTTTATCATTTCAAAGTTAAAGTTGCATGAATTTTCAACGCATACACCTTTTACGATATCGCCTGGGTTGCCAGTTATTGAAATGCATGTGTATTCGCACTGTTCTGGTGAATATACTATATCCTTTGCGGGCACAGACACACCATACTCTACATCAAACGATTCGCACTTTTTAAAGCAATCGTCTTTGCTGTCAGACCCCAGTTCAGATAAAGTGTGCTCTCCGTTGGTCAGTGTTGCACATGACTGTGGATTTGGATTGTCTGGTGTACAGATAAATCCTTCTGGACACAGTGCACATTTACCATTACTTAACGTATATCCGGCATTGCAAGTCGTAATTTCGCACGTATCCACTGCTTTATAGAAATCGCGTCCCCGCATTGCAAATGCGTTTACTGCCAAATCACAGTCGCGACAGCAGTATGCCGCATCTGTTGTACCTGCATCAGAATTCGGATGCGTACCATTTGTTAATGAAGTGCAAGAGTGCTTTTCACCATTAATACAAACGTGGTTTTCTTCGCAGTTTACACATTTGTTTTCATTTAGCCAATAACCAAAATCGCATTCTGTTACGATACAGGTTGCACAGTTTGCAGAATATTCCAATTTGGTATTATCAAAGTTGCATGTGGTTTCTCCACGACCATTTTGAATTGCACATGCCAAATTTTCCTTAAAGCAATCTGAAACAGCATCGCTGGTTTGCGTTTTGGTCAGACCATTGTCTGGACACGCTGCACGTGCGGTCTGGTTGTCGCCGTTGTTAATATCTGCAACTGGTCCATAATAACCAAAATCGACCACAGAACACACTTTATTTTGTTTGGATGCCCAATAATAACCATTATCGCATTTTGTCAGGTTAATATCTGAACAATTCAACAAATAATCATCCAATGCAGCATCGTACAGGCAACCTTGGGTACCGTTGCCATGTACGGCTGGACCGCTATAATTGCTTGCTGGGTATATAACAGTCTTTCTGCAAACACCATGTGGTGTGCTGGCCGTCTTTTCGGATGTCTTACCATCATACGGACATGCCGACTTATTCAGGTCTCCTGTGGCACTGTAATGGTCTTCGCCGACCTCTACACAGTCCTGCGTGGATTGGGTTGTGTCAAACCAATACCCGCCTTCACACCATGTGACAATGACAGACCCCAGGTTGCATGCACGTACATAATTGCCATTTGTATCTGCCATGCAAACCCAAGAACCCAGTGCTCGATCGGTGTTTGATTTATATGTGTCAACACGTTTTGAACATTCGGTGATTGCCGCAGCCTCCGTTTTTCCATTGGTATTACCACCACTTGGGCATAGTTCGCGGGTTAAATCGCCATCAGTACTGTAATAATTTTCACCCACCTGCACACAGTCTATTGTTGATTGAGTCTTATCATACCAATAACCTGCAATGCATGTTTTTATTACGATGTCGCGGCAATTTGCATCATATGCAATTGTTCCATACGAACATGTCTGAGTACCTGTTGCTTTTTGTGTTTTTGATACAAAAGACAGATTTTCTTTATAGCATACACCTATATTGGTTGCACTTGTGCCACCTGCAGACAATCCGTCATTTGGACATGCACTCAGACCTGCTGTTCCATCGTCTGTCACAAATTTACCACCGATACAGAAATTGTGCTTTTCGCATGGTAAACATATACTGCCGCTGCCAGAATAGTATGTCCCGGCTGCACATGTGGTAACACCTTTGTCCCAAACAGCTGTTGCAGTTGTATCATCTGTTGCTATGGTCAGCACAGACTGCTGCAATACACCATTTGAATTTATGATATAAATATCACCAATTTTATATCCAACAAACACATACGATTCACCATCTCGTACTGGCAATTTTGTTCCAATATTTGTGATTGGGTTTGTTGCATTTGCATCGGAATACCATCCAGTTGCATATTTCAGATACACAGGTGCTTGTGTCGCATTTTCTGTTGCATCTGGTGCACTCAATGTAATCTTAAATACACCTGGTGTCCATACTGCATACAGCACTATATCTGTTGCATTGGCTGATAAGTTTGTTTTTACCGTACTGCCCGCGTCAAAACATACACCCGTGCCATCTGCATTCGTGCACCATTTTGCAACAACCTTATACCCTGACTTGGTTAATCCAGAATTATCGGGCAGGGCACACGCACCACTGTCGAATGTGCACTGAACAGATTCTGCAACATTACCCGAACCACCGTTTTTATCCAGCGTCACGGTATATGATTTTGGATTACACTTTGGCGATGTGCCATTGACAGGAGAATACCCTGTTTCGCATTCTACTGCATACTCGCATGCCGCATAGTCTGCACCATCAAAGTACTTTTTCGTATCACCCTGAACGGATACATTCTTTGCATGTTCAACTGTTGGTATATATGATGCACACGATATAAAGCAGTTTGTATTTGCTGCACGTGTTCCGTCAGAACCAACGGTATAGTTTACCTTGGTCGGGCAATCATGCTTTAACAGGTCGCCTGCCGCACTGTACGAGCCATTATCAACATCACTGCAAATCAACGTACCCGCAGGATTGTAATAACCTGCATCACATGCCGTAACAGTTTTTTCACAATCTATATACTCGTTATATTCTGTATTAAACGAGCATTGTAATGTTGCCGCCCCGTGTTCTACCGCAAAGTCGCTATGATCAGTATCTTTGAACGACTTCCAGCAATCGGTAATTTTATCTGCCCCGGCTTTGCGAGTCTCACCCGCACCACTAGTAATTTTACCTGTTGGACATGTCACAAAGCATCCTGAAACATTTACCGGCACATCTCCAACTCCTGGGCAATAGTATGGCATTGCACATGTTGTATGAGTTTTATTTGCATATGATTTACCGACCACGCATGCTTCACGTTGACCAATACACTGGCTTTCGCTTGATGCGGTTGTCACGCTCTCGGTCGAAGTGCCATCTGGACACTGATTACGTTGTGTGGTTGGGTTGTTATTATGTACTTCGGGTTCCTGACCTGATGTAATTCCCGGCGACCAGAAATCTTTGCCAACTGCAACGCACATACGATATCCTTTGGCATCAACAGTTTTTCCATCATCATAATATCCGCCTTCGCACGCAACCAAATTCAGCTCTTCACAATTTGCATCATACCCATTTGGTGCCGTTGCATCATCTTTGTGATAGCACTTTTTCCGATAGCCAGAATTGTTTTTGAATTCCCAAATATTGCCCTTAAAGCATTCTGTAACACTTGCGGAAACCGAACCTGCTGTTGACACGTCTTCATTGTCAAATTCAGGGCACTGGTGACGTTCTGTTTCGATTGCGGCACTGTAATACTTTTTACCAACTTCGACACAGTCTGCATCAGTTGTGTTTTCCAGATAGTACCCAGCGACACAGGTCAGAACTTTCTTGTTTGTGCATGCAGAATTATATCTGCCGGTGGCATAATAACATGTCTGAGTACCTGTGGCATAATTCGTTTTATATTCGATATTTGTTGCAAAGCAGTCAGATGCAGTCTTGGCTTTTGCCACTGAACTGATTGAAACTGTCTTGCCGCTGGCGGCGGTATATGTACCCCCCAGGGAAACGCACGTTTTCAATCCTGCGTCTTTTACAGAATCTTGTCTTGTTGTAACACCTTCGCAATAATTGCCAGCCGTACAATCGCGACAACTTTGTGCAGCACCGTCATAGTATGTACCTGCCACGCATGTAATCGGTTCATTTTCATCCCACGATGCAGTAATTGTTGCGTTCGTACTAAAGACCTTGTAATCGGTTGTCAATTTACCATTGGCATCCACAACAATATCATCGGACGCAGACAGATATCCACCAAACGTTTCACCGTCTATGGTTGGTTTGATAACACTTTCTATCTGGTTGTTTGCAGTGTTGTCTGAATACCACCCTGTATTATATTTCAGGTAAATCGGACTTGTTGGATATGTTTCTGCACCATTATGATTCAATGTAATGGCCAAGACTTTTGGTACGCATGTTGTACCTGATGCCTGATAACCTGTGTCACATGTTGTGGTATAGGAACACGCAGGTATATTTGTCCCGTTATATGATTCCGTTGCATTGACAGGTTTACGTATGCCATTACCAATAACAATATCAGTACATGTGTTAAAGCAATCTGTTGCAGTCTTTGCACCACGTCCTGCGGTTGTGACAGTATCATCTGCACCAGACAATGCACTGCATGCACTTTGTTCCAAGTCTGGATCTGGGCTATAGTATTTAATGTGTGTCAGAACACAGATAGGTGCCGCCGTATCTTCTTGGAAATATCCGGCATAGCATCTTGTAACCTTAGTCACACAGTTCGCACTATATTTTTCCGCATATGTATCCCAACCACATGTTTCATCACCTAGACCAGAATTTTCATCCAATTCAACACCCTTGCGTACAGTTTTACATTGTGTGATCTGTGTTGCACCAGTTACCGAAGATACCGTACCATCACTGGTATCTTCTGGACATGATGGGCTGCACGCAGTTGCTTCAGTTCCTGCATCAACCGTACCACCCGGGCAGTAATGTCCTTCTTTACATGGGGTTGTTTTGTCGGATTCATAACCAGATTTACACTCAAATATCCCCAAAACACAACCCGTTGTTGTCTTTTTATAATTTGTATCACAAACCCAGTCACCCGTTCCATCACACGTTGCATGTTCAGGGCATGACGTACATGCACCGTTTTTCAACAGATAGTTCGCATTACACTTTGTAACTGTGATTGGACATGCCTTTTGTGTCGCATCACATGAACCACCTTGTGATTGTGTGCCTGTTGCATCATTTGCACCATAGGAACAGGCCGCAGCATTTGCATCCTGGGTCGAGCATGCGTTCTGTTTACATGTAATTGAACAAGACTTTGTACATTGTGATTTTGATGTGCTGCCCGCATTGCTGGTGTATCCAGAATCGCATGCATTACATTTGCCATTTTCTAACCAGTAATTTGCATTACACTTTGTAACCGTGATTGGACATGCCTTTTGAACTGCATCACATGTGCCATTTTGTGGCTGTGTACCTGTCGCAGTATTTGCACCATAGGAACAGGCCGCAGCATTTGCATCCTGGGTCGAGCATGCGTTCTGTTTACATTCAACCGAACAGGACTTTGTACATTGTGATTTGGATGTGCTGCCCGCATTGCTG
>JAFYXG010000005.1 GCA_017546265.1 Alphaproteobacteria bacterium
CCCTATGGAAACACTATTCATTACATCTTCGTATATTGTTTTGGCTCTTTTGCTTTTATTATATACTACACGCACGGCTTTATACTCGCCTTTCAAATTGCCTCGAAGGGCATCAAAATCATTGCCGCTATATTTTGTGTCCCCAAGTATACGATATAATATTTCCTGAACATAGGTTTCTCCAAAAGTCCGACTTGGTGCTTCAAAAAATGCACGTTTAAAAGTATCTAACAATATTGTGTTTGTCATTTTTATTCTCCGTATGCGTTATTCTAAATATAGTACAATATGCATCGTTGTCAATAGTGTATAATCTGTATACTAAGAGCCCCTTGAAAATTTGACAGAATATATTATATTATGTGGGCTATGAAAAAATTTATCTTACCTTTTCGTGATTTGGTCGTGTCGCCGGGCCTGACGGTGCCGGTGCTGGTCGATAATCAGATGTCTGTTTCCGCAATCAAAGCAGCCGCAAATTCAGGACAACAACAGTTGGTGCTGGTGCCACAACACAGTTGGGCATACCCGTCCGCCGTTCCAGATATCTATGCAGTTGGCACGATTGGTGATGTGGTTCAGGTGTTAAGTATGCCTGATGGTGCTATGCATATTTTGGTTCGTACAACCGCAGCTGTTAATTTGAATAATATTGAAATAAATGATGGAATATTTACTGCGGATACGACCGAAATCACCGTGGCTGATGATATGAATACAGAACAAACGCTGGCACTGCGGGATATTGTTGCGGATAATATGAATGCACTGGCCGCAGCATCTCGCAGATTCAAAATGGATAAACTGCGTAATGTAATGGATAATTATCCCCTGCCCGCGTTCGTTGATGCCGTTGTTCAGACCGCCGACATAAATACAGATGATGCCGTCAGAATACTGCAGGCAAATACATGGTCTGAAAAATTAACTATTTTACTGGAAGCAATCAAGTTAATGGCGGAAACCGCAAAAATAGAAGAATCTATTAACAAGCGTATTCACCAGCAGATGGAAAACGGTCGCCGCGAAGCGATTTTACAGGAAAAAATGCGGGCCATTCAAAAAGAAATGGGCGAAGATGACGGTGAAATAGATACCGCAAATATCAAAAAGAAAATTATGCGTTCCGCAATGCCGCCCGAAGCAAAAGAAAAGGCACTGAGCGAATGGAAACGCATGCGGTCTATCTCGCCAATGTCAAACGAAGGCGGATTATTAAAGACATATTTAGATGAATTGTTAGCGATGCCGTGGGGAAAATCAGACAATTCTGTAATCGACCTGAAACAGGCACGCGAAGTTTTGGACAGTGAACATTCCGGTATGAAACCCGTCAAAGAACGCATATTGGAACATATTGCCGTGATGAAAAAAACCAAAGGCAATCAGGGGACTATTTTGTGTTTTGTCGGCGCACCAGGGGTTGGGAAAACTTCGTTGGGCAAATCTATTGCCAAGGCATTGGGACGAAAATATCAGCGGATTTCACTGGGCGGTATTTCTGACGAGGCACATTTTCGCGGACATCGCAAGACCTATATCGGGGCACAAACTGGACGAATTATGGATGCATTAAAACGCTGCAAATCAAACAACCCTGTTATTGTGCTGGATGAAATAGATAAAATGGGACGCGATTGGCGAGGAGATCCGGAATCTGCACTGTTAGAGATTTTGGACCCGGAACAGAATAAGACTTTCCGTGACCATTATTTAGAGGTGGACTTTGACCTGTCAAACGTTATGTTTATTGCAACTGCAAACAGTTTGAATATGTCAAACGCACTGAAAGACCGTATGGAAATTATTGAAATCCCGGGTTATTCCATGGATGAAAAAGTTAAAATCGCACGAGAACACCTGATTAAACGGGCAGCACGTGATACGGGCTGGAATACAGACGACATTGTTATTTCCGATGACGCAATTAAACATCTGATTCAGAAATATACATCTGAACAGGGGGTGCGTCAGGTGCAACGTGAACTGACCGCCATTTTACGCCGTTCGTTATTGGAAAATGATTGTGAAGATATAAAAACCGAGTTCACACCAGAAAAAATAGACGAATTGTTGGCGCTGCGTCAATCCGCAGGATTTGCAAAAAAGATTGGGTTTGGGGCGACACTGTAATGAAAGACAAACTGTGTATTTTTGGCGATGGGGATATACAATTAAGGTTGTTTGACGATGTTAAACAGTATCTGATTCAGAATCCCCCGATTGTTCGTATGGGGTGTCAATGTCAGGGCGATTTTCAAACGGATGTCGTACAGGCACAATCACCACGTTTTGATATCATCGTGGTAAAAAAGTACGTACCAAAACTGGAATTTATGACCTGTCCACAATATCATGTTCAAATAAAAAATAATGAAACAAATGATACATATATTCACCGTGGGACTGTGGCTAAAATGGTGCATGATTTGTTAACCCAACAACCAATAAAGGTGCGATAAAAATGATTTTGATTATAAATACATCTGGCGGAAACCTGGAATTTGTTCTGGGGAACAATCATAAATCTGTTGCTGTGGAAAAACAATCTGTTGCATTGGCCGCAGAATGCGAAAAATTTATGAACGAAAACAACGCAAAGTGGTCTGATTTAACCGCAATCGGTGTTGTCGTTGGCCCTGGCAGTTTTACCGGCATACGTCTGGGTATCGCATATGCCAAAGGATTGGCAATGGGACTGAATATCCCTGTCGTGGGTATCAGTTTGTTTGATTTATATCTGGCGGAGACACCAGATGCGTTTGTTGCAATCGATTCAGGACGTGGCGATTTCTTTGTTGCAGCCAATGGGCTGGAACCACAGGTAATGGATATCGATACACTGGAAACAAAACAGATGGAATGGCCACGCACAGTTGGACACAGGCCATACGACCTGAAATTCGCAACACAAATCGCAGAACAAAAAATCGCAGCAGGACATGTTGAACCAGTCGTACCAATGTATTTGCGTCCCAGTTATGCCGAAGAAAATAAAAAATGTTAAATGAATTGGCCAATCTTCATAAACTGTGCTTTCCACACAACCCATGGAGTGCAGATGATTTTGCAGACCTGAAAAAATCGGGGTGCGAGATTATCGCTAGCCAGCATGGATTTATCGTTTATCGACAGATACTGGACGAGGCAGAAATAATTACCATAGGTGTTCACCCAGATGCACGCAGAACAGGTATCGCAGCGGCAATGCTGGGGATTATGCAAGGGGACTTGAAAAAATCAGGTGTAAAACATATATTCCTTGAGGTGGCGGCCGATAATCTGCCGGCACGCAGGCTGTATGAACAAGACGGTTTTGTTCAAATAGGCATGCGACCAAAATATTATGATGGCCAGGATGCCATTATGATGAGGAAAGATATATGAACCAAATAAACTATATGCCCAGTACCGCTGTGCTGGTCAAGGCTGTTACTAAGTCTTTTGAACACCCATACGGTGTGATGGAAGTTGATGCTATTACACCAGGACGGCCCGCGATTGTTATCCTGGGTGGCGATTTGACGTCCCTGCCCCGACATGCAAACTATTATACCAAAGAAATAAAATCTGTTCTGGGGGAGTGCAAACTGAATGATGTGGATGTTTATGCGGTTTACTATAAATTTGGTTCACGTAATTCATATGTAGAACGAATAAATATGTTCAAAAATGTCGGACATAGAATCAAGTTTTTAAAGGTCGATGATAAGATATTTGAAAAACGTGATGATCATATGAAACAGACCGAACCGCACGCGTTGTATATAAAGACAATCTTTGATATGGTAATTCGACCGATTATTTCCACAGACGTAAAACATACACGACAAAACGCCGCTATGTTGCGTTTCTATACACATTCACATGGCGGATATGTCGTCCGCGAATTGGGAAAAAAAATGGAACGTGTTTTGGAAAAACAAAAACTAAATGCTAAACAAATCAAAGATATTCAAAAACAAATTATTGCAATTCAGTACGGTCCAATTGCACCACTGGAAAACCCAGAGTTTACAACAATAACGTTTGGTTCTGCATCCGATACTGCAATGAATTTGCATAACCAATTCACAGAATACGTCCAGGATAATTCATTTGATGTTCTGCCCAGTTATATTTGTACAAATAATTCACACCTGTTCATTGTCGGTCAGGCCAAAGAAAACCTTATCGGGGAACATGACCCAAAGGGATTGCATGTGAATGACGATGAATGTCTGACCCCCGATGGAAAAATACTGTTTGCCGCACAAAGAAATGTAATTGTAAACACTATGCGCGCAACGGCAAACAAATGTCCAACCCCACAAATTCATAATCTGGTTTCCGGAAACGGGATAGACTTTGATTCTATGAAACAATCTGGGACAAATTTATATCAACGCATGTTGCGTGAAATCAGAATTCAGATGCGACAAATTCCAAAACACGGTCGTCAAAAATAACATCACGGGGACGCAACGGCGATGCAATGTGCATGTCTGAACTGCGGCGGGTACGTGACAGTGCCACGTAAACCTGGCCGTGGGCAAAGGCACCACGTGAAATATCAACCACAACTGCATCCAATGTTTTGCCCTGGGCACGATGTATTGTCATGGCATACCCCAGCGACAATGGAAACTGTTTATATGAACCAACTTCGTTTTCCACCAGACGGTCGTTTTCATCGCGACTGTATTCAATCTTATCCCACTTATCTGGCTTTACAGTTACTAAATCACGCTTGTCTGACAGTAATTGGACAACTATTTCACGGGCTGTCAGACTGCGGACAATCCCCATGGAACCATTATGCCATTTGTCACTATTTTTTACAAAGACAACCAATGCACCAACCTTTAACGTTAATGCCAACGGTGCAGGAACATCACGTTCAGAAAATGTACCACTTAGTACACCATTATATACAAACTCAGGAGCCGCAATTTGTGCCAAACGCGTTGTGTTTATGCGTTCTGCAACCGCACGAAACGGTGTAATAATCACCGCATTCTCACGGCGTTCATCGTCTGTAATACGGCACGAGTTAAAATATCCCAACGAGGTAGTGTCATTGTTTCGCAATCGCACCAAATTTTCCAATAACGGCACATCACTTTGACGATACACAAATTCAAAATTATACCGAATAAAGTTCGACCGTTGATATACATGACTGTCAAAAAAATAGGCATTGGGGTGACCATATTCTGATTCATAATACCCAGTCGCTTCACGGGTAATAACAGGTGGCAACTGAAACAAATCACCGATTGCCACAATCTGAATTCCACCAAATGGTTCGTTGTTTCGGCGAGCCCAACGTGCCAAAATATCAATCGCATCCAATAAGTCTGGGGCAACCATTGAAATTTCGTCAATAATTAAAACGTCTGTGGCGGTTAATATGTTTCTGGGTTTGGCCTTTAGTTTCAAAAACTCGGGCATGATAAAATCACGGGGCTGAATCTGAAACAACGAGTGTATTGTTTGTCCACCAACATTCAATGCCGATACAGCGGTCGGACATGCACACAAAATACGCTTTGACGATGCAGATTTTAAGTAATTCACAAATGTAGATTTACCCGTTCCCGCAGGCCCCAATATCAACAAATTGGAATTCGTGCGTTCCAGAGCGTTAAATGCGGCCATCTGGGTTTCATTCAAAATCGGTGCAATTTCTGACATGTTTGTTATCATGACATAAAAATAATACAAAATAAAATAATTTTTATCTTGCACGAAATTTTAAATTATATATAATAGTCGCCGTGGGTTAGTAGCTCAGTGGTTAGAGCGGAGCGCTCATAACGCTTTGGTCGTGGGTTCAAGTCCTACCTAACCCACCAAGAATAATTACCGTCCAGTTTGGACGGTTTTTGTTTTTGTGTCCTTTTTTGCCAAAAATGGACGGTGCAGGTTTATTTTTTTCTTGCGTGGGGACGGGCAAATTTTCTACCCTTTGTAACAAAAGAGAGGAAGAGATGGGAAAAATACGCCGTTTCCTGAGTTTTTTGACATTATTTATCGCCATTACACTTGGTGTGTATCCTGCCTTTGCGTTGACAACATGTGAACAACATTGCATTAAAGGCGCGATAGATGGGGAGCTTTGTCTGGACACTTTGGAAAGTTATTGCGGCGGTACATTAACCAATTGTGTAATTACAAGTGAAAAACATTCATGCGATTTGTACGAGACTAATGATGCCAAATGTTGGATTGACGAAGGTTCGGTTGATTGTGGAAATTCTAGTGACCAAGGAACAACAACCTGTGGTACTGGACACCATTTGGTTGATGGTGTATGTGTACCGAATACATATTACCTGCGTTATTATCCTGTTGGATATTTGGATGAGATGTGTAGTTACGACATGGGAAAAGATGAACTTGATGAGTTTGAGCAAGGGGTTGGGTCTGCAAAATCTATTCAACAAGAATGCACGTATGGTCAGGATTGTGTTGTTAAAAACCCATTTACAAATGCCGAGTATGTGTTGAACGGGTATAGTTTGTATGATCCAGACAAGACTTGCTATGCAGGGGTCGATCATTCTGTAGGCGATAATGTTGTTGGCGGCACCACTAATGAAGAAACAATAGATTTGTATGCAGTATGGACCACTGCCGCAGCGTCTTGCACGGATTTAACAAATGGAGAATATCCGTTGTCAGATGGTGAAGTGACAGATATTTCACAGTGTTATAAAGAATGCGAAACCGCATGCGAGAAACCAAGTGGGTGTCCGCCAAACTTTGCATCGGGCAAATGTACCTA
The DNA here is from genome assembly GCA_017546265.1 of Alphaproteobacteria bacterium. GTDB lineage: Bacteria > Pseudomonadota > Alphaproteobacteria > Rs-D84 > Rs-D84 > Enterousia. The sequence continues at coordinate 6,770 of JAFYXG010000005.1, forward strand.
TGACACAGACGCGATGATATCGGGCAAACAATTTTATGGCACAACAACCTGTACGGCGGACGATAACAGTTGCCCAATTGACGGAACCGTTACAAACAATAACAACAGATGCTATTCGGGGTATTATATGACACCATCTGATGAAAATGTTATGGAATGTACCAAATGTCAGACACTAAGTGAGGAACTGGGATATAAAACAGAGTATGGGCTGTCATATACAAATTCTGTGAATGCAAACTTGAACAGTGGTCCATATGCATGCTATGGGGCCAAGTCTGGTTCCAATGTATGCGATTATGCGAATCGGAATATTTTGGACAGCGACTATATGCCAACAGGCGAAGTGGTAAATATTTGTCCGCAAAACGCAACCTGTGCCAACAGTGCATCTCAGCCGGCAAGTGCATATGCATGGTACCCCAGTTATGTGGCGATTCCCACGTCATATTGTAAGTTTGATTTTACATGTAATCCGGGGTATACACCGAACACAGATACAACCACAAATATTGAATACGGTTATAAAAAGGATAAGAATACGGGTCGCGGATCGGAATTGCCTGTGACTGCTGCATGCCTGCCAGCAACTTATACAATTACACTGAATGATACTATTGGCAGTGGTGGCAATGGTACGGTATATCAAAAGTATACCGTTGGGTGGTATTCAGATGCAGATGCCGCAAATCAGACCGAAACTGTGACAATACCAACACTGAAAAACTGGACGTTTTTGGGCTATTTTACAGCTGAAACAGGCGGACATGAAATAATAGATGCAACAGGTAAAATTCTGATGCCAAATACAACGTACACAGAAAATACCACACTGTATGCACAGTGGTCGCAGAATGTCAATAAGTGTCAGGCGGGGTACTATTATAATGCAGGAATCGCCGAGACATGTCTTGCACCATACTATTGTCCGGGGGACGGGGAAGTCCTTGTTGAAACAACTGGCTGTAATGTTCAGTGCCCAACAGGCAGTATTACCGCTGGGAACGGGCAAACATTGGCAGATGGTGCAAGCAGTGTCGATAAATGCTTTAAAACATTTGTAGATACAGATGGTGCAGATTTCGATATAGCTAATGGAACATGTAAATGGGATTGTTCGTGGGAAGGTACCGCAGAACAAGGCGAATATTCCAAGTGCGATGTAACGGTTTTAACCTGTGATGCAGGATACTATAACCCAGCAGACTCCAAGGCATGTGCAGACGTAAACAGTGGTTATTACAGTCCTGAATCCGAACTGAACCGCGAAACATGCCCAACCAAAGTAAACTATACCGTTGGTTCTGACGGAACACGGGCCGCAAATACAAACTGCTTTATATCGTGTGCATCATATATACCAACAGTCGAACATGCAAAGAATGTATCCGTTCAGGGTGATACGAAAAAGTACTTTGATGGTGCAGACTATGCGGCATGTGAGTATGCAGTAGAATGTGAAACAGGGTATGATGCGATAAATGGTGTAAATCCACAATGTGCACCACGTGTTGTTAAAATTACACTGGATGATGCGACCGGCACAGGGGGTGATGGTGCAATATATCAAAAATATGCCACAGGCTGGTATTCTGATTCTGCCGCTGTGACAACAATTACCAATGTCGGTATACCTGCACTGAAAGACCATCTGTTCCAGGGCTATTTTACCGCAACAACTGGTGGTAATCAGATTA
>JAFYXG010000006.1 GCA_017546265.1 Alphaproteobacteria bacterium
AAATTTATCATGGGGCCTCCTTACCAGTATATCTGATATTGCTCGTCTGATCCGGTGATGGCTGGGTCTATCTTGTAGCCCAGCAATCGCAGTGTCAGTATGATTTCTTTCTCTGTATGTTTTTTGTGCAGCCATTCCCATACGCCTTGGCTACCGGTCTTCATAATTGCCAGCATGGCATCTATGCCCTCCATAGTTCGCATTTCTTGCCGGATGGCTGACACATATACGCTTTTGGTTTCTTTCGGTTCTTCTGGTCTTTGTGGTTGTGTTTGTCTTGGCATGTCTTAGTCCTCCAATCCTGTGAATACGATACCGAACCATTTGCTCATGACTTTCAATTTTTCTTTGTAAACCTCGGCAGCATTTAGTTCGGTTTCATATTCTTCCCTTTCCTGGGGTGACAGCCCCAATTCTCTGATTATGTGGTTGCACATGCCTATCAGGGCATATATGTTTCCCTGTGGGCCTGATAGGTCCACTATCAAGCCTGTTGGGTATTTTGCATCAGCCGATTGTTTTTCGACCGCACGCAATTTCTGTTGAAGTGTTCTTAGTGTGTCCATTATTTCTTACCTTTGGTTTGTAATTTCTGCTGAATGTATTGCCACATCATTTCCAATTCTTTGGTTGGTACGTTTTCTGCATTTATCCATGTTTCCGGTTCTGGCCATGCTGAATTCTCGTTACAGCCGATTTCTTCTATCATCAGTTTTCGGATCGATTTCTTTTTCATTTCGTTCTTTATGGCAGACACGTACAGCATTCTTTTATCGATTGTCGGCAGCACCAGCGCAAGTTCGTTGTAATGCATCAACCACTTTTTCACGCTTAGTTTGTTCCACATTGCTATTCGCATCAGTATTAGTGCCGGTGTGATTTCGCCTGGGATGTCCAGTAATTCATCGGCCAGGTGACGGCCGGTTCTGCTGTTCAGCATCATTGTGATGTCTAATGCTGTAAGTTCTGGGATGATTTGTTGTATCCGGCGGATTGCTGTAAACATGATCATTTCCACATGTTCTGGGTCGTCAAATTTGCACTTTACTGTGCCGTAGAATCCGAATTCTTTGTTTATCTCTGTCATGGTCTTAGTCCTCACATGTTAGGATTTTGTCCGATCCCTTGAATTCTTTTGGGATGTCGTATCCAATCTTGCGTAACATAGCTACGATTTCTTTCTCTGTGTGTGGTTCTTCGATCCAGCAATATGCTGTGCTTTCTGATATGTATTCTGAACCTAATGCCCAGCATATCTTTTCAATACCGTTCTCTGAGTTAATAGCTGCATAGTATGCTGCTACGAATAAGTTTCTCTTCTTTTTTGCCATTGTTTTTACCTCTTTTTTGTTCTTGTTTCTACACACAACATACCGAAAGAAACACACAAGTCCAGCGAAATAGACAACTCAATAACCGCAGATTTCTGCGGTTTCTGAAAGAATTATGCACATATTGCATTGGCAATATTGTTCACTGCGATGAAAGTCTGTTCATCAGCCAGATGGGTGTATCCCTCGGTCGTGGTGATCCGGCTGTGTCCTGCTGCATCTCGCATGGCGACCATGTTCTGTCCTGTGTTGGCCCCCATAGTGATGAATGAATGGCGCAGGTCGTGGATTCTCATCTGTGGCAGGCCGGCTTTCTTGAGAGCCCATTGGAATGGCTTACGTATATCCTGTACACCTTGGAATATGTTCCCTCGGCTGGCGAACACATATTCGCTGCCTATCATTTTTGCCTCTGCCAGCGCAATTTCTAATTCTTTTATCGCCAAATCAGGCAACTTAACATCCCTTGCACCTGTTTTACTGTCTTCAAGGTGCAGGACTTTATGTTCTAGGTCTACCTCTCTGACTTTCAGACAGCGGATTTCTGAACTGCGACACCCTGTTAATGCCAGCAATTTTATGATCCGGAAGTATTTCTCATGCATGTCAGTTTCTATCGGCCCACGTTCTAGTGCTGCAAACAATCCCTTGTATCCGTCTATGTCCAGGGTTGTTTTCTTGCATACTGTTTGCGTTTTACCTTTTCTGACGTACTTACATGGATTGCTGTCACGTGGCAGATACTTGTAACTTTCACACCAATCCCAGAAGCTTGACAGCAATGACAGGACCTTGTTTGCTGTAGAGAACGATGTTTTTTCGACCCATACTGGGTATGCATCTAATACGTGCTGCTCTTCTATCTCGTCCACATACATATCCCCAAGGATTGGTTCTATGTATAAGCGGCTTTGGTCTTCATTTGACTTTACTGTTCGTTCTTTCTTATATACTTTTGCGTACTTAGTTATGTACATCTGGAATAGTTCTTTGTATGTGTGTTTTTTGCTTTCTTTGATTACTTGCTTTTTTACTTCTTCTTTTATCTGAGCCATTGGGTTTCCTCCCAATAGAATTTGTTCTCTCAGGTCCCTTGCTTTTTTCTTAACATCTTCAACTGTTTCAAACTCTGTATATCTGCCCAGGTAGATGTTCTTTCTTTCGCCGGTTGATCTTATCAGACAAGCTAGGAAGAATGTCACCAGCTTTGTTGTTGGTGAATACCTCATATACAGTCCAGAAACTGAACCATCGGTGATTTGAAGTTTATGCGTTGAACGAATGTTCTTTATCCAGTGGTCCTTGAACAATCGTTTTTCGCATTTCCATATTTTTCCCATTTGTTTACCTCTTGTGTTGTTTACACACAACAATGGCGATAAAAAGAATAATATCCAGTGAAATAGACATTCCGCTTACATAAAAGTTTTTGTTCTAGCTTTTTGGTCCAACCAATCCCTTACGTCACCAACCCTGTACCTGATAACTCTGCCTATCTTGATATATTTGGGACCAACTCCCTTGGTTCTATATACCCCCAGTGTGTCGGGTGTAACCCCTAGGTACTTCGCTAATTCATTACAATCCATCAGTCTATCCTGTTCATACATGCCTTACTCCTTTTGTTTGCTATGTATGTCCCTAGAATAGGGTGTGTATTCTCTGGTTTCGATAGTAATACATCGCAAAAAATACAACTCTGGTAAAAAGTGCAAATTTGTCGTTGATTGTGTGCTTGTCTTTGCCCTTGAAATCAATGTTGAAAACAGCAGTAAGTCACATACAACCCGATTTGATATTTTTCAGGAAAAGGCACTGTTTCAACTTGTTAGAACCTGTGAGGACATAGTTTGAAAAACATACATTTTTATACCAAACTTGGTAAAACTCCCAGATTCTGGCGGATTTCCGGAACATGTGAGACGCAATAAAAATCTTCTAAAAAGTCTTGACTTCTGGGTTTTTTTAGTATATTATAAGCAACGCTATTCGGGCATAGTTCAGTCGGTAGAACAACGGACTGTTAATCCGTATGTCACTGGTTCGAGTCCAGTTGCCCGAGCCAGATTTTACACCGTCCTGTTAAAGGGCGGATTTTTGTTTAGATTCCTAGTTTTTTTTAGAGTTCGGTAATAGAGATTATAAAAACAGCTTTTTTTTCATACGTTATCGAATAAAACAATAAAAATGTTGGTTCTATAACATTTTTATTAAATCCATTTAGATGTGGCTATATATTTGAAGCGTTCATGATGCGACAAATATAACTCTATAATCGGTAGATTCTGATAAAACTGACTGAGGATGTATTCGTGCTGCCCGATGCCCCATCAGCCCCGTTAAAACAGCCTATCCGGTCGTCTGTTGTTACACGATAACACACACCACCTGCACCTCCACCGCCATGTGAGTATATTGTATGACCTCCGCACGTATATGATACAGAAGCACCGCCCTTGCCACCGATGGCCGTATATTCATTACCATTATATGTTATCCTTAGACCACCGCCGTTGCCACCACCAGACGATGAACCATTGGCCTCGCTGGAAATATAGGAAACGAACGAATCTGCCATTGTTCGACTCGCTCCCTTGGCCCCCGCTGTTGCACCGCCGCCAGCAGGGGCATGATAGGTAATAATCTCTTTGACCGACAGTCCACCAGTGGAACACCACGACTGTCCGCCTGTACCAGGTGCATTCATAATCTGTGTATCTGTGCCGCCTGCACCGCCATAGGTTCCATTTACAGAACAGTGCGAATTTGTCGAATGAACACTGTATGCATTTGGTACACCAGTACAACGTTCGCCGTTGCCACCAGCCGCTTCGACAACCCTGTTTGAAAGCACAACAAAACTGGCCAACCCTGACGCACCACCTCCGACCCCACGCCCGCTGGTCATTTCAGACGACTTGCCATCACCACCACGAAACAAACTGATTTCCATAGGTTCTTGGATTCTTAAGCTGTATCGGACAAACTTAGGCATCTGATCTGCATCATCACTGGCGTTACATGTACCACCACCAGCCCCGCCTTGAATTTCTAGACTGTAACACCCCGCTGGCAGGGTCAGAGTCTTGCACGTATTGAAACTGGTTTCTTCATAGAATAACTCTTTGGTACCAGTTGCTATACAGCCCCCTTCGCTTATTAGTGGAATATAATATATAGCACCTTTGGAATCCATAAGCTTAAGCGATGGAGATGACATTTGTGTCGTATATAAAGGAATTGCAACGTCTCCGAAATTTAATACTGGCATGTCTACCCCCCTAAAAAAACTTAGTCAATTTTGAAAATACGAATATGGCTTGTGGTCGATGAATTTGTACTGCCTGTCCCCCCCTTCATCCCAGGAATACATACCAACTCACGCGAGAAGCCATTATGTATAGCAGAATTTATCAAAAATCCGCCAGTACATACTGCTGCACCGCCGCCGCCGCCATACGAATATGCAAAATGCCCAGCACATGACCATTTTACCGTTTCGCCCCCAGGGCCACCATCCGCAGATAAAGATATGTCACGATATTTTACAAAGGCGGCCCCACCTGTGCCACCACGCTCAATCGTACCGCCCGTTCCAGGTGATGCACCAGCACTGCAGTTTGCCCCAGCCTCTTGACATTCTGCGATAGTTGCGGTTTTATAGGTGCAACTGCTACTCATTGGACAAACACCTTGAATCGCACCACCGCCACCACCACCAATAACAGCAATCCCCGCCATACATACACCGGCCCTAGAATCTATCAACGGCCTGTTATAATACCCCAATCGAGTGGTGTTGAAACCGCCACCACCAGGCAAACCTTCGGTGTAAGCATTGCGACCAATCGCCTTGCCTGCGTTATAGCCACGACATCCATATGCTGCCCCATTTCCACCATGTGCAACTATCGCCGTACCATTTATAACCAGCATGCTGTCAACCCCAGATGAACCACCACCGGTAACACCACTGCCATAGCACTGGCCCGTACCATCACCACCACGAAACAAGTGAACAGTTGTCGGTTCGTTTAGGTCAAATTCATAGTTTAGAATCTCGCCCTCGTAAGAAGCACTGGTCCCAATATCAACACCGCCACCCTTGCCCCCCTTTAATTCAACACGATATCGACCAGATTCCAACTCTAATGCCTGACATGAGTTAATCGTATTTTCTTCATACAGTAATTCTTCATCACCAGACATAACATATCCACCAACAGGAACAGTCGCCAACTGATATATAACGCCATTTGAATCCATCAACTTTAAAATCGGAATATCTGGGGTCATTGTCAAATCCTGTGCCTATTTTTCAAACCATATCCAAACCATATTGGTTGGTGGTGTACCCTCTGGCTGGCTTGTCATGACAGCATTAAAGCGCACATCGTTCCCCGCCGCAATAGTGTTGGCAATTGTCCCAACAGGTAAGCGAGCATACCCAACAGTCCCACTGGATAAATTATTTGCATTGGTTTGATCCAGATTTTTAACATTGCCAAGCCCAATCTGCCCAGCAGTGACAACATGCGGATTATTTTTGTTTGTTGTATGCTGGTTTATACTGTTGGTTACTGTGGCGTTAACTTGGTATACGGCACGAGCCGTAGGTATTTGTTCATCGGTGGATTCAGCGGTAACAGCAGTGGTTTTTAAACTGTTCACAAGGGCACCAACATATTCGGAACTGGCAACACCCCCACAAACTATATGAGGCACATACAGGAACATAAATACAGCACAAAAAACTACCCTTCTCATCCCCCGTCCACCAAACCAAAACAACGCAATTTTATCTGATTTTATTATACTTATTTTATGAATTAAATTCAATATAAAAAACATTTTGCACGAATACATTGACCAGCAGAACACACTCAATTCTGTATCATGCCCCAAAAAAAGACAACCAGGCAGGATATTGATGATAGTATAATTATATTATTCTGATAAAACCTGTTGAGCGATATTAAACCACTGTCTGCATATCTGTTCCCCGGTCATCAGTTCAAGAACCTGAAAAAAAATCTATCCTGATACATGAACGATTAGCAAATTCCCGTATTCAACCAGAGAAAATGCCATTGAAAATGAAGTCAAAACATGCAAAAATTTCGTTATCACGCAGATGCGACCGCAGATTCAATCAGTTTGATTTCTTTTTCAGACAATTCATACAGTTCATAAACAAGTTGATCTATATTTGAATCAAGAGAAACTATCTGGCGTTCTAACATAGTCTTTGTCGGTTCGTCCCTTGCAATGGATTTCTTTTGCGTTAATTCGCACATTCTTTTGACCTGGGCCACAAATTTTTCATATATTATTTTACCTTTTTTATTATTTAAATCTAGGTTCGGCATTGGTAAATCATTTAATAGCCCCAACCGAAACTGGGCAAAAACACCCTGAGATTGTGGACTTAAAATATTTCTGTAAACAAATGTTAAGAACTTTGAATTCAACAGCCCCAAGATATAATATGGCGACACATTTTCTGTAAAAGATACACTTTGATACAAATTTTGTATCACATAGGATTTTCCACTGACAATGGCTGCATAAATTGGTCGCCCTGTTTTTCTTATGACAATCCTGTCCCCATCTGTTATACGCCAGCGGGAATCAGAATTAAAAAAGTGTTTATTTGGACGGATTAAATACCGAGACATATCACCACTGTCTGTAACAGGAACAAGGCGTTTATCATCAGAAAGGTCTGAACGAGGAATATGTTCGCCCTCTCGGAAAACAACAAAGTCTTTTAATACGTGTTTATATCTGTTTAAATTTATTCCACTGTGTTTCTTTACAGGATTTGAACCCGCGGGGTAAATCAATATCCCAGTAGGAACAACCGCCTGCTTGAACACATTCTCTCCTTGGGGATAAAAATCGTAGTTTTTGTATAATGTTCGAATATCTTGATATGCTTTTAATCGCTGAAAACTGTCTGGTATTATGAACCCCACCCTGCCACTTGGTTTTATAAGTTGAAGTGCCCTGTCTAAAAACCATTTGTACAAATCCGTAACGCCAGATGAAGAATTTGGATATTTATTACAACAATAATCGTGTTGCTGTCGCAATAATGCCAGTTCATTCATCATTTTATTTTTCTGATAAAACGCGAACATACTGTTCCTGGCAGAATAATTATTATATGGTGGATTCCCAATCACAACATCAAAACCGCCGTCTGCAAACACATGCTTAAATTCTGTTTCCCAATCAAATGCGTTTACTTGAAATTGCTGTTCAACCCGCAAGTCGATTGTAGTTTGATTATAAAAATCAGTTTCTATAAGAGAATTGCCGCATTTTATATTTTTTCCAAGATTTGGCAGCAACCTGTCTATGCCCAGTGCAAGATTTACATCCAGATGATTTATATCTTCTAGTGTTTTCAATAACAATGACAATTTTGTCACTTCGACCGCCTGGGCATCCAGGTCAACCCCAAAGATATGTGTTGTTAAAATTCTTTTACGCTCGTTAATGGTTAATTTGTAATCATTCCCAATACTTACAAGACATTTCTTTTTTACATAAAGTGCCGGATTCTTCATATATTCTGTTAAATACCAATTTAATAAATGTTGATAGGCAACTATTAAAAACGAACCACTGCCGCAAGCACAGTCAATTATACGAAAATTACCGATGGTTTTCACAGTCTTGCGTTTTAACTGTTCCGCGACTGTTTTTTCCACTATATTTTCAACTATATATTCTGGTGTATAATAAACACCCCCAGCCTTGCGAACCTCTGGTTTATACTGTATTTTGGCCTGATGTCGTGCATTTAATTGTATTGTTTTGCCCAAAAAACGTTCATAAACGGAACCAAGAATACTTGCCGGCATTTCTGCAAATTGGTACGGGGCAGGAAAGTACAAACCACGTATCATTGTTTTTAATGCAACATCACTTATCTTGATACCAAGTGTTAGTCTATCAAAACCTTCCCCATCCCCCTTGCGAAAGTGAAACAGGCCCGAATTATACTTATTATCAGCAATCTGAAATACTGTTTTTAATTTTTCATAGCAATCGGATTGCTGTATTATTTGTGCCAGTTGATTTTCTTTTTCTATCCCCCTGTCTTCGCATATTCGCAAAAAAACTATTCTGTCTATCGTTGTTTGAACAGAAAAATTCAGTTCCCTTTCCGTAAGGTCATGATTGTTTTTTGCGATATCTTTGGCCAAAATTTCACGCCATTGTTCTATATCATTAAGAAACTCGTCATCTACTGCCAGCGTTCCGCGTTTTTTCTGATTTTTACAGTTTTCTAATGAACCTTTTAAAACCGCATTTTTTGAAAAAATACTGTTGATATATTCCCATCCAGTAATACCGTTACTGGCTAGACTTGCACGCCCCAGCTCATCAAATCTGCAATAAAAGATACGCCCCACATGTGCCTTGTCCGTTGTTTTTGGTTTAATTGTGGTATCATATACTGCCCATTCTTCAAAATCCGTTAGAACACACAACGGCATATTGGCTGACCAACCGTACCTGCGTACCTGAAAGGCAGACTTTGGGTCTTTTCCTATGTTGACACTTGGTTTTTTCGCCTCTATAAAGAATAGCTTTCTGCCACCATACTGAATACAATAATCTGGTGCTTTTGACGTACCATCCACATCTAAACGACTTTCAACAACAACTTCTTTGAAGCTTTCTGCATTATGGGCCCTGTTTCCAACATCCCAGCCCAACAATCTGATACACTCGTCCAGAAAATCCTGACGTAAACTGGCTTCGTTATACAAACCATTGTGATACTGTTCCAAATTCTTGCCAAAAGAATCTATTAACAGTTCCAGTTCCGGTGGTAATTTCGTTTGGTTATGGCCGTGTTCCGACAGTTTTTCTGAACTCATGTACAATCCCTTGCCTTTTTAAGAAAAGGTAGCCCAACATACTGAGTAAAGTCAAGAAAACAAATACCAATAACATGCCCTGTAATATGAATTTGTGTTTTTATTCTAAATCTGCATCGTGGGATATGTTACCGGTGGGCGAATTGTTGCACAACATCCAGCAACCGGACCATCGCCATGGTGTCTTGACCGCAGTATTCGTGCAGGTTTAACATCATTTCATGTGTCTGTTCAGGAGTTTGTTTGCCCGTCATAAAATCCATGAACTGGGCACTGGCTTCGGCATCGCCATCATTGCTGCCGTAGCAACCCATAGCGAGTTGTTTCCTGCATTGAGCCACTCCTTTGCTTTCTTTATCGCATTCATTGCTACCTCCTTTGTTCTGCGTTTTATTCTGAAAGTATTTCTATTGCCGCATTTAGCCATGCTTTATAGATATGTTGACCTTTAATCAAATCCTTGAATTCTTCATAATACTCTGTTCTCAGTATGAGATGATTCCCAAAGCCCATTGGCATCATGAACCAGTCTTTGTTGCCAACTGTATCTGTATCAAGCCATTTAACAGGCGGGAATAATTTCTCTATGTTTGTTAAATCCTTGAATGTTGTGTAGTCGATAAAATACAGGCCTATGCCGTCTTTGTTCTTGGTTATAATCTGGATAGCACCGGCCCAGCCCATTGCACCGCCCTCGGCAATCGCAAAGAACATGATGTCTTCTGGGTTAATCCTGTCCAGGGTTCTCTCCGTGAGCTTATTAAACATCATCTCTTTATAGAGGACTTTATTCCCAGGTCGTATGCGCAGTTTTTCATGTATTACGCTATCGCCAACCTCTATACCATACTTGTCACATTCGCCAGCATTGATTTCCATCACTGCCACCACATTAGATGCGGTGTATATTTCTGATGACAGAGCTGGAACATTCTTATCTATCTGAATTATGTTGCCACACCAATCTATAAACAGGAAGTCAACTGGGAACTTTGTGTTTGCCGTGTTCATATTTGCTTGAAAACACGGATGGCCTGGTTCCTTCGGATTGGTGGAAAAATATATCATTCCAGATTTTTCGAGTATCTGATTGAACTGGGATAATCCTCGTGCAGATTGTTCGTCTGTTTGAGGTTCCAGCATTTTGAATGTTACAGTTTCTTTGGCTGTAATTACATCCACGTATGTGTAGCCAATTTCTGATTCATCCGCACCAGTCACCAAATTTTGCCACTTTGTATATTCATTTCTGAGTAGATTAGTCCACTTTACTCCTCTGGGTACATCGACTGATTTGTACTTGTAATGAATCTTTCCGCCTCTTTCTGAATTCTCTATGTAAACATGAAGAAACATACCGTTTTCTTCTGTCATAACCTTACTTATGTAACGGTTACCATCTATTATTGATTGACTGGCCCCTAACCATGAACCTTTGGTTTCATCCCAGTCTTCATCTGTTACAGAAACCGCACACCATTGAAGCTGTCCGGTATTGGTCCTAAATACAATTTGTGGTATATGACTTGCATTGTCTGACACCTGTATCAGACCTCCGCCTTTTTCCTTTATAAGGTTGCACGCTATTTGAACGGCAAAGTTTTCCTGTTCATATTTGGACATTTTTACTGCCGCATCATCAGCTATCGCCAATGGGTCAATAGGTTCGCCTGTTTCTGCATCAAGCAAATTCCAACTATCCTTGTCTTTCACATTATATGTTGTTTTGACTCTTCTGTTTGGCCCAACATAAACTCCATATCCATGTGGTCCATGTTCCATAGGAAAATCTACCAATATGGGGAATATAACGGGAATCATATTATTATTCTTCGCCATATGAATATGCTTATATTTTCTGTATTCCTCCAGTTTTGATTTGCCATTCAGAATAACATCAAACAATATCGAGAACATCTTGTTTTTATATCTGAAATTCATATCATCAAATGCAGGATACAATTTTTCTGTCTTTATAAATGTGAAATCTTTCGGTGTTTCAAGATGATGTTTCCTGGCCATACTTTGAATATGGTAGCCGGCTTTTTGCATTACAAACCGGTCATACTGATAGCTTTTATGATAATCCCCAAACAGTTTAAATATCGTCCTCGCATTATCTCTCTTATCTTCATAGTTAATAATGAACCTTGTCTTATCGCCATTTTTTCCATCATTGCTGCATTTCCGTGCAGATCACTGCCTCTCTTTTTGTCAGTCGGAATGGGAGTTTTGGAAAATTCTTCGTCACCAAACAACATCTTATAATCATTCTTGCCGGCATCGGCCTGGAATAGGATTTTAGTATCGAAGCCGTCTATAATATCCTGTGTTATATAGTTACTGTCTATCATCCAGGGATATCCTGTGACCAATGAATAAATCCCAACATCTGGTCCCTGTGTAGCTATTGTCTTTATATAATCAACAATGCGTTTCTTTTCATTATTCATTAAATCATAGGTATCACCAATAAATACAAAACGTTTTGGCAGGTGTAATGAATCCTCACCCATACTCTTTCTTTTTTCTATTTCAGCGACAATGTTTTGGAGGCAATCTAATGTTTGCTCTTTGTCTGCAATTGATACATGTGGCAGATCGCCCCAACACAGGTCCCAATCAGCTCTTCGAGGGTTGCACATTACAACACTTATCTCTTCTGCTGGTGTATTTTCTACCAGCGAGATGATAAAACTTGTTAAAAATCGGCTTTTGCCGCCACCCCCTGCAACGTAAATTGAATGCAAGTCATTTAGGTTCTTGATAACTGGAGTTCCGTTTTCCGCATTTCCCAAATTTACAGAGAAGTGTTTAATGCCCATGTTGTTATCTCTTAGTTACAATAGGTTAGTACCACATCTAATAGTTTTATCATCGCCATGGTGTCTTGACCGCAGTATTCGTGCAGGTTTAACATCATTTCATGTGTCTGTTCAGGAGTTTGTTTGCCCGTCATAAAATCCATGAACTGGGCACTGGCCATCGAACCATTACAAATCCCCATATCTTCATACGTCATGTCAGGAACAAAGGCAGGTAATGTACGTTTAATCGAAGCACTGCCATTCTGGCACGGTTTATACAGTGCAAATCGTTCAAACGGTTCCAGCAAATCAACCATGCGGGCATTTATCGCCAGTAATCCATCGGCATATTCCGGAAAATCACGCGCCATTTGCTCGTTCCAGACACGCTCGGCCGTGTCATTGTAAACAATAACCGAACCAGAATCCCCACAACAATCCAGCAAACGTTTAATCAGTCCAGGACGCGGATCGGTACCAGATTCCTGATGCAGGTATCCAAATTCTTCTATCAAACCATCGGGTTCATACAGAACCTTTAACGAAAACTGAAAGCATATTTGCTGATACGGGCGGGAATTGTCAAACATTGGTACAGCTGGCTGGATAGACTCGTAATCCACAAAATACAGTGGATACTGCAACCGTGAACAAAACTGCTGTAATTCAGGACGGTTTACAATATCTGCGTTGTCCAAATACGCACGTATCAGGCGACCACAGGATTTATCCGCATACTCGGATTCCGGGACATTATGCAAATCCGCACCATATTTATTATAGATTTTATCCGCGGTCGGATTGCGAAATGCGTTAAACACCGAATATTTAGGCAAATTCGCCCAACAATGGTGACAATAGCCACATGGATAAAAGCGGTCACGGGTCGATTTGGACAGTGCAACGTTCGGTTCGTCACCAGCCAGAAATTCATGCAAGCGTGCAACCTGGGACGCAACAAAATCAGTGTCCTGCAATTCACCCGCCGCAGACCACAATTTAAACAGCCCATGAATATCCAAATCACCATGACGAACGTATTCTGAATTTAACGTCATGACAAAACAATCACGAACATTTATGCCACAATGCAATAACACATAACGCTGAAACGAAACGTCAATATAGTGATAATCCTTGGCATGGGTGGTCGATTTTACTTCAACAATATTCCATGTGCCATCGCCATTGTTTACTAAAATGTCCACCGCACAATATTCCCCCGTGTCGGTGGCAAAGGTGGCCTCGTAAATTGCAGGTGCATTCGATTCAATTGCTGCACGTGTCTGGGCCACTGCGTCTGCCGTCCACGGCAGTGCAGTAATTCGAACACCACCCGGATAATAATCACACGCCAATTCACCAACCGCTGTGCCACGTGCCAGAACAACTTCGTTTTTTTCAGGCACGATATCTGGACGATGCTTTTTCAGCCACAGTGCACGTGGGCACTTTTGCCCCAAAACATAGTCTGATTTCGAAATGCGAATTGGTGTGTTTTTCATCTTTATTCCTTGATATCTATGATGGATTTTGGATTGCCGGAACGGGCCGCATTAAACTGGGCACGCAAGGTAGGACTGTCGGCGGTTAACTTTTTAATGGTTAAATCTTCCAGTTTATTTTCAGCAGCCCCCAAATGACCAACCCATTTTCGCAGAGATTCTTTGATATCTTGCAATTTCTTAATCGTTGCGTCTATATCCTTAACCGCTGCGTCATATTGGTTGCCGGCCTTGCGACATGTTTCTGAAAAGCCCGCCTTAAAGGTGTTCATCGCGTTTTCAAAATTCGATACATCTATGCTGGCCTGCTGCAATTTAATAACCTGTTGACGATATTCTATGGTGCTTTGTGCGGCATCACGTAACAGGGTTATCATGGGAATAAAGCACTGGGGACGAATTACAAACATTTTTGGATATTTATGTGAAACGTCAACTATGCCGCCGTTGTACAGTTCACTGTCGCGTTCCAATAATGACACCAATACCGCATATTCACAGTTCTTTTTGCGGCGGTCTTCGTCCAGTTTTTTCAGAAAATCTTCATTTTTATGCTTGGTGGACGTTTCGTCACTTTCATTCTTCATATCGAACATGATGGATATGTATTCGTTGCCGTTTTCATCATAGTCGCGAAAGATAAAGTCGCCTTTGCTACCTTTGACTTCGCCTTCGCTGCCAGTTTTGGAATCGTTGTCTTTGTCAAATTTGGCACGGCGGAATGCGGTGGCACGCAGACGTTCAAATTCTATCATACAATGCTGTTCCAATGTTTCACCCAACAGTTTCACAGACATTTTTGCCTTGAAATCTTTGTACTGGGCAATCGTTTCGTCTTTTAAGCGAATTTCTGCGGCGTGGGCATCGTCTTTGTTGCGCAACTTAGTCTCGTAATCATTGGTCAGGGTTTGAATGTCAGCCTTGCTGCGTTCGGCAGCAACAGAGATTTTACCCATCAGTTCAGTAATCTGTTTGTCTTGGGCAGAAATTTTTTCATTCTGTTGCTCTAGTGCCTGTTTAACCGCCAGTTCTTTGCCCAGTTCCAGTTCGCGAACCTTTAAATTTAACGCGTTGATTTCGTCACGCTGTTTGTCCAGGGCCGCAGTCTTTTCCTGTTGGGCGGTGGCCGCAGCCAATTTCAGTGCATTTTCTTTCTCAACCGTATACTGGTGCAGACGTTCCGATAAATCACGATTAAATTCGTCATCGCGAACCTGTTTTTGAATCGCAGCATAGCCCGCCTCGTCCAGGGTAAAGGTCTTGCCACAGTTTGGACATTTGATTTCGTGCATTGTTTTATCCTTTTATTTTTTGTGTTCGTTTTTTGTAATTATTTCAATAAGTTCTGATTCTGGGGTCAGATATGATGCCTCGCCCGGGTGCAGAAAGACCATCTGTTTGCGACATGTCGCGGTACTGTGCCGCGCCTGATAACGTTGCATGGCACGACATTCTGATTCTGTACGCGTGCAGACCTGCGTCATTATGTCATATTCAACATCAGGCGGTGAATCATAAAAACGCCTATCGCCAGTCAAAATATCGTGCACGCACCATGCAGTCATGATTTCAGGCTGATAGCATGTGTCGGTATATGTACGATTGGGAACATCCGACAATTCAGATTCACATTCTGATTTCGTGGAAAAACAGGCCTGCCCCCACATGGCACCATGCGGCAACCACATGGAATAACAATACTTATCACGAATTTCAGCAAAGTATTCTGCAATAAAATCGCCGTCATGTTCCCCACTGCATGCACATGTGTCAGGAACAATTATATCGGGCGAACGAGCGAAATCCCATATCAAACCAATGCCCAGCAGTGTAATAAAAAGCAATAAGAGTTTCTTCATTTTATACCCCGTAATCTGTATTCAGATACATATATACACCCACAACTGGACAAAATTGGTCCCCAAAAAAAACTTTGCCGCACAGATTATAATCCCATTTTCCATAAATCGCAAGATTTGCTGTCTGTGGGAACACAGCCTGTCAAAAGCATACAAAATAAAACTATCTTTTTCATATAGCCCTGTGCATTCATCGCAGGTATTTTCACCATGCTCGCTGTACCACCGCCGTATCTTTGGGGCAATTTTAAATTCTGGAATATTCAATTCAGTTGCCGTATACCGTACGCAGCTGTTTTATGATTGACTTTTGTGCATCTATGCCGGCCTTACGCAGGAACTCTTTTATAATGCGTTCTGTGTTCCGGTTCAGTTTTTTGCCGTATTGTCTGGTCAGTGTCTTTATGGTCTGTTCCAGATTGCGCAGTGTTTTACCACCGGCATACTTTGCGTTCTGGACCGGAATCGTTGTGTACGCGCGTTTTATCTCGGCCAGCATGGCTGTTATCATGCGGTCCATTTCCGCTGTCATGGCCTTGCGATAGTACGCCTCTGCCACCCGGTTTTTTGTAATGGGTGGCAATGTGATGTACCCGCCTGCGGCCTTGGCACGGCGGTTTTGTTTCTGCGTTGCGTTCATTGGGAATCAGTCCTCGATAAACAAGTTGACAACAGGCACGTCTTGATTTATATTTTCAGTATCAAGACCGTTGTTGGACCGTGCTCTGAATTGCGGCAAACCATCAACGGTTTTGTTTTGACCTATATACAAATCGTAATATGTCTTTCCATCCGCTTTTTTGCCGACAAAACAACCAACTTCTTTTTCTGTTCCGTTTATCAACACGTTATTTTTTATAATGGCAAACTGGACATAGTCGTCTTTTCTGTCGTCGTGTTTTAAATCCCCCCAGCCATCCGTTTTTCCGTTAGCAATCAGGTGTTTTAAATATCTGACAAGCATAAGTTTTTCCATCCCCGCACGTGACCTGGGGCCTGCTGTGTGGTCTATGCCTTTATCAGTGAACAAGATTTCGCCTAATTCTGGATGTGTTACCGTTTTTCCTTGCAGGTTTCCCTTATACCAATTTATGGTTTTATCTCGTTCTACACGTATATCAGGGACTTCACGGGTAGTTATATGAACGACCCCATTTTCGTCTATGCGACCTGTACCCGCAGGTTTATCGCCAGACGAGCCGTCCCCGTCTGGCTGATTAAAACCCGTGTCGCCACCTGGGCATTTGTGCAGATTTTGTGCAGAAAATTCCAATAGGGAAACGGTCAAATTGGCGGAAATCTTTGGTGTGTACACGTGTGCAGGACTGTGCAGATTTTGTGCAAACTTTGTGCAAAAACGCGGTTTTTTGTGCTTTTTTACAGCACAAATTGGTATTTTCGACAACTAAGCAAATATGAAAAAACCGCGGAAATCCGCGGGTTTTCTGGTGGGGACACAGGGACTCGAACCCTGGACCCAATGATTAAAAGTCATTTGCTCTACCAACTGAGCTATGTCCCCAAAACTGGCCCGGGAATAATGAATTTTTTAATCCTTTTCCCAAGGGTCGGGCACTATTTTGACATATATTTTTTGTAATTGCAAGAAAAAATACTGTTTTTTTTCATTTTTCTGTTTTATCACCCCGCCCGGTCGTGTCCGCTGATGTCAGGTGCTGTTGAAAGTTCAATGCAGATACACTGTCCGAATCCAGCCAATCTAAAATATGCTCCATTAAGGATGCTATATAGCGGGCAGATACACGACTGTTACGGTGAAACTTGTTTTCGTTTATCAAATGCGTCATATCACGGGCCAATGATGATAAAATCTGGGTCTGTTCAGAAGTAAAAATATTGTGCTGACTGTCATGAAACAACAAATTGTCCAAATCATTATGGCATCTATGCAACCGATCTAACATTGAAGGTGTGATCCTGAGGCGTGCTGATATTTCTGGAACACGCCAGACCAACATGCGATTTAATCCACTGGCTGTCAATTTAGAACGGACGTTCATCATTTCACGCAACAGTACAATTATATTCACCATAACCAGGTTCAGCCTGTCGGACATGCTGTTTGCCATACTTTTTTTCATTTGGCGGGCAACACGCGAATTCGTATAGTCATACAGCAAAAATACCAAGGGTATCGACAGTAATGATGCAGATACATTTATTATCAAATCACGCAAATTTTCAGTCGGTGCATTATCTATGGCACCCGTATACAAAATTACCCCGCCCGCAATCGACATCAAATAAGGTATGGATTTTAACAAAATTGTGCGGATATGAATCTTCATATCCATAACTTACTTTATTATCAATACTTTATGTACAAGAACTTAAACCTAGGCATCGTTGGTCGAGTGCTGTAACGTCTTGGGTCTTTTTATGTTAGGATTGTGCTCAATCGTACATCTGTCGCGAATAAACAGTAATGCCCACAAACCTATGCATATCAATATCGCCCCAAGTATCAACAAACTGAAACGCCAACTGCCCAGTGTGCCACCCAAGCCAATCAGTAAACATGTAAAAATATAGACTATATTGTCGCCTATGCTGTACAATGATAATATTACAGAACGATACGCACCAGGTAAAAAATCCTGAAATCGCGAGTACAGCAATATGTAAATCCCTGCAAAAAGCATATAAGATATGCCCAACAGCCACAGACCACCAATGGAATAAAATACACCAAACAGCATATACCCCAACCCAGCGATACAAATCAGACTGAATAACATCCAATCTGGCACACGCTTAAAACGATGGGCAAATGTTTGACCAAATACCGTACAACCCAATATAAAAAACTGAACAAAGCCCACAAAAACAACAGGAACGCCTATTTGGGCCGCAATTGGACTGAGATAATCGTCCAGGTAACATATGTTGCTGACCAGTAATGTTAATACCAACATTAAAAATATACAAGGTGTTTGTACACATATCTTGGTGCCTGTCTTGAACAGTCTGGCAAAGTGGATTTTACGAATATTTCCGCGTACATTCCTGCGTTTTGCCCGCGTTCTGATGCGCAGCAAGAATAATATAGATATGCCCAATATCGCAATCGTTATGTATGTTATACAATCATACCCCGCAAACATTAACAACGACCCCATCGCAGATAAAGCACCGCCCGCCGCAACAACATTATATCTGACCCCCAAAACGCGTGCATATATGTCGTAATGTCGCCGTGCACGCAATTCATCATAAAACAACCCTTCGAATGCAACATTCCAAAACGCACACTGAATCCCCCATAAAAACATACCTGTCGCAAACCCCAAATAATTCGGCATAAATAACCACAGCAAAAAACCCGTTGCCTTTAATAACTGCCCCACAATCATGGCGTATTTGCCACCAATCATATTCGTTAGCCACGTAACAGGTATCTGCATCATAAATGTACCAACAGATAATATAATAAATAACGATGATAACTGCATATCGGACATTCCATGATTCTGCATAAAAATTGCATATACAGGTGCCAAAAACATTAACTTGTTAAAAAATGCAAAGCCGTATGCATTTGTTAAAAAATGCTGTAATGAGGTTTTCTTTTTCATTTCCTGTCCGTTATAATCGCACATAAATATAACGCATTCAAACAAAAATTCCTAGGACATTTTATAGCCGACTGGACGTAAAACGAATTCCGTATTTTTTTACCAAGGCAAATATACATACACATATCATCAAAATCCCCAGTATCATTATGCTGAAACGCCAACTGCCCAATGTCGAGCCCAAACCAATTATCCCGCATACCGCCATATACAAAACATATGTTATGGTCGTGTACAGTGATAATATTACCGAACGGTGACGCCGTGGGGTTAAATGCTGAAACCGCGAATACAGCAATGTGTAAATACCATACACCAACATGTATGCAATGCCCATAAGCCACAACGATGACGTACTGTAATCATGAGCAAACACAATATAACAAATCCCCGCCATACCATACAACATATACAAAAACCAATCAGATACATGGCCAAATTTATAT
Source organism: Alphaproteobacteria bacterium (assembly GCA_017546265.1). Taxonomy (GTDB): domain Bacteria; phylum Pseudomonadota; class Alphaproteobacteria; order Rs-D84; family Rs-D84; genus Enterousia. The sequence goes on from JAFYXG010000006.1 coordinate 19,443, forward strand.
GCAAATCGTTGGCCAATCGTGGCACACCCTAATAGAAACAGCGATACTATACCAACGTATTCTGTGCCAATTCCAATCTGAAGCCCAATGGGGCTGAGAAAATCGTCCAGGTATGATATATTTCCAACCAACAATGCCAGTATCATTGTGGTCATTAAACATGGTACCGTTAAAACCGTTTTCATACCCCGCTGAAACATTTGACGCAACCTGGGGGTGGATGCAAAAACATGTCCCGGTGCCGGACGATACGGTACCGCCAACAGGCATATCATAGACAGTAATATTGCCCCAACCGATGCCCAGGTCACCCAATCATACCCCATAAACATCAACAAAGAACCAAATGCCGACAGTGCTGTCCCAACAGACTCGTACGTGGATTTACGCCCCAGGATTCGCGAATATTCACGCCGCAGACCATATGCAGAAACAGAATCATAGACCAGACCTTCGAATGCAACACTGCGAAATCCTGCCTGGACACCCCATAAAAACATACCAACCGTAAAACCCACAGGGGTCGGCATTATCAACCACAATAAAATTGCAACACCTTTTAACATTTGCCCAACCAGCATAGACCAGCGTTGCCCCAGGCGGTTGGTCAGAAATGTTATGGGCACCTGGCCCAATATCGTCCCCAGTGCAGAAACTATAAACATTGCGGACAACATCAGGTCTGACAAGCCATGTTCCTGCATAAAAATTGCATAAACCGGGGCCAACAACAGAAATTTGTTAAAAAAAGCAAACCCATATAACGAAAATAACAATCGTTTCATATTTTCCCGTCCTTGGTTATCATGCAAATTATACGAAAATACACCAAAATGTACAGTAAAGATTGAAAACTGGTTAAGTTTGGACTATAATGAATAGGATAGATAAAAGGTGTACCAGATATGGCAAACATGAAAGATTTTTTAACCATGTATTATAACAGATTGATATTTCGTGAAATGTCACACGAACAATTTGTGCAATTTTGTGGCTATATCAAAGATAAAAAAGCAACCGACAACCAGAAAATATGGGCTCAGGAATTATTAAAAAAAGACCCCGCGACAGGACAGTTTTTGGTCGTACCAAATACCAATCTTTATGTAAGAAAGGATTTGCCAGACCCCGCATCCCCAACAGAGGGCTTGAACGATGCTGAATGGAAGAAGTTGTTTAAGGCATTTCAATCTGCGTTCCAGTCAATGGATGGAGCAAAAAAAGATTTTAAATACAATGAAAAAGCTACTAAATTCCTGGAAAAATATTTTGGTTCACACACTACAGGGGGAGTGACAGTTCACCATCTGTTTCAATATACAAAGGCTACCACATTAGGAAGACAGGTAATCGGCCCCGCCCCAGCAGGAACTGTTCCAGATAAAACTCTGTACGGATTCCTGAAAAAATATCCGCGATTAGAATTACAATTTAAAAACTGGGGATTGTTGACTGACGATTTTTCATATAACGACCTGTTGGACGGAATCGAAAATGAAAAGTATAACAAGAATCCGAAATTTAGAAAAAAACTGGAGCAAGTGGCCCAGGTTATAGACGGTTATGTCGCGGGTGATGCAACTATGCAGGCACGTTTGGGAATTTCAGATCCACGTACCATACCAGACTGTGGCGATACTTCTTTGTGGTTTGATGACGATAATATTTCCGCTTTTAGACTTGACCAATTCAAAAACGAATATAAGACTCTGTTAAATACACTGCGAACAGATGGCAAGATTCGAGAGGTTTTCGAAAATCATGACGGGGGTAAAATTTCGGGGCCGCTGAATAAGGCACTGAATAACTTGTCGTACGACAACCCAAACAGCGATGATTATGTACAACCAAAGCGAGAAGATACACTGACTATGTCAGAACGACTGGCAGAGTGGTGGGACGATACGTATTCAGATTGCCTGGAAAAATATATAAAACTTAGACCGGACCAACTGTTCTTTTCACCCGAAGCAAAAAGTATTTTCAAACATCTGAAAAAAGCAAAAAAAACAGAGGGATTGAACGATGTATTGAAAAATATTGGCGATGCTAAAGCAAAATTAAAAGCGGCACGCGATTTCAAGTCTGAAAAGCATTTGGCTTGGTTTGAAAAAATCTTGAAAGCTTTGCAAAGTGATAAAAAATTGTCACATGTTTGGGCAGGTGCTTTGAAAGACGGAACCCATATGCAGGCTTTGGTCAAGGAAATCATGATCCGGGCAATCAAAGAAGGAAAAAAAGAAGAGGCAAAAACCGCTTTGGAACTGATTTCTGTTTTGCACTATGACTATACCACCAGCAAAATTATGGATACGTTGAAAAAGGAAAACTTGACCCTTTTTTCTGATGGAAAGTTATCCTGGAACAAAAACGAGGGGGTTAAATTTGTCACAAACGCATTGGACAAAAGCTTAAAATTGGCTCTGATGGGTATTGGTTATGGAATAACCGTTGCAGGCAACGCATACAAACTGTCCGGCAGAAAAATTAAACGCTATTCGGATAACAATGGTAATTTTGCACGTGAACATGATGCGTTTTTGAATAAACAGCGTGATGATAAACACGATCTGGACGTTATGCTGCATGCAGAAAGGGTTCAACAAGCACATACACAAACTGTGGTAGATGGTATTCGAGGAACTCGATCATACGATGTCGCAAAGACTGATATAGAAACAAGTTTAGCAGGACTACAGACACGCGTAAACAATACACAGATGGCGTTACACCAGCAAAAACAGGATTTGCTGGATATTATATACGACTCAACAACTGGTGCCTGCAGAATTTCAAACACAGATGCCTCTGCAATTTATCACTTCTTGGAAGATTTAAATAACCCAACACTGCCGACAGTACCCGTGCTGGCTGCACCTATTGTAACAATAGGCGGAATCACGTATGATTTAGCACATATGTTAAACAGAATTTTGTTGCGTCAACGGGTCTATCGGCAACGCACGGCAAACCGCGATACAGAACAAGATAAACTAAATCAACTGGTTGAAGGCAAAGAATTGCTGGATCAACTGAATGCACAAATTATTCAACACCAGAATGAATTTGATAACTGGGATACAAATCATGTCGATGACCTGGAAGAATTAGTTCAACATTGGAACATGTTGGAAACAGGTCGTAACACAAAGACAGGACCAATGTTTAACTGGTTCAGAAATTTAAGTGCAAAAAAAGCACAAAAGAACTTTAATGCAAGAATACCGCAAATTATTACAGAGTACAATCGAAGTCATTCTATTGCGGCTTGATTTTTTCTGTGATTTGTGGTATAATGCAAGCATGCGTCATCGAAGTATCGATGGCGTTTGCTTTTTATCCCCCTGCCCCACAATGGCGGGGGCGTTTATTTATGTGAAAAATAAAAAAAAGAAAGGATGATAATTATGACACGTGTACTTCAAATCAGACGCGGTACTACGCAACAAAATAATAACTTTACAGGTATGATTGGCGAAATCACCATGGATACTGATGAAAAAACACTGCGTGTCCATGATGGCGAAACACTGGGCGGATTTGCCATCGCACGGGCCGATATGCTGAGCGAAAAAAACATAGACCCGAACACTATTCCAGATGAAGTGTGGCAAAGTATCTTTGATCGATTTACACCAAAACCATATACGGTGACTGAAACTCGACCGTTCCCAATAAACAGCAAGTGCAGTTATTTAGATTATATCATCGGCGGAACACAAAAACCGCTGTTTATCCAGGTGGCACTGGTCTGTACAGTGGCAGAGGCAGGTTATAACACAGGTGATGAAGTTTGGGCTTTTGGTATCGGAAACAGAACAAATCCACAACCAAACTGGATTATTGACCAAGATGGTCTGCATGTATGCCTGATGGTCGGAAAACAAAAATACTGGGCCAGTCATCGTGATACAGGCGATACCACAGAACTGACCGATGAAAATTGGTCTGTTTTTTTCCGAGTTTACTGTTGAAAATAATAAAATCCTTTGCTATGCTGTGCCGCGAAGAAACGAAAAGGATTTTACATGTATATACTTGCACTGAATTGTGGTTCTTCGTCATTGAAATACCAGGTCTTTGACGCAGACAGTAAATCTGCCATCGTTGGCGGGAATGTTGAAAAAATTGGGTTGCCTGATTCTTTTGTTACACAGAAATACCCAGATGGAACAAAGCAAAAAAAAGAATGCAGTATGCAAAATCATAACGAAGCACTGAATGTCGTTATGTTTATGCTGCGTGAAGCATCCATCGATATGAACGAAATCAAAGGCGTTGGACATCGTGTTGTTCTGGGGGGTGAAAAGTTTGCTTCGTCCGTGGAAATCAACGATGAAGTTATTAAAACAATCGAAGAATTGTCCACAATCGCACCACTGCATAACCCAGCCGCACTGGTCGGAATTGTCGCGGCACAGCAGTTGCTGCCAAACGCAAAACAGGTCGCAGTGTTCGATACCGCATTTCATCAGACTATGCCAGATTATGCATATCGCTATGCAGTGCCTCGTGCATGGTACACAGAACTGGGTGTTCGCAGATATGGATTCCACGGAACCAGCCATCTGTATGTGTCCAAAGTGGCGGCAAAAATGCTGGGCAAGCCGGCAAATGAGTGCAACCTGATTACACTGCATATTGGGTCGGGGGCATCTGCAACAGCAATCCGTAACGGTGTGTCGGTGGATACTTCGTTGGGTATGACACCTTTGGCTGGGTTGACTATGGGTACACGCCCAGGTGATTTGGACCCAGGTATCGTACTGTATGTAATGCAAAGACTGGGTATCAGTGCAGACCAAATGCAAAAACATCTGAACAAAGATTCAGGGTTGTTGGGACTGACAGAATGCTATGCCGACCGCCGCGATGTCGAAGGAAACAAAGATACAAATGACGCATGCCGTCTGGCCATAGAAATGGAGGCACATAATGTAAAAAAATATATCGGTGCATTTATGGCGGAGTTGGGACATGTTGATGCAATTGTCTTTACAGCAGGCGTGGGTGAAAATGACGATTTCTTGCGTGAAAAATTCTGCGATGGATTAGAAGAACTGGGCATCAAACTGGACAAAGAAAAGAACGCAACGGCACTGGCACGCAAAGGTGTTGATGCAGCAGAAATCAGCACACCTGACAGCCGTGTCAAAATATTCATGGTGGCAACGAACGAGGAACTGGTTATCGTAGAAGATACACTGGCCATTATGAACGGAACATATAATCCAAACCATTTGGAAATGGATTACAGTTTCGCAAAATAAATCACGGTTTCCATTACAAATCCCCCAGTCGGGGGATTTTTTGCATAATAACATCGTTAAAAAATATCCCCCAAATGGGGGATGTTTATTTCTTTTAGCAACTACCGATGATTTTTGATACAGAAATATCCTTGTGCAGCAAGAAATCATATTCGCAATTGCCTGATTTGTATGAGCCTGTGCAGGCCGCCAATGTCATAACAGCAAATAATGCTAAGATCACTTTTTTCATGTTTTCTCCTTTGGTGTTAAATAACATGACAGTTATTATATAGGATTATTATCACGTCTGCAACATTTTATATCGCATTTTTTAACCAATAAATACGAAGCCCACATACCGCAATTATGTCAAATCGAGACTGCCCCGTCCACCCCGTCTGCATCACAAAGGTTTCCGCAGCACGCCGTAAACGAGACGCCTGGTTTTTTGATACCGCAGCAGCAGCATCCCAAATCTTGGGACGATTCTTGACCTCGATAAATACCAACAATTTACCACGGCGTGCAATTATGTCCAATTCTGCACGGTTTGTGTGGCGTCCCGTGATATATCGTGACCGAACTATGCGAAAACCATGCAGACGCAAATACATGCGGGCATATGACTCTGACAGTAAACCTGTGTGATATGTCGACCTAGAACGCATAGGATTTCGCCCGAAAGTTTTCACGTGCAGACTGGGTATTTTTTACCATGTCTGTCGCGTTGCGGCCATTATCAACCAAATCTAATGCACCATAATATGCTATCAACATCGGATCATATGAATTCGTGCTGGATATCCAATGGTCTGTGCCGGAATTTGGCGAACCATATTTGTCCAATACAGTTTGCCAAAATGCAAGTATCTTGTTCTCGCGCTGTTTAATGAACTTTTCTGCCGCCCCCTCTAGCTCGTTCACGTCATTGTTATAAACAACACGCCATACACGGTTGTCTGTCGCATTGCTGGTGAAATATACCGTAACCGTTTCGCCAGTGTTTTCACGAACCAAATGAACCTGGGATACATATAATAATCCACGATTGCGAGCCAAACTGTTTATGCAACGTTCCAGTTCAGCCGGGACAACCGTGCCATTTTGACGACATTCGTAATCCAAATTGTTTTTCCAATCGGTATTTATCGTATATATTATGCCATTTTTATCCCGCGGTGCATATAAACCATTTGAATGAAAAAATAAATCCTGGACATCCTCGAATGACATGCCCAACATAATCCCCGCAATATCAAACCCCCCAACATCCGCAATCTCTGCGTCATCGTTCAAATATACATCTTCGGGTAAAATGTCACCATAATCACCGTCAACAATCGCAAAGTCGTTAAAATCAAACGATGCCGCCGCATAAGATGCAACCGGTAATATTGTCATAAATAATACTGTAAAAATCAAAAATATATTCTTTTTCATTGGTTATATTATGAACCTTTTATTCCTGTAATACAACGTCAAAAACACCAAAGCGAAACACCGCAGCAGGATCGCCACCAGATTCCAGATATTCTGATATATCAAGCGAACTTGAACGCATGCCAGGCTGATAATATATATCCATATACAATACCCCCTGTTTTGTGGTCGGAGAAACCAAAAAATCATTTGGACGTTCCCATGTCTTTAATTCGTACACTATACGCCAATATTCACCGTGTTCGGTCTTGCTTTGAAATTCGGCATCTACAACCGATACCGTACGTAACACACCGGATTTAGACAGATCTTCTATGCGTGGTGCAACCGTGTCAAGCCATGTCTGAAATGCTTCTGATGTAGACATGCGTGCCAGTGACGTTTTCCCAGCAACACGCAGGGCGGTTTCTTTTGTGTCCGGAGTTATATAAAAGAATTCCGTTATATACTTTGATATCAGCATAGAACGCATTACTTCATCGCCAATTTCCGCAGGTGTCTGGGGCTTGCCAAGACGCCGTGTGTAATTATCGTTTGGCTGAAAAAAATACGGTTCTGTTGTTATCTTGGCAGATGTGTCATATATAAAACCAGATGTCAACAATGTTGCAAACATCAGTGCCAACAATATTAAGCCTGCAAAGAACAATATCAACTTTCTCATCAGTTCATCTTGTACGCGTTAAAGGTTGAAACATAATATCCCAATGTCTGGGGGTACGATTCTGCATCCCGAGAAACTGTGGCATAGGCCATAATGTCCAGTGGCCCAGATGTACTGGAATACACAACCGCATTTACCAACCACGAACCACCATCTGATGCAATTTCGCCCAGAGGAGTAAAGGTAATCGTAGCAGAATCAACCAACCATGTTTCGCCAGATGATACACGTATCTGATACCCAGGAACTACGTTTTCAATAAATTCTGAATATACACCCTCGCCGGACATACAATAAATAGAACAGGACTGGGTTTCTATGCCGGTTTTATTATCAGGATTACATTCTGTTTCTCGTTCACACGATTTCCACATGGCGGTGTTTACAGCATCACTGGCCGATATCCAAAACCAATGTGAAACAAATTTACTTAATACAGATTCCTGAAGCGAACGGTCCGTGGTCATTTCAGGAATACGGGTATGATGATGCCCAACAACAGTCCATGCCCCAGTTATGTTATTTACAGATACCAAAAATGGATGAATGTGTACAGAACGATTCACCCAGAATAAAAATCCACACACCACAATAATCAAAAAAAACAAAACCATTGTGATAATAGAAACCAACCGTGTCGCTGCAATCGAACGACCCGCAGGGAATGCCGGTGTTTCAAATCCACCTGGATAGTCCAATGTAAAATCCCCCCTGAGTGTATTTGTTATTATGCCTGGTATACCATGATGCAGGCACATGGACTGAGTTTCAATTCGTTGTTGTCATAACCAACACCAACCGGTTCACGGTCATATACCTGACCACAGCCAGCAAGTGCAATCGCAACAAACAGACCCAAAATTATTTTCTTCATTTTACCACTCCTTTCCCTGTGTATGTTATGATTATAAAAAATTTATGTGTGCCCGGTCAAGACTAAAACTGGGTTTCAAACGACAGTAAGAAACGCTGTTCACGGTCGTATTCGTTCATCTTTAACGGCCAGCCCCATGAAAAGTTCATTGGCCCCATTGGTGTGTTCCAATATATACCAACACCCGCAGATGTACGCCAGTTATCATCTATGTCATTTGGACGGGTGGTGCCATAGTATGTAAATGTGTCTTCGGCGGCAGGCGGTTTGCCCAATACACCATAGTCCATGAATACAAATCCCTTAATCTGATATTCATCGGGGATAAAGATTGGGAAATTTAACTGGGTCGAACCATTTAGCTTCCATAAACCACCCAATGCGTATGTCTTGTATGCCCAATTGCGTGAGCCAACACCCGCTACATCAAATCCACGCAGGGATTCGCCGCCCAGGAAATAACGATAAACACGTGATACATAATCACCATCCAGGGGCTGGATATAGCCAAAGTCCAACGATGAACGCAACTGCCAACGATCAGACCAGAAGTTTACCATGCCAATTATGTCCGCCGTATAACGCATATAACTTTCTGTGCCACCAAACCCAGTATAGGCAATCCCCAGGTTCGCAACAACCCCCGTATGTGTATTCTGGGCAAAGTTGGTGTCCAGATTATAATATCTGAAATTCGTCCCCAGTGTGTACAGACGGGCCTTAGTCCAGTCGTTTGAGACCTGGATATCATAGTTCTGGTCGAATGCCAATGATAGACGGACGTTCTGAGTCCAATGGTCTGTTAATCGCCACCCCATGCGACCCGCAATCGTTAAACTGTCGCGGTCATAGCCAAAACTGCCCAATGATGAATAGTCATACATCGTATATGATACATCAAATCCACCAGATAACTGACGACCAAATAAATATGGCTCGGTAAAACTGAACAACGCCTGTTTCTGATATTCGGCAATGGATGCACGCAGCTGTACAATCTGGCCACGCCCCATAAAGTTGTTCTCGGTAATGCCCGCATCAACCATAAAACCGTTGATGTTCGACCAACCAAAACCACCAGATAACTCGCCCGTGGGCTGTTCTTCTACTCGAATATCCAAATTCATCATATTCGAATCCGCAACACGGGTGGGAACCATCTGAACGTCCTTGAAATAGCGTGTACGCATCAAACGCTGGCGCCCCTCTTCTATGGTCTGTAATGAAAATGGATCGCCAGAACGCATCGGTATCAAATGTTCAATTACAGAATCAAAAGTCCGGACGTTACCCAAAATATTTATCGTATTCAAATATACTCGATTGGTCTTTTGAATCTTGAAAACCAAATCTATGGTTTTTGTTTCATCGTTCTTGGTCGGAACAGGTTCTACACTGATAAAAGCATAACCATGATCCGCAATTGTGCAGCGAATGGCGGACATGGTTTCTTCAACCTGATCAACGTTATAGACACGCCCAGTTTTCATAACAATCGAGTCAAGCAAAACATCATCGGAAATGTCCGGGAACGGATTGTCAACCGTTAATTTGCCAAATTTATACTGGTCGCCTTCGTCAACGGTAAATACAACAGAATAATATTCGCGGTCCGGAGTGAATGTGCCAACCGTATCACGAACCACAAAATCAACATAGCCATTACGCAAATAAAACTGACGCAACATTTGGCCATCATACTGGATTCTGTCTTCGTCAAACGTGTCAAACTGGGTCATGAAACGCCACCAGGCATGTTCACGTGATAATATCTCGCCGCGAAGTGTACGATCAGAAAAAACTTCGTTGCCTTCAAACCGAATGTCTGTAATCCAGGTCGGATGACCTTCGGTAATCTCATAAACTATGTTTACGCGATTGTCAGATAATTCAATCTTTTGAGGCTCTATCTTGGTGCCAAAATATCCCTGACGTTGATAGACAGTCAACATACGCTGGACATCCGAACCAATGGTTGATGCATCGTATGATGAACGTTCGCGTGTCTTGATTTCCTTTTTCAGGTCATCGGTCGAAATTTCATCGTTGCCTTCGACCGTAACCATGTTGATTATCGGTGATTCCGATACGTCTATCTTTAATACGTTGCCAGACATGCGGACGTTAATGCGGGAAAAATAACCACTTTCCTGTAATTTCTTGGCAATGGCGTTCGTTCGCGATTCGCCTACGTTGTCCCCAATGTTGACTTCGGATAATATGCGGATGGATTCAGAATCCATACGACTGTTCCCAGATACGTCAATCCGAGATACAGTCGCCGCCATGACTGGTGATATTACAAAATATGACAATAATGTTAATAATGATACTTTCTTCATATTATAACCCAAATACACGTGCCAAATCATTCCACATTGTTAAGATAAATAAACCAAGAATAAATACCCACCCAAACATTATCGCAATTTCCATCGCACGCCCCTGAAGTTTGCGGCGTGTTATTCCCTCGATAATCAGAATCAGCAAATACCCACCATCCAATACAGGCAACGGTAATAAATTTAATACCCCCAAATTGACAGATAATAATGCAATCAACGATAACAACGTAAAGAAACCAGCCAACATGGCTCGCCCCGAATATTCTGCAATCGTGATAAACGACCCCAACTGTTTAGATGACCGCTCACCCGTTACTATCTGCTTTAACACAACAACCAATGTTTTGGACTCATAGTACGTTTTACGCGCCCCCGAATACATCGCACGGAATAACCCCTGGCGTTCAGGGTCTGCACGGCGGGCACCGTCTGCCACCATGCCCCAACGTTCCGATGGTGATAACTTGACGCTTACCAATTCATCACCGCGGACAATTAAAACGTCTGCTTCACGATTTGATGCCAATTCTTTGGCCAATATCAAATCACCCCAGTTTGAAATCTTGGAATCGTCTATGCGAACAATTGTGTCGCCCGGCTTTACACCAGCATTAAATGCAACAGATTCCTGAATTACCTGACCAATAACAGGCAACTGGGAATTCGCAACTAAACGCGGCTGAAACATAAATAACGATGTGTAGATTAACCACGCCAACAGAAAATTCATGCAGACACCCGCCGCAATTATGATGAACTGTTTCCAAGCTGGGGCCGATAAATAATGACCAACCTTTTTATCAGCAGGTAATTCTGAATACTTTTTACGGTTGAACATGTCTTCCTGTCCATAGATGGAAACGTACCCACCCAATGGCAGACATGCAATTTTCCAAACAGTGCCGCGCTTATCGTGCCACTTTACAATGGCCGGACCAAAACCAATCGAAAAGGTATCCACACGAACACCAGCCCAACGTGCCGCTAAAAAATGCCCCAGTTCATGCACAAAGACAACCACACCCAATACAACCAACAATGCAAATATGGTTAATAAAATATTCATTCCCTGCCCTTTCTGTTCATACGCATGTTTATAACATTACCAACCATACCAATGGCAATGCATAAATCCAACCGTCAAAACGATCCAAGATGCCACCATGCCCAGGTAAGATTTTCCCAAAGTCCTTGATACCCAATTTACGTTTAATCCAGCTGGCCGTTAAATCTCCGTACTGGGATAACAAAGATACACTGATACCAATCCACATCAGTTGTGGCATAAATGTGTCCGCCCCCAGCAAACCATACATAACACCACAAAATGTACCGCACAATATCCCAGCAATCTGACCTGACCAGGTTTTACCAGCAGACAAACGTTCCCACATTTTATCGCCGCCAATTATACGACCAAACAGCCATGCACCAATATCCGCACCGCAGATTATCATCAATAATAACAGTACAATCCATGGACGTGTCCCCACATAATTCACCGATACCAACATCAATAACAATAATGCCAGAAAAAAAGTAAACGATTTCCAATTCCTACGAAATGTATCACGTGCAGACCGCAAACACAGTAAATATTCAGCAATCATTGCCAAAACAATAACAATGCCTAAGAACTTTACAGCGGGATATCCCAACCATTGCCCCCACGCAGCAGCACCAGCAACAACTGCCATAAAACATGCCGCCAATATGCGTTTAGTTGTATTTGACATTTTATTCCGTCCCCTTATTTTTTATTCCCTAGATAGTTGGCCTTTTTCCCACCACCAAATCGGCGATTGCGTTTGGAATATTCGTCCAAAACATGCTGCCACATTTTTTCATTCTTGACCAAATCGGGCCAGTGTTCCGGCACAAATAATAATTCTGCGTACGCTAATTTCCACAACAGGAAATTTGATATGCGATTTTCATTACTGGTTCGTACCATCAGATCAATTGGCAGTAAATCACCCGTATCCAGATATGTTTCAAATGTCGCCATGTCAACAGGTTCGCCCGCCGCAATCGCAGCATTTACTGCGTCAACAATTTCCTGTTGACCACCATAGTTCAATGCAAATGCAACTGTGCCACCCGTATTCTCGGCCGTTTTATCCTCTAACTCGTCACACAATTTTGCCAATTTTTCGGGCAAACGTTCACGCGAACCAATTACACGATAACGCAGATTTTTTTCCAGTGCATTTTTCATGTTCTTGCTTAGTTCCGTATAAAACAGGTCCATAAGAAAATCAACCTCTTCGGTGGTACGCGACCAGTTTTCTGTGGAAAAAACAAAAAAAGTTATAGTTGATACACCACGGCGAAAAAACCATTCAACCAGATTTTCAAAGTTCGCAATGCCTGCCTGGTGCCCCATCAACGGTGGCATGCCACGCATTTCTGCCCAACGACGGTTGCCATCACATATAAATGCTATATGCTGAGGCACCTGAGGAACAGATGCCAAAGCGGTTTTTTTCCGCTGAAATAATTTGAACATATCTTCCTTCCTGATGATTGATAACAAAAAAACTAGACCGCCATGATATCCGCTTCTTTTTCACGTGCCAGAGCATCAACCTCGGTTCCACGTTTGTCAAAGACCTTTTGAATGTCATCTTCGTATTTACGCTGGTCGTCTTCGGAAATTTCTTTGTCGGTGACCGCACGTTTAATCTTGCCCATGGCATCCTGGCGAATGTTACGCATGGAAATCTTGGCCTCTTCTGCGTATTTGCCGGCAACCTTGGTCAATTCGCGGCGGCGTTCTTCGGTCAAAGGTGGCATGTTCAGACGAATTACCCCACCCGCCGTCATCGGATTTAACCCCAGACCAGAATCACGAATTGCCTTTTCAACCGCAGGCGCATTTGTTATATCCCAAACCGTCACAGATAATGTCTGGTTATCGGGTGTGGAAACAGTCGCAACCTGGTTAATCGGCATTTCAGAACCATAAACAGGAACACGAACCGCATCCAATAAATGCACAGACGCACGACCAGTACGCAAGCCTGCGTATTCATTCTTTAACACTTCGATTGTTTGTGCGGTTTTCTGCTCGACTTCGGACTTTAATAACGAATAATCCATAATAAACACTCCTTGTTATATACGCAGAGATTAGCAAATAGAAATATTATTTATCAAGTGGAAAGATAAAAAAGTTTTCCAAAGTGCCCAAAATTAAGAATGCCCCATGCAGGGGCATTTTATAATGGGGCACCGAATTTGACACAGTTCCACCCGAAAATGTGCAGCAAGTGCCTGATTGATTCAACGTGACCTGTGTATAATGTCATTGACAGTCAATATAAATCTAAATAAGATTTCAAGTATGAAGAAGTTATTGTTTGTTTTTTGTATGTTTACTGCGTTATCACACGTCGCTTTTGCAAAATCTGATTATATTGCAATGATGCAAGATTGTGATACAGAATATGAAAACGCCAGCAAACGCGCCAATACGGCCATAGAAATTGTACAAGTAATAGATGCACATACAGAATGCTATAAGGCAATTGTCTCAGAAATAATAACAGCAAAATATAAACAAAATCATGAGGGCATGTGGAACAATTTTATTCAATATACAGACAGTGCTGCAGATGCGACATCATATATTCAGCGCCCAGATTCTTGTTATCCACAGTGCGGTTCAATCATTGGGATAAATGCGGCGACATCAAAATTCGATGCCGCCAAACAATACCTGGAACAACTGATGTCGATGAATCAATAATCACTTATCGCGCTGAAAATAAAACTTACATCCGTCCAAATAGACGTATATCAAATCAGAATTTGCAACATAAAATTTTTCTATTGTGCCTGTATCTTTTTTTACCAGAATTTCTTGTGCGTTTTCATCAATATAAAAATCGCCGATGGTAATGTTTGCAGCATTGATTTCAACAGCAGTATTTTCATAATAACTTTGCGCCATCCAATCGCAATCTGCGGTTATATATCCGGCATATTCAAATCGGTCAAAAGACCATTTTCCACAGAACTCGCAAGATTTGCTGTCTGTAGAGCTACAACCAATCAAAAATACACAAACCAAAACTATCTTTTTCATGCAACACAGTATAAATGATACGATTGTAAAAATCAATATATACCACGTTTATACAAGTTCCATTCATGTTGCCTGCGGTTAATTAAACCGTTTGATACTTTTCCCTGGGTGCGATTCCAGGCTTTCCATGCGGATTCCAAATCCGAATAAACAGAGCTATGAAAATCTGGATTGTTTATATATTTCACAACCGTAGAATTTTTGAAACCACTTGTACCAATATTATACGCCAAAGATACAAGAGCATCATATTGGGGTTGCGACATTTGTGCTGTAATATTGTCTTGTACAGCGCGTTCTGCCGTGGCTATATCAGAACGTAATAATGCAATCGCCTGCTGTTCTGTGATTCCGTTTGTAAAATCTTCACCTGGCTTTACCAAATGCCCATAACCAATTGTTGCGCCTTTTGGCAAAGGCTCGTTCGGATTTACTGGTTTTTTCGTAGCATCATCATATATAACATGATTGCCCAGCTTGTCTAACACTCTATCTTCCTTGCCTTTCAACCATTCGATACCTTTATCACTCATCTGCATATCACTTGCCTTTTTTGTTTCTTGCTTTTGACCTTTATAAACCTTGGTGCCTATTTTCTTGCCGTTTTCGTCCAGTTCTATTTCTTCAACCCAACAGCGACAGTTTGGATGAACGGGACATGTTGGTATGCCTTCTTTGGTTTCATAGACCGTCCCATCATTCTCCGAACATTCATCGCAGCTATTTTCGCCATGCTCGCTGTGCCATATCCATATCTTGGGCTTTATTTCAAATTCAGGAATATTCAAATCGTATGTTTCCAGACTGCGTTTTGATACATGGCCGCCTGGCATCAAGACTTTGACCTCTATCGGCTCGCCAGGAACAACATATTCTTCAATATTAAAATTAAAACCGATTGTTTCAAAATAATCGCCGTATGCATCCAGAACTTCTGCTTCTGCCTCGCTTTTATCGGACTCGAACTCCGTTTCTATTTCATGTTGGGCATCATAAAACTGTTGCAGTGTCATATCGTATTCTGGTCGCATCATACGACCTGTGGCATCAAAAGTCACCGCACCTGGGTACAGAATATTCATATACTTTGTTGCACGTTTATAAGTTTCGCTGTTTTTATCGCCATATTCGGGCGATGATATCAGTTCTTGTAAAAATTTTGGTGTTATCATTTTTTTTCTCCATAAAAAACACCCGCAAATGCGGGTAATAAAAAAAGACGACCAAATGTCGTCCGCTGAGTGTACGTATTATATCATAAAATGCATAAAAATTCAACAGAAATCAAAACACAAAAAAACGGAACCGCCCAAAATTAAAAATCCCGCAAACGCGGGATTTGTTAATGGGGCCCCATATTTGACAGCGTTCTACCCCAAGACGTGCAACAAGTGCTTGATTTAGACCCGTTGTTGAACGAGGTGTTGGCGGAAATAAAAAATCATGCCAGTAAGTTGTGTAACGTTCCTGATTGATTCGACGTGACCTGTGTATAATGTCATTGACAGACAATATAAATCTAAATAAGATTTTAAGTATGAAGAAGTTTTTCAAAACACTTTGTCTGTTATGTCTGCTGGGATGTAGTTATGATATACCCAAAAAGACCAACCACACTGTATGTGGCG
>JAFYXG010000007.1 GCA_017546265.1 Alphaproteobacteria bacterium
CATGGGCACATAACCAACTGTGTGGAATTCGGTGCAAATATGCGACCGATTCCTATGTAACATTCTATGTAACAAATATGTAACATTATACATACAATTACATACAATTCAATCAATCTGTATCCAGTTTTATACAGAACTGATTTTCACGCACACCCGCATAAATCCAACCTTTATACATCTTTATCCAAATCTATCCATAAAAATTGCGGACGATTAGAAATCTGTTGCATTATCCATTGTGCTACGGGCGCACATCTGGTGCATTATATCTTAAAAATCCCAAAAAACAAGAACGGATTTTATCTAGCTTTATTTTTTGTTATTTTTTTTACACAACCGCCAATCCCCCCCCGACAAAAAATCTACCTAACCACAAGTTTATTCCTATATTTGCAAATAAGTATTTTTTCAGGTATAATGTAAAAGAATCCAGTGAGAATTGGATTCGGGGCCTTAGAAAAGCCTCTTATCAAGTCGGTGCATTTGCATCGTAATCTGATGCATTTCGGTGCATATCGCACCGTTATTGCCCCGTCCGTATGGTCGGGGTGCCACGTGCTATATATAGAAAGCCTGTGGGGTCATTACTTGATATGATTTTTCTAACACCCCGACCGCCAATTCCACCGGCGGTTATTTTTTACCAACAAGAGGAACACTTCATGAGAATCAAATTTTTTACAATATTTATTTGTATACTACTAGCAGGATGCACCGAAACATTTATTTTTCCATACGAAGGCTCCAAAACAATAAAAGGAGATGGAGGATTTTTGAACTACAGACAGATAATTGACGAAGAAACACAATTCGACAATGGATACAAATATAACCAAGTGTCCATTTATCTATCGGGCCTGCCACTCGACAAAAGCTGCGAATTAATTGGACTCATAACTAGCTCCAGCATGGAGGAAATTGTCAACACAACACTTGAGCTAGAAGGAAACACATTAACACAATCTGGCGTCAGCTTTCCTTTAAGTTTTGAAAACAAATCAGGAATCCTAGAAAACTCTGTGAAACCCATATCAGAAATAATACACGCTGGCAATTTCACTATGCAAATTCATCGCTATAACGCATTCGAATGCAAATAAAAACAAAAAGAAAAAAGAGAAAAAAATGTCAAATAAAAACATACCAGACAATGCCATTGACAGATTCTTCTTCAAAATCGGCCAAAGTTTTATAAACACAGGCAAAACAATAAAAGAATCAAAAGTAATCAATAAGACCATTGTAATCCTGTGGTATATTATAATATTTTGCATCATCGGATTAATTGCCCTCCCATTAGCAGATTAACAAAGCACCCATGTTAACAAAAAAACAAATTCCCGTACATACAGTGCGGGAAAATGGGAATTCTTAAACCAACAGCAATCAAACTCTCAACACTCGGTTTCTATTTCTTGTTTAAACAGATACACCTGACTTTTAGACAAGTCCGTAATTTTCACAATTTCCTTTACAGTTTTGTCCTCTGCCAGCAAACGCTCGACCTGCTTATAACCATATTCTTGTGGGGTATCAGTCAACACACAGCACAATCCACACACATCTCCACTCAAATCGTAAACCTCAAACTATTCTGTCATCAACCCCAGGTTTTCTGGGGTCAATTTCCCCATCGCGGCCAGCACGGCAAAAAACGCAGATATTTTGGCATGATTGGCACGCGTGTACGCAACACGAGAATTCAATAATTCCTGTTCCGCATTTAACACATCCAGTACAGTCCGCCGACCATGCAATTGTTCATCACGAATCCCGGCCAGTGCAACTGTATTCGCATGTACACCCGCATCGGCGGCACGAATCGCCGCCTTTTGCGAATGAAAGATATTCCATGCCGCCGTCAGATTTTCAACCACCACCCGGCGTGCATTTATAATCTGTTCATGAATTGCCGCAACATTTGCCCGCACCCGGTCTGCATTTGCAAACGCATTCCCACGATCATACAGTGGCATTCGTAAATACACCCCAACCCGACTGTCCTGAACATCGTCCAACAGTGGCACATTATCCATCCGTTGAATTGCACCACGAATATCTATCTGGGGCAACATAGATTTATATGCAACGCGTATATTTTGTTTTGCGGCGGCTTCACTGGCATTCAGTGCAATCAGAACAGGATGCTGCCGCAGGGCAACCTCTGTTGCATCCTGCACAGATTCTGGAAACAATTCCATCAGTTCATCTATATCTATGTCCCGATATTTACAATCAAAATCCCCGACTATTCGCCGCACAGTTTCAACTGCATTTTCATATTTTGCATTCGCATCACTGACCTGATACTTAGCCATTTCCAATCGTGCCGCCGCCTGAGACACATCTGTATTTGTCATACGCCCCAAATCATAACCATCTTTGACAAACTGGTAATACTGCACCAACACCTGTTCATTATTTTGATTCAACATCAACACATCTTTGGCATTTAGAACTTCTATATAAGCGTTAATTGCATCCAGGAAAACTTCCTGTTCTGTTGCATTTTGATTTGCCACTGTGGCATCCAGAGACGCGTTTGCTCCTTTGATTTTGGCGAACATTGCCCCACCCTGGAACAAATTTTGTTGCATTTCTATACCATACTGTCTGGACGAATAGTCAAACACATAATCATCTATTTCCGTACGTGCCACACCGATATTACCATTGATTCCCAAATACGGTTGCAAATCCGTTTTTGCCAAATCCACATTTGCCAGTGCGGCGGCAACATCTGCCCGCCCCTGTTTAATAACAGGATTATTATCATATACATACTGCAACGCAGAATATACATCTGCATCCGCCCCAACGGCATACACAACACAAACAGCAAACCACAAAAACACTTTATACATCGTTTACCCTTTTTTACAATACAGTCTTAAATCTGCGAACAGCCCAAACCCAAATCAGTCCTCCCACGCCAATCATCGCTGCAGCATGACGGAAAAAATACCCCCACTCGGGCCCTTTTAACATAATATTTCGGACCAGATACGCGTAATGACTTAATGGATTTATATAACTTATCCAGCGCAATACAATTGGCATATTTTCCGTTGAAATAATCGCCCCCGACAACATCAAGGATAAAAATGCGACAATAATCAGCCCCAACATAGCCTGCTGTTGTGTATCTGTAAAGGTTGCCAACCACACACCAATACCACATGCCGGCACACAGAACGCCAAGAACGTCAACAAGAACATAATCTGCGAACCTGCAAACGGCACCCCAAACACCAACATTCCCACCACAACAATTGCAACCATAACAACAAAAGACACCGCTATATATGGCAAAACTTTACCTAAAATAATATCGTACTTAGAAATTGGTGCCCCTATTAAATTTTCAATCGTCCCGGTTTCTTTTTCTTTGGTAATAGAAACAGAAATCAAAATCAGCAATGCTAAAAAGACCAATATCGCCACCATAGACGGCACCATAAAGAACTTTGTATTCATCTGTGGGTTAAACAGCACCCGCACATCAAAGTTGATTGGCCGGCCATATTCTAACCCCTGGGCATTCAGCAACGTCTGTGTGATAATTCCCCGCAAATATGATTCTATACTATGTGCCTTTAATATATTCACAGAATCAATCAGTATTTGAACCTCGGCATTATCTCGCATTACGCCCCGGGTTAATCCTCCATCGGGTGCAACAATAACCACATCTGCATCTCCATTTTGCACCATTTCCATTGGGTCTTTGTTTTGTGCGTCTATTGGGATAAACAACCCTGTACCAATTGCATGATTATAAATCCGTGTCATCAGCACATCGTTTGGATTATGCTGCACAGCCAACTTCAGATTATCTGCCTGAAATGTGATTGCCCCGGCCAAGACGACCATCTGCACCACTGGCATTACCAGAATCGCGACCAGCAGAATTGGGCTTCGCAGCAAAGCAATTATTTCTTTTTTAAAAAAACCTTTTATGACTTTTATATTCATTCCAACGACCTTTTAAATCGAACAACCCCCAGTATTAAAATAATTACAGCCTGCACAGCCAGCACAACATACAGCCACCAAATATCTATGAACAGGCTTCCTCTCAGAAATTGATCACGTGTAATATCCATATAGAAACGTGCTGGAAATATTGCTGACACGATTCTGTATCCACGTGTCATATACTCGATTGGGAATACAAATCCGGACAAGACAACGGTTGGCAACAGTCCAATTATTGCAGCATACTGAATTGCAACCTCTTGCTTTTTTGTTGAAACAGAAATCAGCAATCCGATTGCTAAATATCCCAAAATAAACAACCAAGTTCCAAATATCAGTTGCCAATAACTACCAACAAAAGGCACTCCAAATATCAATCTTCCTATTACAAAAACCAATAAAAAACCAACAAAACTAAGAATTGCATATGGTGCGACCTTACCCACAACAATATCCAGTCTTGTTGCCGGCGTAGATAACAGCATCTCCATCGACCCCCGTTCCCATTCTCGACAGATGGTCAGTGTTGTCAGCATAATTGCGACCAACGCAATGATAACCGCGGACAGTCCCGGAACTGCGAACCAACGCGAATTTAATTCTGGATTAAACAGATATCTGAACTTATAGTTTATTCCAACTTCATTTTGCATTATTGGTTCATCCTGTATTTTGAACCATGCGTTTTCATTTACAGTGTTTAAATAGTTTGCCACAGACGACATAGTTGAACTTTCTGTTCCATCAACCAGTATTTGTACATTTCCGGCCCTGTCGCCGATTGTATCTTTTTCGAATCCCGGCGGCACGACCAATCCTACACGAGCCCTTCCTGCGACAATTTCATCGAATAACTTATCAGGATTTTCAATTTCATATGCCTTGAAATAATCCGAACTATCGAATGTTTCAACTAATTTCCGTGCCGCCATAGTCTTATCAGCATCTGCAACCGCCAAATGAATAGACTTTATATTAAATTCAATTGAACTGCCCAGAATCAGGACTATCAACAACGGCAACACCAGTGCCATCATCAGTGTAAACGGATCACGCCAAATATGTTTAAACTCTTTTGACAAAATCGCACGACATCTGTGCCACGAGAATATTTTCATCTGTTTTTTCCTTCGACCAGTCGAACAAACACATCTTCCAAAGACGGTGTTATTTGTACAATATCCCAATCTCGTCTCAATCTACGCAGTTGTCTTGCAACATCTACCCCATCACGAAATTTCAAATGATATGTCATGCCATAAGGCTGCCAAACATCGACCACATCTGGAATTGGCCACATCGGATTCAAGACTTTGGGCCGCAATCGAAACATCGTGTCCCCAAACGTTTTACGTTTCAGTTCATATGGGCTATCAATTGCGACAATTTCCCCGGCCCGCATCAGTGCAATTCTGTGACAATTTTCTGCCTCGTCCATATAGTGCGTTGTTACAAACACTGTTTTTCCATCACGGGCCAATTCTTGTATTAACTGCCAGAATCTGTACCGTGCCCGTGGCGAAACCCCGGCGGTTGGTTCATCCAGGAATATGATTTTCGGGTCATGTAACAACGCAGCACACAAAGCCACCTGCTGCTTGATACCACTGGGCAGATTTTTAACCAACGTACGCAAATCACTGTCAAAACCAATAAAGTCCATCAGTTTTTGTCGCCGTAACAGATATATATCTTCATCTAACTGATGCAACGCGGCCACAAAGTCAAAATTTTCACGTACAGACAAATCGTCATACAACGTAAATCGTTGAGACATATATCCAACTTTTTTCTTAATTTGATTTTCTCGTCCTGGCACAAACCTGACATTATCTACGATTACAGTCCCACTACTTGCGGGCAACAATCCACACAGCACACGAATAGTTGTTGTTTTTCCTGCACCATTTGCCCCCAAAAAGCCAAAAATTTCACCAGACGCAACATCAAAAGAAACATTTCGCACCGCCACAAAGTCGCCAAATCGCACAGACATATTTTTCACATCAACAATTATATTTTTCATTTCTGTTTCCTTTTCAAAAACAGTTCATCAAAATTTTTACTGTTATATTTATTCAACAGTATATCTGGTGTTCCCGTTGCCAAAACCCGTCCATATTCCATCAGTACCACAGAACTGCACCGTTCTGCTTCGTCCATATATGCAGTTGACATCAGCACCAAAATTCCCTGATTTTTTGCATTGTTTAACAGCTCCCAGAATTCACGGCGACTAATTGGATCAACTCCATTTGTTGGTTCATCTAACAGCATAATTTTGGGCGACCGCAGCAAAGCACAAATCAACCCCAGTTTTTTATACATTCCCCCAGACAGTTTTCCCGCTGGTCGGTCCAGAAATTTATCCAATCGTGCCAAATGCACCAGTTCTTCTTTTTTTTGTTTAAAATGCGAATCGCTGATACCGTACAATCTTCTAAAGAAATCCAAATGTTCATCAACCGACAAATCCGCATACAAACTTTGACTTTGCGGCATATATGCAATTTGTTCCTGGATTTTATCAAACGCGATACCACGTCCATTTTCGCGATACATAACCGCCCCCGAATTGGCCCTCATTAAATCCAGCATTATTCTAAACAAAGTCGTTTTACCTGCACCTGCGGGTCCAATCACACCATACAGATTTCCATTTTGGAATCGCAAAGACACACCATTTAATGCGATAACATCTCGGAATCGCTTAAATACCCTATCAACATGAATTTCAATATCACTCATTTTGCATCAACGTACTTTCGATTGTCATACCCGCTTTCAGCATCAACTGTGGATTTTCAAATTGAACTTTGACTCCAAAGACCAACCTGCTTCTTTCATCACGTGTTTGAACATTTTTTGGGGTAAACTCTGCCACTTCATTTATTTTGATAATATGTCCAACGAATTGCTTGTTGTTGGCCTGGGGCAGTATACCAACAACCCTTTGCCCCACAGACAATCTGTGCAAAATATCATACGGCACATAAAAATATGCCCAAATATCATATGGGTTTGCAATAGACATTAACACAGTTCCTGGTGCAACAATCTCGCCAATTTCACGAAACTTGGTAATAACCATACCATCTATAGGACTTTTAACCATACACCAATCCAACCGCAAATCATTATCCTGTTTACTGCGTGTAATTGCATCATATTCAGCCACAGACGCATGTCCACGTGCCATCAGTTGTTTTATACGTTCAAATTCATTATCCAACTGTCGTGCATTTATTTTATACGCATCACAGGACATCTGCATCAAGGGCTGTCCCATTTGCACAATATCACCTTCAGTGACAAAAACATCTGCGACATCAGATGCTACACGCGATGTAATAATAATTTTGGTTGTTTCCAATGTTCCTGCATAAAAATACGGTCTTTTTCCAATAAAATAATTGGCCAAGAAATATCCACCAATCATGGCAATCATGGCCAAGAAACCCCAGAAAATAATTTTTTTTCGTTTTTGAATCATAAAATGATTATGTCAAAAACATGCTCAGATTTCGCCTGGTATGAATTCTTATTCTCGTCCCAACACCCGATTCGCTTGTTCAATCAATTTAATTAAATCATCTACTTTTTTCTGTCCCATAACAGATGCTAATTGTTGCTGCAACGCCTGAATATTATTATTAATCTGTTGCATGGTTTTTCTTCCCAATTTTGTTGGCATCACACAAACACTGCGTCCATCATCTGGGGACGGCACACGCACAACTACCCCATCTGCCACCATACGTGTTATAACGGCACTTATCATTGCCCGCGAAACATTCAGTTGCAAAGCCAACTGTGCGGGCGTATGCATTCCCGGCACATTACACAGTTGTGCCAGCACCCGCACATCACTGAAACAAATCGCCAGATTATCCACTGTATTCATACACGCACGACAAAACTGCAGAATTGCAAAAAGATTCATATTTTCCATAACACATCCAGTATTATTAGTTAACAACGGTTAATTATTTTAGTTAATATCACTTAATCAAGTCAACAAAAATTTGCCAAGTGCCAAACGCAGGCAAATTGTCAAGAATGCCCCGCAGGTTTGACACTTTCTGTGCAAAACCGAGGGAATCCGAGTATATGAGAACAAGCCCCGCGTAGTTCGAATAAATACCGAGGATACACGCAGATTTATCGCACCTGGCGATAAATCGAGTGAAACGTTCGAACATGGGTGAATTTTAATTTACCGTTCGAATCCGCACATCCCGAACAGAAACAAAAAAACACCACAAAAGTGGTGGTTTGAATTTCGTGGTCGGGGCGAAAGGATTCGAACCTTCGACATCTTGGTCCCAAACCAAGCACTCTACCAGACTGAGCTACACCCCGAAACGAAACATATTATAACAGTCTTTTTTTAAAATGCAAATTTTTATTTAAATTTTTTTCTTGTCTGAATTTGCAAAGTTTTCTATTATATGTGTAATGAGAAAAAGAATCCTGTATTTTGTTATATTTTCCGCATTATTTCCCTGTGCGATGGCGGCCACACGTGATGCTCGTCTGACGAATACAACTGGGTATAACTATAACTACATGTATCCATACATGAACAATTCGATGCGAACTAATCTGAATCCCGGGGTTACAAATGGCCAGTCATCAAATCTGATTGACACGGTGGTCAAAACAGAAAAATTACCATCTACCACACAACGCCGCGTTGTATCACGTACAAACACATCACGCAGTGCACGTTCTGCAACCATGGCCCCAAAACAAACCAGCACCAATCAGTCGCAACGCAGGGTGGTCGCCCGCACCAACACGGTTCGCAGTGCCACCACAGCCGGTACCGCACGCCGCGGCAATGGTGACCGCGGCTACAATGTTCAAACGGTAATAAACAATTCTGGCGGCGACCGCAGCAATCCAACCTATTCCACCCGCAGTGCAGCCACAAATTTGGTCAGCACACAGACATCCGAACGCATATCATCTGTACGTTGTATGACGGACTACACAGAATGCATGGACGATTACTGCAAACGTGAAAACACAAAGTACAATCGCTGTTATTGCAGTTCTAAACTGTCCCAAATTGACGCAACATATCAACCTGCGATTGAAAATTTGATTACGCAAATACTGACATTACAGTCTGAAAACAATTGGTCAGATTCCGAAATGGACGAATACTGGATGTCAACTGTGGGCAAATACAGCGGCGAAAATTCATGGACAAACCTGGATTCTGCATTGGACATAGATTGGTCATCTATGGAAAGTCGCGTCCGCGGCCAGAACGCATTTAATACAGGGCACGAATACTGTGTACAACATTTACGCGGCTGTTTTTATATGGCATCGAACATGCGTGACGCATACCGTTCTGAAATCGCACGCGATTGCAGCACATACGAATCATCCTTATCGCGGATTAAAAATGCCGCAGAAAGTATAATAAAGGCAAACAAATGACAAAGTTTCTGGGAATAGAATACGGCCGTGGCTGTCTGCACACGGCGATTGCTGATGGCCCTGCGTTGGCCCCACGTGCTGTGCAAAAAATGTTTCCGAACCACGATTGGTCATTTATAACCGCCGCCCCATTTGATGCGGTCGCATGCAGTTCTGACCGTTTTGGTGAAAACTTTCAAATTCAGCAGCAAATTTATGCAAACACTCCCACCGAACGTCATATTATGATTGGGGGCGACCATTCTGTAAACTTTGGTCATTTTGCGGCATTACGTGACCAAATACCATCTTTGGAATTATGCCTGATTTATATTGACGCACACCTGGACATACACACCCCCGAAACAGCAGTATCTCAGGCATCTGGTGCACCACACGGTACAAATGTACGTGCCCTGATGGGTAATGGCGACAAACGCTGGCTTGGGCTGCAGAAAAATTTTCCTGCCTTACGGCCAGAAAACGTATTCTATCTAGGCACCCGTTCATACGAACCTGCAGAAATAGAATTTGCACAATCCAACGATATATTTATTCGCCATGCAGACCAACTAAAATCAGAATCCGATTGGATTGCTGCTGCCGCTGAAATTCGCAATCGCATTGGCAACCGTCCATTTGTTGTATCTTTGGACTTTGATGCAATTGACCCATCAGAGTTTCACGATGTGTTAGTTCCTGCTGAAAATGGCCTTTGCACAAATGCAGTAAAATACTTTATCCGCGAATTTCACGATGCATACAGTTTTGAATTTGTCGAATATGCCCCCACTGGGGATATCGCCAGTCAGAAAATCGTTCGCGACATAATTGAACTGGTCACCAGAAACTAATACTGATTCAAATTATTAATAAAGTACACTACCTTGCCGTCTAGATGTGCCCACGCAACCTGCTTTGCGTACTTAATTGCCGCCTGCATTTCTTTTTGCGCCAGGGAATTTTTTGCCTGTTCCAGTGATTTTTGAACTGCAAATTTATCCATATTCATAATCTGCCGCACCAATTTACGTGCTGGATACGACAATGTTCCATACGATGTCCGGCTGGTTTCGCCCCAGTCAATTCTGCGTCCACCTCGTCTGTTTCTGGATTCATCTTCTGCATCACGTGCGGCAAAGATTGTGTATTGATTTTTTCGTTGACTAACACCATCATCTTTATCCCCTGCCCACTTTGACAGCATATACGGTTCATATTTCAGTGATGCCATATACATTGGAACATTATCTTTTGGTTCTGCCTGATTTGCAGCCAGTGCAGTTGCCGCCTCGAACCATGGGCCATGTGCATAGTCCGCCCGCACATAAATATTGTCATAATATAATTTCAATGCATAGTGTGCATTTATTTCTGGAAACGACAGTTTACACACGAACCCGCACAGTCCCGACCATGGATTTACCCCATAAACATTAACTCCACGCGACACCAGTACACATTTTGTTCCGAACAGTTTTTCAATCTTATCCATAGACCAAATCTTATCCTGGTCTGCATCACGCAGTTCTTGGATATTTTCCAGTGCAAAATCTTCTATTATCTCGCGGAATTGTTGTGTTGCATATGCAATATCCCCACCAGGTGCAATTACCCTCAGTTCAGGCGGCAACTGTCCCAAATACGGCGACACATCGCAATTATACACAATGCGTTTTAATTCATTTGGATTTCTCCGCCAATTGCGTTTCAAATACCCCGTCAGTCCCACATGCTTAAACCGCGGTGCATTTAAGTTGCTTTCATCCAAGATTACTGTGTCTTTCACCATACACTTAATATAGTACAAATTTACCACATGTCAACACCCGCATTTAATTCCTGGCACAGCATATTATGTCGATAAATATTTCGTGCCAATTCATCGCTGATCAGATTCCAATCCGATTTTCGTCCATAAATTGGTTGACAGACGATTGGTGCACACACATTATTCTGCGATTGAGTATTTCTGGCACAGGACGTGACGAATATGATTGGTATTATGATTATCAGTTTTTTCATTGACATTCTGGGTAATTTTAAAGATTTTCATTTGCTGATTTGCGTTTATATTTGCGATATTTTTGCTACATCGCTCCATTGCATATTGTTGACCTGCCCACCAGGCAAACAAAACAACACCGATAAACACAGCAATCAAATTTAATTTATTCATTTTTTACAATTTCAAACAAAATCCCGCCAATCGGCGGGAAATATAATACTTACTGATTCATGGAACTAAAAAAGTCCGCATTTGTTTTTGTCATTCGCAATTTATCCAACAGGAATTCCATTGCCTCTAACGTACCCATCGGGTTAATAATACGCCGCAATACGTACATTTTGGACAGAATATCTTTGCCCACCAGCAAGTCTTCTTTACGTGTACCAGATTTGGTAATATCAATCGCCGGATACACACGTTTATCAGACAACTTACGATCCAGAATAATTTCACTGTTTCCTGTACCCTTGAACTCTTCAAAGATAACTTCATCCATCTTAGACCCAGTATCAACCAGCGCAGTTGCAATAATAGTCAACGAACCGCCACCTTCGATATTACGTGCCGCACCAAAGAACCGTTTTGGACGTTGTAATGCATACGCATCAACACCACCGGTTAAAACCTTGCCACTGGATGGAACACATGTATTATATGCGCGTCCCAAACGCGTAATAGAATCCAACAAGATAACAACATCCTGACCAGCTTCGACCAATCGCTTTGCCTTTTCTATAACCATCTCGGCCACCTGAATATGACGTGCGGCAGGTTCATCAAATGTAGAAGAAATCACCTCACCCTTAACACTGCGTTGCATATCAGTAACTTCTTCGGGACGTTCATCTATCAACAACACAATCAGTTTAACATCAGGATAGTTTGTTGCAATACTGTGTGCAATATTCTGCAGCATAACGGTTTTACCCGTACGTGGTGGTGCAACGATTAAGGAACGTTGCCCCTTGCCTGTGGGTGAAATCAAGTCAATCACACGTGCCGACAGATTACGTCCACGATCTTTATCATCTTGCACTTCCATCTTTAACTGTTCATCGGGATACAAAGGGGTCATATCATCAAACGAAACACGATGTTTTAGTTTTTCTGGATTTTCCCCATTAACGCGTTCGATTGTTTCCAACGCGAAATATCGTTCAGTTTCCGCAGCCGGTGCCTGAATTTGTCCTTCGACATAATCGCCTGTCTTTAACCCATATTTTTTAATCAACGCGGGCGACACATACAAATCATCGGGTCCCGCCAAATAGTTTGATTCAGGTGCACGCAGGAACCCGAAACCATCTTGCATACGTTCCAACACACCATCACCAATCAGTGTAATTTTTTTATCAGCAGCATAGACACGCATAACTGCGAACCGCAATTGTTGCACATTTAACTGAGATGGATTTTCAATACCCATATCCTCTGCCATTTTCAGCAGTTGCTGTGGCGACTTAGCCTTTAATTCATTTATATGCATAAAATATCCTTTTGGAGAAATACTGGGCACGAACGCACCCGTCATGCCCAAAATTATATACTAAATTGACAAAAAAGTCAAGTTTTTTTCAATTTAACCACATCAATACCACATTCTTTATAGCATTTCCGCCATCCACCGGGGCGTGAATCTTTATACTCTTTCTTATCCAAACATGCATTTTCGGCACGTGTAATCCATGCAACTGTTTCCCGTTTTACAATTTTATAAGCGGGCGTATTACTATTCAATACTAAATCTTTCAATTCACGTATCGGCACACAATGGTCCCGCATAAACCATTTGCGACCTGGATCACGTTTTTTTGCCGTCTGGTTATCCCATGTCATATCCGACAACGATATTCCACGTTTACTGGCAATATCCAACGCCGCACGCGACGCATAGTCTGCATAATGACAATCCGATGCCTTGCGCAATATTGAATCCAGAATGTTACGCGAAAACTCTTCATATTCTGGAAATTTACGATGTTGTTCACGCACAACTGATATCAGTTCTTCCACATAATCTTTGGGATAGCCCATCAAATTTTTAATCTCCATGAAATATCATTCCCTTTATCTAAACAAATCCCCCATTCGGGGAATCTGATATCATCAGAATCTGTACGACCCAGATATTTTTATATTATGCAATTGGATTGCGTCATTATACTGATACCTGTAATCCAATCCGAACTGCAGTCCATTTGCACTTAACATTTCAACACCTGCACCAATATTCGCCCACAGTGGGTCAATTTCTGCATCATAATGCGTAAATTCATCTGCCACTACAAACTTATACTTTACATCGTTTGGTGTACCGGCCAAATCATATTCGATACCAACCGATGCATAAGGTCTGATTTGCAACCATGCAGACGGATAAATACGTTTTTGTGCCATCAACGAATATCCTGGTGTCAGGATAAAGTATCCATTCGATTCCAAACGCATATAATCACTGCCTGCAGCCTTTTCCTTGACATCGAATCCAAAGTTATATCCAGCACGCGCATACAGATTCCCAACCACATACTGATTCAAGATATCATGCATCAGTCCCCATTCAGAAATCAAACTGAACGCCGAACCATCACCATCAATTGTGTTCATAAATGTCTGGAATCTGTCCACATCCAGGATATGTGCATCCAAGAAAGCATTACCATATAGACGTGCCTTTTCATTCAATATCTTCATCAAATATCCACCTACACCGATATTTGTATCAGAAACTTCCAGTTTAACATCACCCATAACATTTTCATGACCCGCATAACTTAAATCCATAGAATCATGACTGTCAAACGAAGTACGAGACACACGACCGGTCAATCCCAATACCAGGGTATTCGATTCTTGCCAGTCGAAACCACCCGCGATACTGAAACGATGTCCATCTGCATGCTTGCCATCGTCTATATTCTGGTATGCCATACCAAAGTCAACATCCACCCAAGCCTTTTTCAGATTACGATTTCGATTCCAAATAAATTCATCAAACATACGGTCTTCAAAATTTCTGAACGAAGTGTGTTCATTCAACGAAATCGCCCCAACGATTTGTTCCAGTTCACGCACCTGGAACAATCTGCTGAACCGAGCCAATGCTTCACCATCACGATTCATTGAATAATCTTCCATACGATTATACAGTTCATTTGCCATCGTTGACAAATTTGTTCCATCAAAGATTAACGGAATAGCCTCGATTGGTGTTTTATTAAAGAACTTTTTATTCACCAACTGCCCTGCGATCATATTATCCAATGCCCCTGCAGCAACATATTCCCCCATTGTGTGCGGGTCTTGACGTCCAACAATTGGCTGAATTTTAAACACTTCAACAGGCCCGCCAAAACGTGGATCAAATACGATATACAGACTGTCCGCCGAACCATCATGGTCAGAATCACGCACAGCAATATATGCCGGCAGTTCTTCATCAGAACCATTTACATCTTTACCATTTTTAACTGTAATAGAATCCAGGTAATCAAAACACAAACTGCCATCTGCATTACAGAAACTAACATTCAAATTACGGATTTTTGTTGCCAAATCTTTCACACCTTCATTTGCATGCAAGAACCAAATTGCAGTTCCCTGGTCAACCATATCAAAGATGTCGATACCGATCTGTGCATCAGACAATTTACCATCACTGGTCAGTGTTCCCAGATTATGCAAATCAGATTCAAATTTGCCACCGACTGTAATCAGTGCCTGACCGCCCTCTGGATTTGTAATCTGTCCCAATGTATTATCATCATTCAAACTAACACTGGCCCAGTAATTAATATCTGTAGTATACGCACCATCACCAATGGTATACGGCAAAATCGCTGCGTTAATACGACTGCCATCGTTGAACATATAATCCCCACCGATTGTCATCTTTTCCAGTCCAATAAAATCTACATCACCAGAAACACTGACACCAACGTTTACATTCATCCAGTCTGGTGTAATACCATCCGACAACTTCTGTGCAAAAAATGACAAATCATTGGCCACAATATTACCACTGACATTAACATCACTGGTATTCACAGCCAGTTGCCCATCTTGGTCAATTCCAGAAACATTTAATCCTGCGGTTGTGATTTCATACGTATCAGAAACAATATTTATATCCTGACCAGTTAACACATCGGCATAGTTCTGATATAACATTGCCCCTGTATTTATTGCACCAGTCATCGCCAACCCGGCACCATCCAAAATCAAATTTCCGCTGTTCATTGCCAATTCGCTAAATTCCAGTACCCCAGCACCAGAATCTATTGTTATAACACCGGAATCATTTGTAATATTACCAAATACCAAACCACGTTCTGCGTTAAATGTAATATTGCCCGCATTGGTCAAATCGCCTGCACGCACAGTATTCCCAACATTAAATACTGACGTTGCACCATCTGCGACATTGACATCCCCTGTGATATTCAACACCGAACCAATTTCATATGTTGTATTACCTGAATTTGCGATAAAATCACCACCCAGTGTCAGATTATTTGCCGCAAAATCAGTGGCATTCAGGTTCAACATACCTGCTGTTCCACCCTGCACAACATCGCCCGACACATTAACATTTCCTGACACAGAAACATCTGATGCGTTCAAACTCATTTGTGTTCCAGCGGCACCATTTACAACCAAACTTTGCATATCTATATCACTGGTTGCCAAACTGACAACACCACCCGTCTGATTCACCGCCGCGACAGTAATGGTATCTGCCGCAGAAACATCAAAACTTCCCGCAGTATTTGCAACATTTCCTAAATCAACAGAATCAGCAGCAACTAAATTAGCTGTCCCAGAATTTGTAACTCCCGCGACATTGACATTATCCGCACCAATTTCCAGATTGCCAGTATTTGTTACCACACCATTTACTTGCAAATCTCCGGCAGCCTCCAAATTCAAACTCCCGTTGTTCGTAACAACACCACCGATTACAATTTCATCAGCTGCATTCATTGTCAGCACTTTACCCGCACCAACAGACACAGCCGCAACTGAAATATCTGCACCCGCCCCTGTCGTCTTAATTGTCAGTGCATTTGTATCCTTTACAACCAATCCATTTTCTGGCTGACTTGGATCACTTGCTGGGTCAAAATACAGATTGCCATCTATATCTATATTTCCTGCATCCGCGGTCAAATTCGCCCCATGAACTATGAACTTTGAATTACCAGACATGCTGCCCACAAACAAATCATTGGCCACAGATTCAAAAACACCGCCATCATTTACGGTTAAATCACCACCAACCTTAACATAAGAGCCCGAATTCATCCCCAATGTTAACATACCTTTATTTGCAACGGTCGCCCCCCCCACAACGTTAATCAGTGCAGAATCAAACTGAACATTACGAACAACATCATCAGCACTTGCGATAATATCGCCGTCAATCTGTATTGCATTTGCAGACATCACAAATGGTTGCGTACCACTGTGTGCCACATTCAAATTTCCAGCCGCTTCATTTGCAACATTACTTGCGACAACATCACCAGCAACCTGAACACTGCCATCGACACTCAAATTCGCCAAACTGTCACCTAGATTCAGTGTACCACCGGCCACGGTCAGGGTATTAGTAATCCCCACACTTCCCGCCAATGCGTTCAGATTTACAACACCACCTGCCGCATTTATGGCACCAATCTGTACAGAACCACCACTTGTATCGGAACCACGCACTTCGGTTGTACCACTGTTATTGGTAATCATACCACCAACACTGACATCTTTTGCCCAAATTGTAGTTGTTCCAATTGAATTTGTCACATTACCAGAAACACTGACACTGCCGCTTGGTGCAGTCAAAGATGAAATTGTCAATTCTGCACCTGTTCCAGAGTTTGACACAGACGCGACATTAACTGAATTACCATTCAATGTCATTTTACCATTATTAGAAACGGCCCCTGCAACGGTCACCCCCCCAGAAGCAATCAAATCAGTACTTGTACCACTGCCCCCAACGACTTGATCAGTCACTGTGATATTTCCAACAGTTGCATCACTGGCAGGTGCCACTACATCCCAGCCCGAAGCCAAATCTGCAGCCTTGACCACCAACGTCTGACCTTCGTTTCGCACTGTACCAACATTAACATTTTCCGCCAACACAGACATATTAGCATTGACATTGGCCTGGCCATCGACATTCAACCCATTCAAGATTGTAGTTACATCAACATTTCCATCACGAATCGCCAAACTGAACGAATCCAAATAGTTAGAAAAGGCATTAAACCAGGTCAAAGTTGGTGCATCGTCCCCAAATGTCAACGTACCAGTATCCAGATTGAAGACATTATCAGTGCCCATACCACTTAAATTCATACCCCATTTAAAATAAGTATTCCCCTTGACCGTGGCATACATATTTCCCATATTTACGAATGAATATTCAGACAACGATCCCCCATCTACAGACCAACTGTCAACATTCAACGTTGTGGTTGCATTAGTCGACTCATTTGTCATAGTTCCATCAACTGCAAAATCTTGTCCAACCACTTCAAAATCACCAGTAGACTTATTTTCTACATTTCCAGAAACTTCGATATTTCCAGATGCACTCAGCATCATTTTACCATTGTTATTCTGTACAGTACCATCAGATACGATATCTCCACCTGCGACAACAGAGGTATCACCTGCACTGTTTGCGACCAGTCCATCAAATTCCACATTTTCTTTTGCGTTAATATCCATAACCCCGGCATTCGCGTTAATCAGTCCAGCATCCATGGAATTCACATTTGCAGTCATATTTCCATATGCAATTACAGACCCAGCAACGGTTAATTTATCAACACCTTCGATATTCAGATTTGCGGTCTGAGATGCATCACCGATTTTAATTCCCTCGTTTGAAGCACCACCACCAACCGTCAAATTATACAACGTTGGGTTCGAATCAGACGTTTTAAATCCCAACGTTTTACCATTCAGCACCTGTAAAATAGAACCAATAGAAACATCACCTGTTGACACCACAGTAAACGGATTCTGCACAGTATCCAGCACATATAAACTGCCCGAAATACTACCCTGGTCTGTAGGCATACCAACAAACATATTATCTGCAATTGCAAATCCATTTTGCGAATTTATACCATTTACATTTGCACTATTAATTGTAATGGTACTTCCTGCACTGATTGCATCCGTCCAGGAACTTTGTTCCGTAGAAACCGAATTTTGACCAACTTCTGGGTTAACAACAACAGCCCCTGCACCAACAGGCAACAGGCAGCAAACAAAAGAAATTATCTTTTTTATCATTTTTTCTTTTCTTCCAATCTTTATTTAGTTTACATTATGCCACAATTACACTAGACTAGGCAAGTCTTAAATAACAGCAAAAGGAGAAAAGCACATGTTTGAAATCAAAAAAATTCACGCACGTCAAATTATGGACAGTCGTGGCAATCCGACCATTGAATGTGACATTGAACTGGCAGACGGTGCCTTTGGTCGTGCAGCTGTACCTTCTGGTGCGTCAACCGGCACATTCGAGGCCCTAGAACTGCGTGACGGTGGTACATCTTACATGGGCAAAGGCGTATTAACTGCGGTCAAAAACGTAAATGAAATCATTGCCCCGGCTCTGATTGGCATGGACGCGTCCCAGCAAACGGCATTAGACGAACGTATGCTGGCACTGGATGGCACACCAAACAAAGACAAATTGGGTGCGAACGCGATATTATCTGTATCTATGGCATTGGCCCATGCGGTTGCAAATGCAAAGCACATTCCACTGTATAAATATATTGCAGACATTTACGGCAATTCAACCCCGAACGTATTACCCCGTCCAATGATGAACATCATCAACGGTGGTGCTCACGCAGACAACGGTCTGGACGCCCAGGAATTCATGATTATTCCAAACGGTGCCAAATCCGAGGCTGAAGCCATCCGCATGGGTTCTGAAATTTTCCACAATCTGAAAAAGATTTTAAAGAACAGCGGCAACTCTACCAACGTTGGTGACGAAGGCGGTTTTGCACCAAACTTTAACACCTGTCACGAAGCGCTGGACACAATTATCGCGGCAATACATTCCGCTGGTTACGAGCCAGGCACTCAGGTTTCAATTGGTTTGGATGTTGCATCATCAGAATTTTATTCCAACGGCATTTATAAATTCGAAGGTCGCGAATTATCATCTGATGAAATGATATCTTTTTACGAACAGTTAATTTCTGATTACCCCATTATTTCCATTGAAGATGCCCTGGCCGAAGAAGATTGGGCCGGTTGGAAAAAACTGACAGAAAAAATCGGCAATCGTTGCCAATTGGTTGGTGATGATTTATTTGTGACCAACCCATCACGTCTGGAACGAGGCATTGCGAACGGCGTAGCGAACGCCATTTTGATTAAGGTAAATCAGATTGGTTCATTAACAGAAACCTTGAACGCGATACGCATGGCCCAGAACGCAAACTATGGTGTAATCATTTCGCACCGCAGTGGCGAAACCGAAGACACCACGATTGCTGATTTGGCGGTTGCGACCAACGCAGGCCAAATTAAAACAGGCTCTATGTCCCGCACAGACCGCATGGCCAAATACAATCAGTTAATTCGTATCGAAGAAGAACTGGACAAATCAGCAAAATATGGTTTATAATTTGGCTGACAAATAAGAACAAGGGGGGGGCAAATCGCCCCCATTACATTATATAAATATGGTAAAGACGGCAGAAATTTTATTGTATATAAAATATGTGATTGGCACCCTGCTGGTACTGGTGGTAATATTGGCCCCTGCATGGTTGGCCCGTCAGAACGGCCGCGGCAAACCGGACATGCACGCAGTCCGTCTGGCCAGTTGGGTATTTGGTTGGTCAATTATTTCATGGCTGTGGTCATTATTTTGGGCCACCAAGAAATAAATTATCTGTCGAACAAAACATCCCCCAAACGGGGGATGTTTATTTAACGTGTATATGCCAGAATATCTTCCAGTTTCACCCCAGAAAACAGGCACCCATTGCCACGTTGGAACGGATTAAACACAACCTGCTCTGCTGTTTTTTCAGTTTTTTCAACTGGTTTTGTTGCAACAACTGGTTTAACATTCAACTGTTCATTCAGATTATATTTTTTAACAATACAATTCCCTGCAAAGGTGCATGTATTAGTCTTATCATCTAAATGTGCACATTCTTTACCCATACAAAATGCCATCTTAAAATCCTTTTTGTTTTTTAATTACCGCAGCAAACAATAGCACATTATTTTATTTTGTCAAGAGTTTGTTACAAACAAAGGAACCGCCATTTTGGCGGCCATCTTTACATTAACCCAAACGAAGTAATATAGTTAAAGGATATACCCATAATAAAATTACTGCCATAGACATCTACGCCACGGGCACGTGCCAAACGATATTGCACATACGGCCCCATAGTTAGATCACCCCACAGATTTGTGTCCAAACGCACAACCGCACTTAAATCGCGTTCCAGGTCAGTTGCCACAAATTCAGAATAACTAAGATATTCACGATAGTACCCATTTGTCGAGAATTTTACCCCATCGCGAACCTGATATTCTAAACGCCACCCCAATTCAGCTGCCAATTTACTGACCTTTTCATTTGCATATGTAAAGTCATATTCATACACTCCCGTCAGGTACAAACTTTTAATAACCTTATTGTCAAACAGTGAAATACCCGCATTTGCACGAACGACCTGCTGACGCGGAGTATCATCACTGGTCACAAATTCAGTATCATACGCCCCACGAACTGTCGGACCAAACTTCAGCCCAGAAAAATCCCAACACGCATATGACAAGTTACTGGACAGCAGAATATCATCGGCATTTTCACTGGTTGTTGGCAACTCGTTATACGGTTTCAGTTTTGTTTCACCATATTCCATAAACAAACTGTTATCCCATTGGAATCTATTTTTATTATACACCAGTGCCGTATCAAACACCCCCTTAAAGAAATCTTGACTGTCGGCTTTTAATGCAGAAATGGGCGATTCCTGGTATTCATCAGCATGTCTGACATCGGTTTTTGACCATTCCAATCCAATACGCCGCACAGCCAGCACCAGTTCATTTTTTTCAGCCACTTCATCAGCCATTGCCATACATGGCACCAATGACATTAACAAAACCCAAGAAACTTTTTTCACAACATCTCCCTTTTTTCTTTTTCCGTTGCAGAATACCGTAAAAAACAAATTATTCAAGGAAAATTGTCTTATTTCCAAATTTTCAAATTCCCATCAGAATTTGCATACCTCCAACCGGTCTCTCGCAGTGCAATAGTAAACCGTCCGCGTACAGACTTTGGCAGATTCAATATTGCAGTCCCCTGCGACAAATACCGCACATTTAAATCGAACTTTTCCGCACGAGCTATCTGATTTAATTCCACCCAGTTTTTCAAGCCATTTGACATATTAACCTGAACAACAAAGGTATCAACACTTGTCCCATCTGGAATCCAATTTTGCACACCATTTTCGGTCAGCCACACACGTGCCGCATCGGCATCCAGTACCATGGTAATATTGGCAGAATACGCAGTATCAGAAAACTGTTCACCATCTATACTAGACGCAGCAATCAAATTCATCAACTCAGCATTTTTTGCAGCCCCAACTGCAGAGTTCAAGGATGTTACATCTGCATATTGCCGCAAAGCACCGACAATAATCTGCCGCCGAGCATCATTAAAAGCCTTATTTTTTGCCGCCGCAGCGGTATCACTGGTCACATTGACAGGCACTGTCCCCTGCAACTCAACAGCCATTGCAACATCAAAAAATGTTACAATGGCCAAAACCGCACCGAACAAACACTTACACAAATTCATTTTTTACACAAACCCTAAAATTTCGCATTAAACCCGACACGAATCCCCAGTGATTTATAGAATGATTCTATTTCACTTTTTGTTGTTTCCTTCCATCCATTTTTCTCTAAATCAACAATCCACAAGGCCGTTCCATCACCAGTTTCTGGGTTCAAGATTTCGGCCTCGGTCTTTCCGGCTGCGATTCCCAACTGAATAATATCATTTTTGATTTCTGTCCAATATTCAGGATTCATAAAGGTTGTCGCATCAGCATCACTAACCGAATAATAATCATATGTCACCCCAATTGACAAGGCAACCGATTTTGTAATCATGGTGTTCCAGTTTGCACCCAAACCGAAATGAATGGCCGAACCCATCCCCCCCTTATCCTCGATTGACTTTGGATGTTGCCAATCATAGCGATACGGTTGATCTGCGGTTGCAGTATACGATGGTAACCCCAGTTCAACATAACCGTTCACAGAATTATTTGTATTTATATCATACAACATTTCCAGTGCCAAATAAGGCCCCGACCATGCAACCTCATACGAGTGGCTGACATCAGGTTGTGAGAAATAGAATGTCCCTTCAGCCTCGGCATAGTTCCACCCCCCAACTTCGACTGCGACATAGTATGCCTGGCCATCCAAATAGCCATCTCCGTCCAGGTCTTGCAGTTTATTTCCATTTTTATCAAAATATGAATACCCCGGATAATCTGGATAGGCATAATCTGCGAAACTGTCAAACACTGCAATCAGTGGCCAGCACTGTTTCGAACCATCGTCCAATGTCACACAAGACGCATCATAGTCGCCATTAACAACAACCATCCCCTTGTTATTTTTAGTTTCCAATTTGTATTTCAAATACCGCCAACCGACAGATGGTGTGATTTTCACATTACCCCATTTCCAAATATCAGTCAACCCAAATCCAATATTAAACCCGAACATATTGCCGCCATCACTGACACCTGCAGACAATGCATGACCTATTTTTTCACCTATTTTCTCACTGCCATCTAAATTCCAATATTCCCCGTACAAATACCCACCATGACTGATATCATCGTCAATCATACTGGATTCGCCCGTCTGCATACCGTATTGCAGTCCTGCGTTAACCTGCATCTTTGTTTTTCCAGCATTAAACACATACTTACCTTGGGCATCAAACACCAACCAGTCTATGTTATCATAGTGCAATTTTGACCCAGCGGTATTCATTTCAAACTGCCACATTGCAACCTGTTTTGACAGACCTGCACTTAATGAAAAACCTTTATCACTTCCCGACTGCATAGCGGTCTGTTGCACCTGTTGCGATTGCGTTGCACGTGCCACCCCCCTTGTATTTGCATAACCTGAATTTGTATAACCTGCGTTTGCATACTGTCTCTGATTATACGCACTAACCCCTTGATTGGACATAGACGTAGTCCTTGTTCTTTGGCTATACGATTGTTGCGAATAATTCCGCTGAGGTGATTGATATGTTCCATTATAATAAGTCCCTGCCGCAGATGCCGCCGCTGGAATCAAAACCAACATCGAACAATTAAACAATAATTTAGACAGTAATTTCATAATATCTTTCCTTTCGTTTACACTTTATAAACGATTTTATCATAAAAAAGGTTGAAAAACAAATACCAACTTGCCAAAATACATGCACCAGCCATGCGACCATGGTGAAATTGGTAAACACGCAGCACTAAGGATGCTGTGGGGCAACCCTTGGGGGTTCAAGTCCCCCTGGTCGCACCAAAAAATTCTGTACAAAAGATATATTTTCTGCTTGCCCCGATTTTTATATTTTTGCTAACATTCCGATATACAGGAATGAAGGGATTAAGACTATTTTTTGCTGTACTGCTTGTACCGCTTGCGTTTCAGGCGGCATTTGCCGATGACGAAGTGGACACATCACGTGCCGCCACACGGCGTAGCACAACCACAACGGTATCCAGCACCCGTCAAAAATCAGAAAGCACAAACACATTAACTAAAAAAACAAACACAAGTTCTACTATAAAACGTACCTTCGACACAGGCGACACAAAGACCACGACACGCGAACGTTCTGGCACATCTCAAACGGTTTCCACACGCGGGGAAGGCATGGGCACCCGTTCCGCTGCCTCCACTATCCCCAAGGGGGTATCCGCACGCAGCACCACACAAAACATACAGACACGTGACTACACTCCAACTCAGACCACACGCAATGTATCATCTAATCCTCAACGAACGGCCTCTCGTTCAGCCGTCACAGGACGCACCACGGCAGTCTCCACCGCCACACGTGCACAAACGACACCAAAGAAATCCGCGTCTGTTTCCCGCACATTGGACCGCAACATATCACGATTGACGACAAAGGCACGCACGGCAACCACAACTGACCCAGTTGAAATTAGCAACTATCAACAATGCCGCGAAGTTTTTAATAATTGTATGGATGAATTCTGTGCTAACAAAGACAGCCAACTAAAACGTTGTGCCTGTTCATCTCGTACTGCGGAATTTGACGGTGTCAAATCCAGCCTGGCCGCTGCCGAGGAACAATTGCTTGATTTCAGTCAACGTCTACTGACGGTCAGCATGGACAAGGAAGATGCCGAAGCCTTATACACTCCAACCGAAGGCGAATTGGCATTCAATCAAAAGGACACGTCCGAATCAAAACAGATGTTGGATGAAATTGCAAAGAAGCTGAACAACAGCTTTAACGACAACAACTTTAATAACCAGCAGTTAAATGCCATATCATTATCCCTGAACACCGATGCTGCCTTTGACAGTGTTGATTCATTGGCGGGTGCATCAACAACGGCGAAATCCGGCACGGCACTGCACGCTGCCGCCCTGCCCGTATGTCGCGAAATGGCATTAGAGATATGTACCCCAGATGAATTAGCCTTGGCAGAAAGCGGTTATCAAATGTTAATCGAACAGGACTGTAACACCGTTAAAAAAGCATATCAAACCCAGGTTGATCAGGCTCGTCAACGCGTCTTTGAATCTGGGGCCCTACTGGACATTTCCCGTCTGAACACATACCAAGACAAAAATTCAGACGACATCCTAACATGTCGTCAAAAAATGTTGGACATGTTATCTGATTCAACGGTCTGTGGTGAAGATTTGGGGAAATGTTTGGACACAACTGGTCGCTATATAGACCCATCAACCGGCCAGGCATTTTTAACAACAGAATTGACCGACCTGTCGAAACTGATAACCCGACCGGACGCAAATCAAACCTGGTCATCCATCCCAAACAAC
Source organism: Alphaproteobacteria bacterium (assembly GCA_017546265.1). Lineage (GTDB taxonomy): Bacteria > Pseudomonadota > Alphaproteobacteria > Rs-D84 > Rs-D84 > Enterousia. Next base: position 25,583 of record JAFYXG010000007.1, read on the forward strand.
CAACGTTTTGTTACATTTTTGAACAATAAAAAGAAATTTTTGGAACCCGCAATGGAACATTGCCAGGACATATCAGATTACGTATGGGATTTATTTATCGAAGATGCATTGGGACAAATAAAATTGGCCCAGGGCAAAAAACTGGAAGAAATGCGTCAATCCTGCACAACACTGACGACCCAGTGCCTTAGTGATGCCACAAAATCTATAAATGATTTTGATTCACGTGCCCTTTCAATCTTTGGTGTTATGGCGGACAAAACAGTAAATGCAATGTGCGAAACGATTCAAAGTGCCTGTACATCATTATTGGAATCCACCGGTGATACAGATGCGGAATGGTTAACCGGTATGCAGGGCATTGCAACAGACAAAACATATGAAACCATTATGTCCACCTGTCGCGAGGTTGGACGTGCCTGCATCATCCAGGCCTGCACATCCGTAACCGGCAATTTCGGTTTATGTGAAAGCATCGACAATTCCATAAACCGCAAGGCTATAATTAACGGTTCTGCCTGCTGGCAACAGGTCCTTGACTGCGTTGCATCCGCCGGCGACACAGCATTGGCAAACATCAGCAAGGCCCACCCCAGCGACAAATTTTACGATGACCTGTATGGTGCTAACAAAGGAAGTGTCATCCCCCCATCTAACTCAGCTAATTGCCTAGCCAAGGGCCAAACATGCACATATGATCGTTGTGCAGCCACAGGCAACAACACATATACATGCCGCCTGGCCGAACGCATCTGGGGTAATTGCGAAAACGCACCTGACACAGACCTAACAGGTAATGCAGACTATCACAACATAATTAAAATCCCAATCGATGATGAAACAGGAACATTGTTGGCATGGTTTTCTAAAAACACTGGAACTTCTGGCAATGACTCACTGGGCAACCCCATCTTAAACAGTTGTTATGCCCCCATTTGCAACAAAAATTACATAATGCATTGTAACACATGCATACCAGAAACCAGTCTGGACGGTTCTGGCAGACACTGTACCGCACAAACATTCAGTGTCTTTGGTGGCCATACAAACTGCTGTGAAACAAAAACAACAGACTCATGGGGCAACTGCTGTCAGAATCAAAGCGGAAGCAATTATACATCACAAACCAACACAACCGTAACAGGAAACGACACAGCCACGCTTGACGAAGGTAAAACGACTATAACCATCAAATTTGGCACACCTCGCACCGGTGACAAGATTTGTGTACCACAAGGGTCAACTGTTTCACCGCATGCATTTGCGACATACACCGATGGCAACACGACCTATACTTTGGTTTGTTTTGGCACAGTAACGGGCGACCTCAACAGTGTCACCGAACAATATCCCGCCGGCACAAAACTAAAATGCGATGGCGACCTGATTTGGATTGATCAAAACGGCACATACACAAATAAAACGGGCTCTACAACCATCAGCACCCACTATCTGACCAAGACCGCATCCCGTTGCGTATATAACAACACATCTGGCTGGACAGAATGCGGCACCAACACATCATGCCCCCCGAACAGTGCCAATGGGAATTGGTACATATCCTATCAACAGATATGTGATTCCGATGTTTTATCAGATTGCCTATAAGCCAGTAAAAAAAATAATACCGCAGTCTCCGGCGGTATTATTTTTTATACCCACACATTAAAACAATTTAACAGAATCTATTACTTTGTTTATTATATCTAACTGCTCGGCATCAAACTTGGCCAGCACCCAGTCAGACGGACTCATCGGGTTGTTAAAGTCCCGCGGATGCCCAACCCCAATTCTGATGCGTCTGTAATCCGGTCCCACGGCGGCATCTATAGAACGAATACCATTATGTCCTGCACTGCTGCCACCGACTTTTTCTTTGACCTTGCCCAAAGCAATATCCATATCATCATGAATAACAATAACATTTTCCAACGGAATCTTATAAAATGCCATCAATGCCCCCACAGCCAATCCACTGTTATTCATAAACGTCTGTGGTTTTACAAAGATTACTTTGTTCCCATTTACATCAAGACGTGTAGTCTGGGCATTTTTCTCGTTTTTCCATTGTGCATCTTTTCCAACAAACTTATCGATTGCCATAAATCCAACATTATGACGCATATTTATATATTGTGGCCCAGGATTCCCCAGTCCCACAACCAAAAACGGTTTATTTTCTTGCATATTTAACACTCTTTTTTTACTATAATATCACACAAAGGAGAAAACATGAACATAAAATCATTTGGAATTTTAACAGCGGCATCGGTCATGTTAATGTCTGCCTCGGCGAACGCGAATCTTTTGTTTGATATTTACGCAGGTGGCACATATGGGATGGGCGGATACACCCTGTTTGCAGACTCTGGTGACATCAGTCATTCATCTAAATCCTATGGTGCGATTTTGGGTATGGACATTCCGATGTTTCGTGTCGAGTTGGAATACAACTATCTGGACGCAGACGCATTTTCAATGAATTTGGCACTGGTTAATGCCTATTTCAAATTACCCACCCCAATTGCAAAGCCATACATCGGTGTTGGTATCGGCTCTACATTTGACAGCAAATACGAACTGACCCCCGGGACAGATGTGGATATAAAAGACGAACTTGCATATCAAGGGATGTTGGGTTTAACACTGGACATTCCTGTGATTCCATTTAACATCGATATCGAAGGTCGTGTTTTATACGCACCGGACATTTATGAAACTGCAACCGACACCCCTGACCTGTTACAATACGAGGGTCGCGTTAAACTGCGGTATGTATTTTAACCAACCTTAAACGGGGGCAAATGCCCCCACAATAAAATCCAACACTGGGGGAACATTATGCTGACGTTAATAGATGGTAATTCTTTGTTGTTTCGCGCCTATTATGGGGTACACAGTCGCCTGACCCGTTCAGACGGCACCCCCACAGGGGCCGTATACGGTTTTTTCAACATGATATTACCGATATTATCGGCCGCCAAACCGGGTGACAGGTTTGTTTGTGTCTTTGATGCATCACGTATCACATTTCGCCAGGATATATACCCCCCGTATAAAATGAACCGTTCTGAAACACCGGCCGACCTGATATCCCAGGGGAAATTGGTCCGTTCAGGATTGACCGCCATGGGCATGCCCGTATTATGCGTTCCCGGGGTCGAAGCGGACGATGTTATCGCCACAATGGCCCACCAAAACTGTTCTGGCACAGACACCACCCGCATCATTACCAGCGACAAAGACCTGATGCAACTAGTATCAGACTGCACATATTTATATGATGGCATGAAAAACCGTGACATTCGCGAACCCCAGGTTTTGGAAAAATTTGGTGTTCTGCCATCTCAGGTCATTGACGTCCAATCACTGATGGGCGACTCCACCGACAATGTACCGGGTGTCCCTGGAATTGGCCCTAAAAAGGCATCAGACCTGATAAATCAGTTTGGCAGTCTGGATAACTTGTACGCAAATCTAGATGCGGTACAAAACGAACGCATTCGGAATTTATTATCAGACAACCGTGAAATGGCGTACATATCAAAACAATTGGTCACGTTAAAAACAGATGTGGATTTAACAGGACTGAACATAACACCATTTGTATTTGACACAACATCAGCATTGGAATTTATTCGCACCCAAATTGAAAGCAATTCCCTGGCCACAAAAATAGAGAAACTGTTTCCGAACAACACATCTGTTACTGTATCGCAAACATTTAATTTCCCTGGCAACGCATGTGAAACACCAGCTCCAAGTCACGAAACAGCCCCAACAACACAACCCAAACGCGAATTCAACTTTAAATGCATTACCACAGAACGCGAATTAGACGATTTTTTATCTGGAGTAAAAGATGTGCTGGCATTTGATACAGAAACCACAGGTCTGAACCCAATGTCCGACAAAATAGTGGGCATATCACTGGCAACCGATGACACACATGGGTGCTATATTCCATTACGTCACATTGGAGGAACGGCGGATTTATTTGATAGTGAAACATTGGCCTCCAATCAACTGTCAATTGAATCAGTCCACAAAAAACTGTGGCCACTGTTCACAAATCACAACATTATTAAAATTGGTCACAATCTGAAATACGACCTGCACATATTGGCAAATGCGAACTGGGACGTCAGTCAAATTCACCCAATTGACGACACAATGTTGCTGTCATACATATTGCACGGCACATCACACGGACACAGTTTGGACGAACTGGCGTTAAAGTATCTGGGGCATGAAAACATTAAATTTTCATCACTGTTTCCACCAAAAACACGTGATGCAGACATGAATTTTGCGACCCTGCCAACTGATACTGCATGTCCATATGCTGCCGAAGACGCGTGTATATGTCGGGCCCTTTACGATTTATTCCGCCCAGAATTAAATCATGATGAAAAATTACGCAAATTATATGAGTCATGTGATTTACCACTAATGCCCGTACTGTTGGAAATGGAACGCAATGGCGTTCTGGTTGACAAGCAAAAACTACAATTGCTATCGGGGGTATTTCATAAACAACTGCAAATACTGGGGCAAGACATTTGGGACATGGCTGGCCATGAATTTAACATTGCCAGTCCAAAGCAACTGGGGATTATTTTATTTGATGAACTGCACCTGCCCGCCAATAAAAAGCGTTCCACAGATGCAGACAGTCTGAATGAATTATTCGACACACACCCTATTATAGACAAAATACTATCCTGGCGTTCTATTGCAAAGTTAGCAGGAACATACGCAGACGCATTGCCGCACCAAATTGCATCAGACGGCCGAATTCACACCACCTATTTACAGACCAGCACCAATACCGGTCGCCTGTCCAGTCGTGATCCGAACCTGCAAAACATTCCCATTAAAACGGAACTGGGCGAAGAGATAAGAAAATGCTTTATCGCCGCCCCGGGACACATGCTGATATCGGTTGACTATTCTCAGATTCAATTACGATTACTGGCGGACATTGCAAATGTACAAACGTTCAAGGACACATTTAATTCTGGTCTGGACATACACGAACAAACCGCTCGAAAAATATTTAATATTCCCACAGATCAACCAGTTCCACGCGACCTGCGGCGTGCTGCCAAGACAGTAAACTTTTCAATAATCTATGGTATATCATCATTTGGCCTGGCTGGACAACTGGGTATTTCCCGCACAGAAGCGGCTCAACTGATTGACAGTTATATGGCTGGGCTGCCAGAAATTCGCCAATATATTGAATCTACCAAGAAATTTGCATTAGACTACAACTGCGTTTATACGCCATGGGGGCGCCGCATAGAAATTCCTGGTGCATCCAATCCCCGCATGCGTGCTTATGCGATGCGTGCCGCCATTAACGCTCCAATCCAGGGCTTTGAAGCGGATCTGATGCGTTTAGCGATGATAAAAATCAAACAAAACATTGTCACCCCAAATCGTGACAAAATCCGCATGATAATGCAGGTACACGATGAAATTGTATTTGAATGTCGCACTGAATTTGCGAATGAATTTGCCAACCGCATAAAATCCGCGATGGAACACATTACTCAGTTATCTGTTCCTCTGGTTGCCGAGTATGTAATTGACACCACCTGGGGCAAATGATTATCCCATACAGGCACATAATTTTTTCATTTGCAAATTAAAAAAAATCACTGTATAATCAGTCAGATTTTGTGGGTGGGCACAGAATCAATCCGACTAACCCCACAAGACCTCGCCTTATATTACAAGAACAGCGATGGCAAACTTTGATAAACTTATTCTTATGAAAGATTTATCCAAAGACTTATTTAATCCCGTATCTGGCGAAGATTTTGTCCAGATGTTTAACACAAACTATGGTTCTCAGGAGACATTGCAGGGTTACGCAACCAAGGGTACGGTAAAAGATATCCGTGGCGATTTTGCGATGGTTGACGTTGGTCTGAAATCCGAAGGTCGTGTACCATTAAAAGAATTTGGTGCATCAATACCATCTGTTGGTGACATCATTGACGTTTTCGTAGAACGCTATGAATCCCGTGAAGGTACAGCAATCCTGTCATATTCCAAGGCACGTGCTGAAAAAGCATGGAAAGACCTGGAAAAAACGGTTGCCGAAGGCATCGACCCAGAAGGTACAATTATCGATGTTGTACGTGGTGGCTTTACCGTTGACATCAACGGCGTATTTGCATTTATGCCATCATCTCAGGTTGACCACAAACCAATCCGTGATGCAAAATCTCTGATTGGCTTAAAGGACAAATTCCGCGTACTGAAAATGGACGCATTGCGTACAAACGCAATTGTATCACGCCGTGCGATTCAGTCTGACACAATCGCTGCTGCTCAGAAAGAAGCGATGAAGAACATCTCTTTGGGTGCAGTACTGGAAGGTACAGTTAAAAACATCACAGATTACGGTGTATTTGTTGACTTGGGTGGCATTGACGGGTTACTGCATGTCACAGACCTGTCATGGAAACGCGTAAATCATCCACGTGAATTAGTTCATGTTGGTGAAAAGATTACAGTCAAAGTTATTCAATTTGACGCAGAATCTCATCGCATTTCATTGGGCATGAAACAACTGGAAGAAGATCCATGGGAAACAGCGTCACGTGCATTCAACGTTGGCGACACAGTATCTGGCAAGGTATCATCATTGACAGATTACGGTGCATTCATTGACCTGGGCAACAATATCGAAGGTTTGGTACACATGTCCGAACTGTCTTGGACGAACAAGAACATCCACCCCAGCAAAGTTTTGCAAAATGGCATGGATGTAAACGTTGTTGTTTTGGGCATAGACCAGGACAAACGCCGCATTTCATTGGGTTATAAGCAACTGCAACCAAATCCATGGAAACAGTTTGCAGAAACTCACAACGTTGGCGATGTCATCACTGGCCCGATTAAGAACACAACTGAATTTGGTTTGTTCGTTGCCTTGACACCAGAATTGGACGGTATGGTTCACATTTCTGACCTGTCATGGAACAAACTGGACGAAGAAGAATTAAAGAAATTCGTCCGTGGTCAGGAAGTAACTGCGAAAATTTTGGACATCAACCCAGAAAAAGAACGCGTTACATTGGGCATCAAACAATTGACAGAAAGTGCTGAAAACAACGCCGCATCTATCAAGAAAGGTGCAGTTGTATGTGGCACAGTTTCCGAAATCACACCTGATGAATTGATTTTGACATTGGCTGGTGATGTACGTGGTGTTATTCGCCGCACAGACCTGTCCCGTGACAAATCTGAACAGGACACATCAAAATACAGCATTGGCGACAGCGTAGAAGCATCTGTTGTTTCCGTTGACGACAACACTGTAAAATTGTCTATCCGTGCCCTGCAGGTGACATTGGAAAAACAGGCAGTCAAAGAATTCGCGAACGAAGCAGACAGTGGTTCTGTTTTGGGCGACATCTTGGGTGCTGCGATTGAAAACAGCAAAAAATAATTTTGCAAATTTGCGAAATAATTTCACCGTCTGCTTTGCAGGCGGTGTTTTTTTATGATACAATCAGACCAATGGCTAAGAAAAAAACAATCATTGTCATGATGGGCGGCCCCGGTGTCGGCAAAGGTACATTTTCAAAAATGTTAATGCACCGTCATCCATTTATTCATATCGAGGCCGGCCAACTTCTGCGTTCTGAACCTGCGGATTCTGTTATTGGCCGTCTGATATCTGCGGGCAACCTGGTTCCTGATGACCTGGTATGTAATTTAATTCGGAACGAAATAAAAAATAATTCAGATATTATTTTGGATGGATTTCCCCGCACGCTTGGGCAAGCCAAATGGCTGGTAAAAAATTATTCCGCCACACACGATATACATGTTTTATATTTTGACGCACCGGACAACATACTGGTTGAACGAATTCAGAAACGCATCCACGATGGCAGTCATCGCCGTGATGATTCAAACATGTCGATAATTCGTCATCGACTGGAAAATTTTCACGCAATAACAATACCGGCTGTTGAATGGCTGCGAACGGCCCCCGGGATAAAATTTTCTGAAATAGACGCAAACGGCGACACGACTGACAATTTCCGTGATATATTATCCGCCCTGCCCCAATACAGATAAAAAATCCCCCATCCGGGGGATTTTATATCGTCATACGTTCCATAATTTGTCGCTGAACATATTCATCTTCACTGTTATACAACGGCCAATTACCATTTGCCAGTTCCTGCATAGATGTCAGTGGCTGATTCAATCTGGCACGATACAGCCACAGATTGGACATTACACGTTTAATATAACTGCGTGTTTCATATGCTGGAAAACTTTCGATATACAGCAACGGATCATACGTATAGAACGACTTTTCAAATTTTACCATTGTTCCCATTCCCGCATTATACGCCGCCAGCATTTTAATAATACTGTTTTCCACACTGGGATGTGCCAACAGGTCAACAATATACTGCTGTCCCAGGAACATGTTATGTTCCGGATTTGACATATCCATTTGTGTTATATCCAGTTTATTTGCACGTGCAACGCGTTTAGCCGTGCTGGGCATCAACTGCATAACACCGTTTGCACCCGCCCCCGATTTGGCAGACGTACGGAAATTACTTTCTTGTTTGGTAATCGCCAACAACAAAGCCCGGTCAATCGACCACCCACCCATCGGTTCCCAATCTGGCAACGGATACTGGGCCGAATAAATAATATCATCGTCTATTTCCAATATTCCACGATCACGAATAACGGATGCAGATTGAATTGAAACACGCGGCAACCCATACGCGGACGCAACTGCATTTACCGCATGCAACAATCTGTCAGACGACTTTGCGGTAATCAAATACTTCAGATATTCTTCGGCCCTGTCTTTACGCCCAATCTGCAACAGTGCCATAGCAATTTTTCCATATTTTGTTTCACGCAATTCATCAAAATCTTCACTGGTCACTTCCTGTTCAAAAAATTCATACTCTGGGGTTCGTCCCAGCATAGTTGCAGACAACGCCCCATAGAAAGACATAGGATATGCCGCAGCTACCCGCCAATATTTCCGTGCTGTTTTTCTGTCACCCTTAAAGTCTGCAGCCCGACCAGCCCAAAATGCGGCCTCGGTCTTGCGTGCATTGTTAATTTGTGGCAATTCCAGTATGCGACTGAAATACTTTTGCGATTCGGCAAAATTTTCTTCTTTGAAATACAGCAGTCCCATTGACCACAATCCATACTCAGAATCAGCATCGGATGCAACAAATCCCCATTTTTTGGCTAATTCCATTTCACCATTTGTATAATATATATAAGACAGCCGTCCTGCCAATCGCCCATAATCCGATTCGCTAAGTTTTTTTCGAAATGCCTTATCTTCCAGTATTTGTCGTGCCACTTTGGTCGAACCGGTTCGTATAGCACGTTTGAATTGACCGATTTTTTTATCGGCATCCCCGCTATACTTTTTTGCGGTCCATGTTTCAGATTGTGCGGTTTCAATTGATTCGGACCCTGTTATCATTTTCGGCACAACCGCCGAACGCACATCTGCTTTTTTTATCTGAGCCAGTTTTTCCAACCGCCCAGCACCAGGCATATCATAATACTTAGCCATCCATGCCTCGATTTCACGGCCACGCGTACGATATGAATTAGAAACATAACGTTGGTACAAAACTTCATGCATTAAAACATCATCCAGGATTTGATTTTGTACCTTAATCGCAGTATCTATTTTTTCTTTATCCTGCAGCATAAAAATTTGTTCATATAAACTGGCGTCCACATCGGTCAGTACTGGTGGCAAATCCGCCCCCATGACATTCAGCGGCATAATAACTGCAGCAAAAAAAGTTATGATTTTTTTCATTTTCATTCTTAAAACAACGAAGTTTTTGGCAGTTTACACACCACCGCACCTTCATCATCCTCTGGAATTTGGTCAATAATTTTTTTAAAGTCCGCGATCTTTGAAAACTTACGATAAACGGAAACGAATCGAACGAACGCGATTGGATCCAAATTCAACAAGGAATCTGCAACCATTTGTCCAACCTGGGCACTGCTGACTGTATCATCTGTGGTTTCTGTTTCCAGTCTACGATGAATAGACGTGACCAATCGTTCAATTTGTTCGTCCCCCACTTCGCGATTTCTGCATGCCAATTTAATACTGCGGCGTAATTTTTCACGATCAAACGGTTCTAATTTACCACTATTTTTACGCACGACCAAATCACGCATTTGCACACGTTCAACAGTTGTAAATTTTGCACCGCACTGTTCACAGACACGGCGGCGGCGAATAATCGCATCTTCGATATCGGGTCTTGAATCAGTTACACGGCTTTCCGTAGAATTGCAGTATGGGCATCTCATATCATGATAGATTAGCAATCAAATCCCCCATTGGCAAGTGGAATTTAACACCCAAAAAAATGCAATTTTTTAAAAAATCAAGTGCTTTATTTCAAAAAATCCCCATGGGGCACAAATTTTTTGCATCAAAAATATGATACAATAACCATACAAGGGGAAAACGAGAGAGATGAACAAATACCTGAATCAAATTTTACTGGGTGATTGTCTGGAACTGATGCGTGGCATCCCAGACGCATCTGTTGATGCGGTATTTGCAGACCCCCCATATAATTTACAACTGGGTGCAAAAACATTATATCGCCCCGAAGACCAAACTGCCGCCCGTGCTGTACGCGATGAATGGGATTCATTTGAATCATCTGCGGACTATGATAATTTTACACGTGCATGGTTGGCGGAATGCAAACGCGTATTAAAGCCAAACGGTGCCATGTGGACAATTGGCAGTTATCATAACATATTCCGTGTGGGCTCGGCACTCCAGGACATGGGATTTTGGATTTTAAATGACATAGTATGGTTAAAAACCAATCCAATGCCCAACTTTCGCGGCACCCGTTTTACCAATGCCCACGAAACACTGATATGGGCGACACCGACAAAAACGGGCAAATACACATTTAACTATGAAACCATGAAGAAATTAAACGGTGGCAAACAGATGCGTTCCGACTGGGGCATAAACATATGCCTGGGCGAAGAACGGGTCAAAGGTGCAGACGGTAAAAGTTTACACAACACGCAAAAGCCATTGGATTTATTACATCGAGTAATTTTGGCATCGACCAAGCCTGGCGACATAATATTGGATCCATTTATGGGTTCTGGCACCACGGCGGCTGCGGCATTAGAATTAGGACGCAATTTTATCGGAATCGAACGCGAAGCGACATATGTTGCGGCGGCCCGCGAACGTATCGCCGCGGTAAAACCAATCGATTTATCAGATATCGAGGTATCAAAGCCCAAACGTGATGAAATTCGTGTTGCATTCAAAGAACTTATCGATGCAGGATTATTATACGTTGGTCAGACATTGGTCAGCCCACGTGGCGAACGCGTCATGATAACCCACGATGGTCAGCTGACACATCAACTGTACGGCAAAGCATCCATACATGTAATGGCCGCAAAATTACAACGCAGTGTCAGCTTTAATGGTTGGGACTATTGGTCTGCCCAGAAACGCGATGGCACAATGGTTGCAATTGACGACCTGCGTAAATACATCCGCCAGGTCAAGGCAGGCATGAAACAGGCGGCCTGACCCCACCAGAACATTATTTCAAATTATTTTCCATTGCATACTGGTGCGGTGCCCGCACATCCCAGTTCACATTTTCTTTGACAATTTTTGCCGGCACCCCTGCGATAACAACATTTGGCTTATCAAACTTTTTATTCACAATACTACGTGCCCCAACAACAGAATTATCTGCAATATTCGCCCCTTTCAACAGCATACACCCTGTTGCCAACCACACATGATTTCCAATACATATATCTGAATTTGCATTTAGAACTTTACCGTCATTACAATCATATAAAGTATGCCAATCCCCCGTCCACAACACTCCATCTGCAAACAAACATCCACACCCAATCGTTATATTCCCTGGCCCGGTACAAAAATCACACACACAATAATTAGTCGTTGAAAAATTCTTACCAATAAATAAACTATTTTGATATTGTTCTCCTGCATATTTAATAATTTTAATTTTTCTTTGATAAACAATCGAAGATTGCAATTCAATATACACACCACTGCTGACACGAACATACAAATCCAGTTTTCCCAGCGGTTCGTGCAAAACCACATGATTATTATCACCGGTAAAAATAAACTTGCAACCACGCACATGTTTAACACGAACGTGCCGCCCATCTTGCTTAACAATTTCTATAACATTATTCTGTGCTTTTCTGCGTTTTGCCCAATCGTACAAACGATGACGCAGCCGTCTTGACGGGATAAACCAACACAACACATATACAATTTTCTTTTTCATGCCCAGATAATACCCCAGGAAAATATACATGTCCATCAAAAACCCCCGCCATTTGGCGGGTATAATTACGCAGCTTTTTTGGTTTCGCTCATAATTTCAATGGGTTCTTTTTTACCATTTACCACATCTGCATCTATGACGATTTCCGCCAAATCTTCTTTATCTGGTGCATCAAACATAGGCCGCATCAGCACACGTTCCAAAATACTGCGTAATCCTCGTGCCCCTGTTTTTCGTGCAACTGCCATTTTTGCAATTGCCCGCAGCCCATCTTCTGTGATATTTAACCGCACACCATCCAATTCCAACATAGCAGAGAATTGCTTTACAACAGCATTTTTTGGTTCGGTTAAAATCTGTACCAACGCATCTTCATCTAATGCTTCTAACGTGGTGATAACAGGCAAACGACCAATCAATTCTGGTATAATACCAAATTTCACCAAATCTTCGGGTTCAACGTCTTTCAAGAAATTTTTATTTTTGCGTTCTTCGACCGATTCCACATGTGCACCGAATCCAATTCCCCGTCTTTCGCATGTACGATTTCCGATTATTTTGTTCAATCCATCAAATGCCCCGCCACAGATAAACAAAATCTTACTGGTATCCAGTTGAACTGTTGCCTCGCCGGGGTGTTTACGTCCTGCCCCACCGGCCGGCACATTGGCAACGGTACCCTCGATTAGCTTCAACAAAGCTTGTTGCACACCTTCACCCGACACATCACGGGTCAAAGATGGATTCTCAGATTTTCTGGAAATCTTGTCAATCTCGTCTATATAGATAATACCACGTCCCGCCCGTTCAACATCAAAATTCGCATTTTGCAACAAACGTGTCAGAACACTTTCTACGTCATCACCAACATAACCTGCCTCGGTCAATGTGGTTGCATCCGCGATTGCGAACGGCACATCCAAGATACGTGCTAACGTCTGTGCGAACAGTGTTTTACCGGTTCCTGTTGGCCCAATCAGCAGAACATTAGACTTCTGAATTTCCACATCGGACGTTGCCGCCACACTATGACGTTTATAGTGGTTATAAACCGCCACCGCCAGGGTACGCTTTGCAACATCCTGACCGATAATATACTCGTTCATAAAGTTATACATCTGTGACGGGGTGGGCAATTTTGCCTTTTCTGTGCTGACCTGGCGTCTGTTATCATCGGCCATAATATCATTACACAGATTTATACATTCATCACAAATGCATACATTTTTTCCACTGACCAGTTTTTTTACTTCATATACTGCCTTGCCGCAAAAACTGCAGAACTGCTGATTATTTTCTGTTTTTGGTGTTTTATCTTCACTCATATCCCAATCCCCACAAAATCACCCATTATTAAATTATTTACGTTCCAAGATACCGTCAATCAGACCGAATTCTTTGGCTTCGACCGGACACATCCAATTATCACGTTCCATGGCATCAAACAGTTCTTTTTCTTTTTTACCTGTAAATTCAGCCATTTGTTTAATCAGTGTCTTTTTATTTTTCTGATATTGTGCCATCTGAATTTCCATATCAGTAATTTGCCCCTGTGCACCTGCCAACGGTTGATGAATCATCACCTGAGTATTTGGCAAAACAAATCTTTTTCCCTTTTCACCTGCCGCCAGTAATACCGACCCCATAGACGCAACCAACCCCATACCGATTGTTGAAACGGGTGCCTTGATATACTGCATGGTATCCATAATTGCCCATCCTGCGGACACATCGCCACCAGGGCTGTTTATATACATAGAGATATCTGCATTTGGATTTTCAGATTCCAAGAACAACAACTGTGCAACGATGCTATTTGCCATATTTGGTTCTATTTGTCCATTAACCATAATAATACGATCACGCAACAGTCTCGAATAAATATCAAACGAACGTTCCCCCCGAGGAGATTCTTCTATAACCATAGGTATCAGTGCCATAATACAAATCCTTTATTTTCTGTGAAATTATACCATACAAAAACCCGATTCGCGAATTTATGATATATATAGTAAAAAATACATAAAAAGCAATCCCCATTACGGGGATTTTTTCACAATTGAATATATCCATTTGGAGATTTTTCCAACTGTTCCATTCCCTGTTCCAGTATTTTTCTGTATTCCATAAACTTTTTCTTATCATCCTTGCCCAGATTGCTAATAGCGGGCAATTTTACCGTCATAGGATTCACATGCACACCATCTTTGATAATCTCATAATGCAAATGTGGCCCGGTCGAGTAGCCAGTTGAACCAACATACCCGATTGTTTGCCCTTGTCTAACGGTTGTACCGACATTCACCCCCTTGGCAAATTTAGACATATGTGCATACAGTGTTTCAAACGAACCGTTATGTCTAATTTTCACAAAATTTCCATGTCCTTTGTTATAACTGCGTGCGATAACACGCCCTGCCCCTGCAGCGGGGATTGGTGTACCGGTTGACGCACGGAAATCGACACCTTTGTGTGCCCGAGTATACCCCAGCACCGGATGTTTACGATTTTTTGAAAACTTGCTGGTGATTTTGGCATTATTAATTGGTGTACGTTTCAGCGATTTTATTGCCCCATTACCATTTTCATCATAATACCCATACGTACCATCAGCCTTTTTAAATCTGAACATTTTAACATTTCCACGCAGTGCCTCGAACGAAACGGCCAAGACATGACCATTTTCAACCTTTTTACCATCTGAAAAGTTTTCTTCATACATCACAGAAAACTTCTGCCCAGCCCGCACATCACGTTCAAAGTCCATTTCAAACGCCAACAAATCATACACATCTATCAGTATTCCTGCTGGAATTCCGGCCCTTTGCCCGGCTAAATAGAAACTGTCCCCATCCAGGATTTCACCATGCTTAAACACGGCCCGTATATCACGTTCCACGTCCATGACGTTACAATTCCATTTTCCCGTATTATCACAGGTCAATTCCACCTGTTTCCACGGGGACGGCACAACCACAATCTTGGACACAGGCCCATTATCATCTAAACGAACAAATTCCAATTTATCACGTTCCGCCCGCAATGTTGTAATATCTGCATCCTTTTTCAAGGCCGCTGCAATAACGTTTACATCATTATGATTTAATCCCTGGGCCAACAACAATTCAGACAAAGTATCCCCTGCAGCCACCACAACCACGGTCTTAGATTCTGCACTTTCCGTATATTCTTTCTTATCCTGCTTGGAAACAACCAACAAAACTGCAACCAAACTTAAAACAACCGCCAAAGCCAAAACCATTTTGGTTAAATTAGTGGCATTCATAATAATTTTTGCTTTTTTCATGGCACCGATTATAATGCCTTTATGAAAATAAATCAAGCCTTCGCAATCCTACAAAAATCAGGCGGCATCCGTGCGGCCCGAATAATAACTGAAAACACTAAAAAATTATCACAATTTCGTGTCTGGCATATGGCACACCAGTTACGCTGCGGTGTTCCAGTTGCCAAAATAATTCATAAAAAGTGGTTTTATGGTCTGCCATTCTACACCAATCGTCATACACTGGATCCACGACCGGATACCGAAACACTGGTTGCGGCTGTTATTGCGGACATCACACCCGACTCCCCCCCCCGAATTCTAGATTTGGGCACGGGAACGGGCTGTATCATATGTTCATTGGTAAAAAACATACCCGGTGCAACCGGAATCGCAATCGACAAATCACACATGGCATTGCGTGTTGCACGCTATAACATACAAAAACTGGGATTGGCCGGAAAAATAAACACTGTCCGTGCATCATTTGACAAACCACATAATTTCCATGAACGTTTTGACATAATTGTATCAAATCCCCCCTATATCGCGACCACAGACCCACGTGTAAACACGGCCGCCACACATGACCCAAAAATGGCATTATACGCATCTGATAATGGCCTGGCGGCATATCGTTCAATTGCAAAAAATGCACATTATTGGCTGAAAGACAACGGCAAATTGTACCTGGAAATCGGTATTGACCAGGGCACAGATATAAAAAATATATTTATGAACAACGGCTGGAACCTGTGCCGCTCAGAATCTGATTTGGCGGGCATAGAACGGATTCTTATTTTCACGGGGGCACGACCATGAAGCAATTGACCGACCAAGATATTGCCAAAATGATTGGCACAGAATTCACCCCTGATGACAAACAAACCCGCAATCGCGTTCGTTCTGAACTGCACCTGTCAACACGCATCCCAAATAAACGCCCCACTCCATCGCACACAACGCTGGATTTGCATCAGTTAACCGAAGAACAAGCATGGACTGCAATTATGAACGTTGCACAATCTGGCACACGCACTGCAACCATAATCACTGGTGCCAGCGGCATTCTAAGAATCAAGTTCATTCAATGGGCCCGCGACAGTCTGCTGACCCCATATTTAATTTCATACACCCCAATAAACAACGGCAGTTTTTCCGTAAAGTTCAAAAAGCAAGGCAAATAAAAATCATCGCCCGATGTATTTCTGCGGATTTTGGGCCGCCCCGTTGCACAAGATAGCATAATGCAAATGTGGCCCAGTTGACTGCCCTGTACTGCCAGATTTTCCGATTAAGCAGCCTGCTTCAACCTGTTGTCCAACCTGCACCAATTGCGTATCCAGATGGCAATATACGGTTTCATAACCATCGCTATGTCGAATTCGAATTCCACGTCCACAGATATCATCTGTCCAAACCCTTGCCACGACACCAGAAGCGGTTGTAAAGACATCTGTTCCACGCGGGACACCAAAGTCAACCGCCTTGTGATTATGTCTATTCCCTGTTATCGGATGGACACGTACACCATACGGCGATGTAATCACCGGTTTTCCACGCAACGGTTCCCCAAATGGTTTATTCTGTCCCTCTGAAATAGTCTCTTGTCGCAGAGAACAACTATTTGATATATTTTCATTTTTCTTTATTCCTGGCTTAACCGATGACGAACCTGGATGTAGTGTTTTTTCCCCCTGGACTGATGGGGCCAAAATTACAAAATTATCCTGCTTTTTTTCCTGAGGCTTTTTATCGGCATTTACAACAGGCTTCTTGTCATCTTCGGCCCACGGCCACTCACCAGAATCTTTTAATTGCTGAATTGCTAAATCTGTTTGTCTTTGTAAATACGCGACTTCTTCTTCCAGTGTCATCCCCGGGTATGCACACCCACTTATACAGCGTCCAGATGAATCGTATTCGGATTCCCACGCTTCATACCCCTGAGCCAAAACCTGTGTCCGTTGAACAAAGGACGTATCCTGAATAGTACTGGGGAACTTTTGTGGTGTTAAAAAACTTTTTGTGGCACGCATTATTGCCCCGGTCGGTCCCGCCAAGGCACACCCACACCAGATAAACCATAAAACTCCAAGCCACACCCTCATACAGAAAATTATATCACACAGACCAATAAAAAAGAATATTTTTCATGACAGGCCGGCAATTTTTTGCTAATACTTTGTTCAAGACTTATCAGGAAATAAATACTATGCCAAATATCAAGACCATCTATGACCACATTCGCCAAAATAATATCAAGACGATATTATTGGTGCTTTTATTTCCCGTGCTGTTTTTGGGCATTATATTTCTGTTTATGTCAATAATAATGGACACTTCTGCCGATGCATTGGCCATAACGGCAACGGTCGCCATACCAACACTGATTATTTCCTGCATTTGGATGCTGATATCATGGGCATTTGGCGATTCCATGATATTAAACATGGCGGGTGCCCACGAAATATTACCAGACGACAAAAAAAATCGCGAAATTTTTCGCAACGTTGAAAATGTTGCACTGGCGGCCGGTCTGCCCACTCCACGTGTATATATCATAGAAGACAATTCTTTGAACGCATTTGCCACGGGCCGCACCCCACGCGATGCCTCTGTTACCCTGACCCGTGGTATAATAAACAAATTGGATTCTGCTGAATTATCTGGTGTAATTGCCCACGAAATGGCACACATTGGCAATCGCGACATACGACTGGACATGCTGATAATAACAGGACTTGGGGTAACGGTTTTTGCGGCTGACCTGCTGCTTCGCAGTGCCATACACAGTGGCCACACATCCAACAATCGGGACGAAAACAAGACGGACGCAATCATCCTTATGTTATGGCTGGCATTTTCTGCATTTAATCTGATTATTGCCCCGATAATACAAATGGCCATATCCCGCAATCGCGAATACGCAGCCGATTCGACTGGTGCCTTTATCACCCGCAATCCGACCGCCCTGGCATCGGCACTACGGAAAATCAGTGGCGACTCGCACATCCCCAGTCTGAATAACTCCAGGGGCGTATCCGCGATATGTATTGCGAATCCTGGTCGCACACGTGCATTTTCAGAATCACTGATGTCCACACACCCTCCCGTAGAAAAGCGGATTCAACGTCTGGAATCCATGACAATCAAATAACTAACAAGAATATAAAAAGGTAAAGAAAGGTAAAAAAATGGCAAATCTTCATTTTCACTATGGCGTAATGAGCAGTTCAAAATCCGCGGCTCTTATTATTACTGCATACAATTTCACCAAGAACGGCACCACGACCGAGGTTATAAAACCATCATTTGACACCCGTTTTTCAAATTCTAAAATTGTGTCCCGAATTGGTTTATCCTGTCCTGCGATTGCCATGAAGAATTTAGGCGGCTATATACCGAATGCAAACACGCGTGTCATATTGGTTGATGAAGTCCAATTTTTCAGTCCATCTGACATAGACAGACTGGTACACATTGCCGACACAGAAAACAAAATAGTTATGTGTTATGGCCTGATGGTTGACAGCAATCAACAGATATTTCCAGCCTCTCGCCGTTTGATAGAAGTTGGTGCCAAACTGCATCGCATGGAATCTCCATGTCAAATAAATGGTTGCACACGTCTGGCGACTCACCATTTACGCTTTGATTCACATGGCAACGTGATACATGCTGGCGAGCAATTTGCTCTGGGCGACAGCAATTTCAAATCGGTTTGTCGTCTTCACTATAACGAAATCTATAACCAGAAAAACAAAATAAGATAAAAAAATTATTTTTACTTGCATTTTGAATAAAAAGGTATAAAATAATAATCCGTTGCATCCATAGCTTAACTGGATAAAGCATCTGACTACGGATCAGAAGACTGAGGGTTCGAATCCTTCTGGATGCGCCAGAATTAATAAAAAGATGTCGCCTTGTGCGGCATTTTTTTATTAACTGTGTGTCAGCACAGGGATTTGAACCCGAGCAGAGGGTTCGAGCCGCAGGCGAAAGGGGCCCGCCGCAAAACGGTGGGAATTACAATCCTTCTGGATGCACCAGATTTAATGAAAAATGTCGCCATTGTGCGGCATTTTTTATTAAACCGTGTGTTAAACACGGGGGGGGATTTGAGCCCCCGGGGTTCGAGCCGAAAGTTGGCGAAAACAAATGCCCATACAACACAACAACTATCTAAAGCTATACAATCATATTAAAACACCGCCCAACGGCAGTATTTTTTTATACAACCCTACGTCTGATACCACTGAACATGGCGAACCCCAACAACAACACCATAATAAAAACAAACACAGCGGTCGCAGTCTGTTCATATTCTGCAAACGGCAGATTCAAATTCATACCATAATATCCAACAATAACCGTTGGCACCACCAATATAATATTCCACATAGTCAAGCGGTTAATATTGGTATTCGAATCCATATTAATAACACTTTCAAACGTTTCTTTGATTGCCTTTAACATTTTACTGTACGAAGTCACCACTTCGGTTGCCTGAGCCAACTCGATTCTTGCATCCTCGGCCAGTTCTTGTGCCTCTTCGGACTTAACAAATCCCCGCATTTTTTCCAGTTTATCCATCACAGCGACATTACCCTTGATTCCGGCCATATACAGGGTATAACTGTTTTCCACCTCTAACAAATCCAGCAATTCTTTTTTTCTGATACGTTCTTGCAATATTCGCTTTGATGCCAAAACACGTTTATTCAATTCCTTTAACATACGCAGATACGATTCCGCGATATAGTACATGATATTCAGAATAAATTCTTCACGCGATGTTTTTTCAGACTTTTTAATACGATCCAACAAATCACAACGCTTTCTGCACACAGTAATAACACGATTTGGTTCCAAAATAATTGACAACGGTTCTGTATGCCACAACGTATCAGATTCACGGTTTATAATTGGGAAACGAACAATTATAACCTTATAATCATCTTCTACCTCTAACCTAGGTTGTTCATCTGGGTCCAAGATATCCGAGATTGTATCTTCGTCAATTTTATATTCGTTTTGCAGTTTTTCAAAATCTTCATGATCAGGGTTTCCGACATTTACCCAAGAGAATGTCTTTAATTTTTCAGTCACAAACATGCATTCCCCTTTTTGTTTATATTTTTGACAATGATAATCTAAAACAAAAACATTTTCAATAAAATCCTGGGAAAAGAAATCCGTATTTTAGCGACAAACACCTGTGATAAACTGAATATCATTCAGAGGGTTAAAAATGGCAAAAAAATTTACTACAAATACAAATTCGTTTACAATTGCACACTATATTTTACTGTTTATGGTAACAATAACCTGCATTGGTATAATTGCCTGGGTTATGATAAATCGTGACAACCCCGCTCCTGAAAATAATGTACACAGCTCCATTATACATGCTAAAAATTCAGACCCATGCGTAAAACGTGTCACAGAAACTATTGAACGCATGTGGGAATTCAGTCCCGAATCAGTTCCCCAAAAATATTGGTCAATTGCCATGGCCTATATAAATCAGCCAATAATATCCCGCACCTATGGCATCTGCATGGACGCAGCATTCACATGCCGTCCTGGCCAGCTATTACGCGACTGTGATCCATGTGCGATACCATCTGCCCGATCGTACGCTCAACAGATTCACATTGCCGATATGATTTCCGCCAACTGCAACCAAACAGAATAACAAAAACCGCCCCAAATGGCGGTTTTAAAATTCATAGTTACCATACAAAGCCCTGGCGAAGTATGGTCGGGGTGACAGGATTCGAACCTGCGACCCCTTGCACCCCATGCAAGTACTCTA
This sequence comes from Alphaproteobacteria bacterium, assembly GCA_017546265.1. GTDB lineage: Bacteria > Pseudomonadota > Alphaproteobacteria > Rs-D84 > Rs-D84 > Enterousia. Next base: position 47,070 of record JAFYXG010000007.1, read on the forward strand.
CCAGGCTGAGCTACACCCCGACAACGCACAGATATTAAACCCTTAGTGCGAAAATTACAAATACTTTTTTTGGGAAAAGACACAAGTTGTTATTTATTCATCACCTATATACCATTTACATTGTCCGGACAAGATAAAACAAACAACATAAAAAGGAAGAGAAATGTCAAAATCAGAAAACAAACCATGCAAATGCAAAAACTGCGGAAACACCTACGGTGAAAAATGTGACAAATCACCAGATAAAAAGGCATCATGTCCAAAATAAATCGACCGCCCAATTGGGCGGTTTATAATTCATTCATTTTATGCTTGCACGAATCGGATAAATATTACTAGTATTCCTTATCAAAACATATACCAAGGGAGTTATCCGTGATAATTGGGACAGGGATTGATTTAGTTGAATGCGACCGCTTTTTGGATTGGTCTGCATTTAAGAAACAGCGTATTTTCACAAAAAAAGAATTAGAATATGCAGACAACGACAACGCAAATTCGGAACGTCATTTGGCAAACTTTTGGGCGGCCCGCGAAGCATTTCTAAAGGCAATCGGCACAGGTTTTGGCGAAGACATTACATTTGCCGATGTATCTGTCGCCCACAATGACGCCGGCCGTCCTGAATTGGTAATTACTGGTGGTGCAAAAAACGCATTAAAAGAAATGTACGATGGTCCAACAAACCTGCACCTATCTATTTCCGACCAAGGGGAATACTGCATTGCCATGGTTATAGTTGAATCCAAATAAAAACGGCCCCAAACGGGGCCATTTATTTTCAAGATTCGTCATCTTCGCCGATTTCGTCATCATCAACATCAACGGCATTTAAATCAATTTCTTTTGGAATTCCCAAAATATCTTCAATTTTTTCAGATGCTGAATCCAAGTCCATTTTATGCAGAACTGCAAATTCCTGGGCCATACGTTCCAACGCACGCAAATATAACTGACGTGCAGAAAACGTCATTGTATCTGCGGCGGTTCTACGTTGCAAATCACGCACCACCTCGGCCAACTTCATAGGGTCGCCCGAATTTATGTTTTCTTCATACTGTGCAGCCCGTCTGGCCCAAATCATACGTTTGGCCCCTGCCTTGCCCTTGGCCGAAGCGATTGCTTCATCCATTTTCTTGGCACTGGTCAACGGCCGCAGTCCTGAAATTTCCGCCCGTTCAATCGGCACACGCAACGTCATATGATTACGTTCAAAATCTATGACCAGCATTTTTATCTTTTGTCCACCAACGGTTTGCTCTTCTATCCGCAGCAACTTTCCAACACCCTGTGTTGGATAAACGACATACTGACCTGTTTTAAAATCTAATTTTTTACTTGGCATTATGGATACCCTTTTACGGTTGCCATTCTCTCTGTACGGCACATTATATCACAAAAAAAGGTAAAAAACAAATAAATGACACAAAAAAAGAAATCCGGGCAAATCACCCGGACATTTTTTATCTTCTAATGGCACGAATCGTACCCGTTCTGCGAATTGCGGATCCGCGATTGACACCCGCAGGGTCCGAAGGCGACACACACTCCCACTTACCATCTTTTAAAATCGCAGACTTACCATCTTCACACTTTGGCTTTTCCAAACGCCATGCAAAGCAACTGCCTTTTTGGTACGATTGATATGTCGAATCATTGTCACCACCGCGTGTATACGCACCATACTCGGGATTCCATTCACCGCGTGGTTCACCACTGCACCACTTGCGTTCACCCCAACATTCAATACATTTAGGGGTCGGCTTACCTGCATCACACAACCGCATAACATCGGCGGACATTTGATAACCACTGTTTGCCCGATTATCTTTTCCCATAGGTTTACCCGTTTCCAAATCACGGCACCACAATTTCTGACATTCTGCGGCAGGAATATCATCTATATTCTTTCGAGATTCGACCAAGACATATCCCGGTCCACATGATGTAAACTTTTCAGCCATGGCCGGCACTGCGACCACAGCAAACAAAACAAAAAACAAAATTCTTTTTCTCATGCTTTATATTGTACAATATTTATGTTTTTTTAACAAGACAAAAAAACACCCGTTTCCGGGTGTACTTTATTACTGTCCCAATCCTGCTGGGCTAAACCGTCCAATATTATTAAACAGTTCTTCCAACGCATTCAGTTCAATTGCCGCAGGGATTTCAGTTTCACCTTTGGCCAATTTCACATCGGGCAAATCCGCATCGTGCAAAACCTGGGTTTTCAGCACTTGATTCCCCTTGACCCATACCAACAACACAGTTTCATCCGTAAACGTAGGTGCCAATGGTCCGCGATAGTTTTCTTCGGCTCCGAAATAAACCCACACTTCGTCCCCATATACGGTTTTCACCTGCGGTGCACCGATATTTTCTATCAGTGCAGTGGTTGTTTTAATATTTGCAACCTGACTTTCCAGTTTATCAGGAAACACATATCCACGATGCTTTGTCTGGAACGTACAGCCGACCAAAGCCATCGCACAACACAACATAAATATTTTTTTCATTTTATCCCTCTCCATTTTCTTTTTCAACCGGCTTATTCATCATAGCAAACTGTGCGATATGTTTTTTCAGTTCACTTTTATAGGCATTATTTGCCTTAGCCATATCCACCAACTTTTCAAATTGAGGATTTGCGGCACGAGCAGCTCCAAATCGACTTTCTGTTTTCAGGAAGTCTTCCAAAGGCATTGGATTATCAACATTCGAATCCATAGTCAAAGGATTATGCCCATCTGCAATCAGTCGCGGGTCAAATCGGAACAACGGCCATGCCCCTGTTTGCACCATTTGCATTTGATGGGCGACCCCGTTCTGTAAAGCAAATCCGTGTGCGATACATGGTGCATACGCCAATATAATAGACGGTCCATTAAAAGATTCTGCCTCGCGGAATGCACGAATTGCCTGTGCCTGATTTGCCCCCAACGCGATCTGTGCGACATAGGCACCAGACATCATCGCAATCATACCTAAATCTTTTTTGGCATGCTCTTTTCCACCGATTGCGAACTTCATACTAGCCCCAAACGGTGTAGATTTTGACTGCTGACCACCAGTATTTGAATATCCTTCGGTATCCAGAACCAAAATATTAACATTTTCACCACTGTGCAATATATGATCAACACCACCATAGCCAATATCATACGCCCATCCATCACCACCGACAATCCAGACAGACTTATTAACAATTTCTCCGACCAAACTTTCTGCCAATCTGGCACGCAGTCCATCGATTTTTGCCAATTGTTCACGCAGTTGAGCTTCCAATTTGCGTTGCTTTAACGAATCGGTTTCGTCAAACAATCCTTCTACATTTTCTATCCCCACCTCAAACAATAACGCCTTCAGATTTTCACGTTTTTGGTTTATTGCCAACCGCATACCCAAGCCATATTCAGCATTATCTTCGAACAAAGAATTCGACCATGCAGGCCCACGTCCCGCCCTATCCTTGGTCCACGGCGTAGTTGGTAAATTTGCCCCATATATAGACGAGCACCCCGTTGCATTTGCAACCACCATTCTGTCACCGAACAGATGCGACAACAGTTTCACATATGGTGTTTCACCACACCCCGCACACGCCCCTGGGAACTCAAAGTAATGAGGCAACATTTCAACATGCTTTGGGATATTCAGGTTCAATTTTTCGCGGTCAATATCGGGTAATTTTTCTGCGGCATTAAATACTGCCTGATTTTCGGCCATAACATCACGTGCTGGCACCATAGTCAACGCATTCACAGGACAATTTTTCACACAAATACCACACCCCGTACAATCAGCGGGCGAAATATTTATTGTAAAGTACATATTTGGCCCCAACTCAGGTGTTTTCATTGGCACTACACGAATACCTTTGGCCTGGGCATCTGCGACCTGTTCTTGTGTCAAAGCCTTGATACGAATAACGGCATGCGGACACAGCATAGAACATTTTCCGCACTGCAAACATTTATCTATATCTACAACCGCAACTTTATCCGAGATGGCACGTTTTTCATACTTTGATGTACCAACAGGATACTGCCCTGCCCCAAATTCACCATCAACACGGAATCTGGAAACTGGTATTGCATCACCACGTTGTGCAGCCATTTCACCCAATGTTCCTGCTATTTCCGCAGGCGTATCCAGTGTCATTGCAGGCACAAAATCTGGTGCAAAGTTCGATACAGACGAAGGCAGATTGTATTTCTGCAAATAGTCCGCAGCTTTATCGACTGCAGCCCAGTTTGCCTGAACAACATCCATACCCTTCTTTTTATATGTCTTTTCGATTGCCTCCTTGGCACTTTGTGCAGCCAACGCAGGGGCTATAACATTTGTCAAATTAAAGAAATTCAACATAATGAATGTATTTATACGATTTCCCAGTCCCAACTCTGCCGCTGCCCGATTTGCATCCAAGAAGTAAACATTTGCCCGAATTCGAATTAAATGTTCTTGAACATCACGTGGCAAATTGGCAAATGCCGCATCAGGTTCCAAAGACGTGTTAATCATAACCGTTCCGCCCGCCCGCAGACCATGAAAAACATCAAAACGTTGGGCAATCATAAAGTTTGAAACACTGATAAAGTCTGCAACTTCGACCAAATACTGGCTTTTAATTGGTGCATCAGAAAAACGAATATGCGAAGCGGTCAACCCACCTGATTTCTTGGAATCATACACTGCATACGACTGGGGATACAAATCAGAGTTTTCCCCAACAATTTTAACGATATTTTTAACTGCCCCAACTGTACCATCACTGCCAATACCGTACAAAACAGCAGTTTTAAAATTCGGGTCTTCCACCGCGAATGCAGGGTCTGTTTTCAACGAAGTCCCACACAAATCATCATCAATTCCAACTGTAAAGTTATGATGTAACGTCCCACGCATCATATTTTCATAAATGGCCTTAACATCACGGGGTTTAAACTCTTTGGATCCCAACCCATAACGACCACCAAAAACATTTGCCGCATCACCAACGACAGATTTAACATCCTGGTACAAAGGTTCACCGATACTGCCAGGCTCTTTGGTACGATCCAGCACCGCTATATTTTTCACAGACCGCGGCAACACGTTCCGGAACGCATCGACTGGGAATGGACGATACAGATGAACTTTGACCAATCCCAACCCCGCCGGCAAATGAGGCAAAGTTTCTTCAATTGTATCAACTGCACTGCCCATAGCAACGATAACATGTTCTGCATTTTCATCACCCACATAGTCCACCAAGTTATATCTACGTCCTGTCAGTTCTGCAAATTTATCCATCATATCTTGGACGATTTCTGGTGTCTTCTGATACAGCGGATTTGCGGCTTCGCGTCCCTGGAAATAGACATCTGGATTTTGTGCAGTACCACGAATTGTTGGTCTGTCTGGGGACATACCACGTTCACGATTTGCCAGCACCAGCTTTTCTGGGATCATTTCCCGCAGCACATCATCATCTATTCTGGTCAATCTGGATTCTTCGTGACTGGTTCTGAATCCATCAAAGAAATGCAAGAACGGCACCCGGGCTCGAATAGTAGCAGCATGAGCAATTGCGGCCATATCATGTGCCTGTTGCACATTATGTGATGACAGCATGGCAAACCCAGTTGAACGCACAGACATAACATCACTGTGGTCGCCAAAGATTGACAAAGCATGTGTTGCCAACGCACGTGCCGCAACATGCATAACAAACGGCGTTTGTTCCCCCGCAATCTTATACATATTTGGAATCATCAACAACAACCCCTGAGAAGCGGTAAATGTTGTTGCCAAACTGCCCATTTGCAATGCCCCATGCATAGCACCTGCGGCCCCTGCCTCAGATTGCATTTCTATAATTTGTGGCAGAGCTCCCCAAATATTTTTCTTGTGCTGGAAAGACCATTCATCGGCCAGTTCCCCCATAGTGCTACTGGGGGTAATTGGATAAATTGCGGCAAAATCGACACATCTGTATGCAACATCTGCGGCGGCCCAGTTTCCATCAACAATCAACTTAGACATACTTTTACTTCCTTACTTATTTTTATAATTAACATATTTTGCCAAATCATAGCCCTTATTCCCCCCCAAGGCAAGAGCAATAATAGTTTTTTACAAACTTTAATATTGACAAATTGCACATTTTGTATTATAACAAAAAAACTAATTACAACAGGACATAAAAATGGCACAAGGCAAAATCATAAACGACAGCAAATCTGGCAATTATGTATCCGGAAACAAGGTTTTTATTTTGGATAAATTTTCATCACAAACATCCAACGAACTGATTGGTAATTTGTCCGACTTGGTTTCTGTCATGCCCCAGACAACAATATACCAATCTAATCAACCCATTGTATCACCATATGACATTGAAAACATTGACAATCCAATTATTGATGTCTATATCAATTCGAATGGTGGCGATGGTGCCATACTTGATTCTATTGCAACATTATTGAGCATTGCGAAATTCAATGGTGCCATTATTCGCACAACTGTCCTATCCAAGGCCCACAGCTGCGGCAGCTTATTGGCCATAACTGGTACACCTGGCTTTCGGATTATGTACAGCCAGGCATATCACCTTGTTCATTTTGGTCATCATTCATTTGGGGTCAGCAAAGAAGACGAAATCACCATGGCCGCCAAACAAATCAAAGAACACAGCACCAATAAAAGGAACATGTACCTGCAGCACACCAACCTGACAGCGGCACATTTACGCAAATTACAATCCAACGAACAGGGCTTCCTGAACGCAAACGATTGTTTGAAATACGGTTTATGCGATTGGGTCATCAACGACTTTGGCAAAATCCACACACGATAAAAAACGGGGCGAATGCCCCATTTTTTTATTTTGCTTCTTCATCAGTCGGTTCTTCTATTTCAGCCATATCAGCACGTCCCTGCATTTTATCCATTGCAATTACCATGCCAATCGCCCGTTGCAACTGATAATCCAGTGCATCTTTTTCTTCATCCGTCAGTTCTTCATATGGCGTTTCTTCATCAGAATCATCATTTGATTTACCTGTCCTTTTTTTATTGTCTTTTTTCTTAGACTTATCATTTTTCAACGAATTTTTAAAAGACGCCTCGGAATAAGCACTTTCACGTTTTTCCAGAACCTCTACCTTGGAATGCAGAACCTCGACATCTGGGGTAATACCTTCGTTTTGTATTGAACGCCCGGACGGGGTATAGTACCGTGCAATTGTGATATGAATTGCGGTCCCATCCCCCAGTGGTTTTTGCTGTTGTACACTGCCCTTGCCAAACGATTGCGACCCCATAACCAGCCCACGTCCATTATCCTGCAATGCACCGGCCACGATCTCAGACGCCGATGCCGACCCATGGTTAATCAGCACAACCACAGGTTTACCATTTGCCATATCACCCGGCTTGGCAAATACCCGTTCTATATCAGTCTTTTCCTTGCCACGTGTTGAAACGATTTCCCCCCCATCCAGGAACACATCAGAAACATCTATGGCCGCAGTCAGATAACCACCTGGATTATTACGCACATCCACAATGTATCCAACAACATTTTTCTTTTCCAGTTTTTCCATGGCCTCTTTCAAATCGCGTGCGGTTGTTGCACCAAAGTCAGAGATACGCACATATCCGACATGTGGTACATCTTTATCATTTTTATCAGCACCATCTAAAACCTTGTCATCAAATTTGACAGATTTTACCTTGATAATCGCACGCTTTAATGTCAACTCACGCGATTCGCCATCATCAGATACGATTGTCAATTTTACCTTGGTCCCTGGACGCCCTTTCATCTTTTTCACAGCCTGATTCAAGGTTAAATCAAATACAGTCTCGCCATCTATATGCGTGATATAGTCCCCAGCCTTAATCCCCGCCTTATCTGCAGGTGTATCGTCAATTGGGGAAATCACACGAACGGCCCCTTTATCACTGGTGATTTGAATCCCCAGTCCACCGAATTCACCATGAGATTTATCATTAAATTCTTTGAAATCATCAGCCGACAAATAGGACGAATGCGGGTCCAATTCCGCCAACATACCATTCATAGCGGCCTCTAGCATCTTTTTTTCATCAGCCTCTTCCACAAAGTTTTCACGAGCCACTTCGAACACCAGTGCCAATTTTTTTAATTCTTCGTAAATTTGTTCATCCGTCAGGTGAACCACTGGCTCGTCCTTTTTCTTTTTTTCAGCGGCTTTTCCCACAAATGGCATAACCAACGCAATTAAGACCAAAATATACTTAAACATAATTCAAACCCTTTCTGTTATTTCCCGCCCAGGATAGCCAAAATTCCCCCACCATTCAACCCGAAAATTCCCCCGCACTCCCAAAAAAGCAAAAACGCAACAAAAACTTGACAAATCTATTTTATGGGCTATATTTATAACAACACAGCAAAGGACATTGGCATGTCACCAAAGAAACCAAAAACAACCGTAAAACAACAAATTATACAGAAACGCAACGAACTAGATGCGTCTTTTGATGACTTTTCAACGGTAAAGCGTATCAACAATTTCAATTGGTTACGCCGTCAGATTGCATACGAAGAACCACAGGCACTTTTACCTGTGCATAAAAAGCATTTAGACGAAACGAACATGTCCAATATTGCAACTGCGTATGATTACATAGTTGAACACATAGACCAAGAAATATCTGTCGAAGCGATACGCAACCTGCATCATATACTGTGTCGTGACACTAACATAGACGGTTATAAATTTCGCACTATGGATTGCAAATTACGTATTTCAGTCAATGACATGGACTATCATGCACCTGACTATCACTTTATCGAGTACGAATTAAGTCAAATTGTTTATAATTTAAATCATTCCAAACGGGACATATTGACCCGGGCCTATGATGTACATTATGAAATAATAATGTTACAGCCATTTGACGACTTTAACAAACGCACAGCCCGTTTAATTATGAACTGGGTACTGTTACAAAATGGGTATCGTCCGATTGCATTTAACAAACGCGGAGACAAGACAGATTACATAGCGTCATTGACAGCCCGTGCAAACGGCAACAAACGCCAATATACAGACTATATGTCCAAATGCCAATTACGCACACAGCGCGCAATATTAAAGCAACTACACGATTCCAAGACAATATAGAATAATCCCCTATAAAAAAGGAAAATATACATTATGCCATCATCATCAAAAGTTATCACAAAACCACTTATTCACGGCCGCGAGACCTATATCGCGGACTTTGGTCCTGGTTTTGTTATGAAACGTCCCCTACCAACATTTGGCGATGCAGCACGCGATGCATGGCTGGCCAAACAACACCAGACCAAAGAAGCAATTGACCGCATCTATGCCATTGGTAATCCGCGTTATAACATCCCCCGCATGTTGTACATCAAAGATGACGAATACCAATTACTAGAAGAGCGTGCCCCTGGCGAACATCTGACTGCAGAACTATTTCGCAACGTATCACGTCGCCAACGCTATGAAATCATAGACGGCATCGCAGCATTTTTGGTGGATATGAACGAATCGCGTCCAATTGGAGAAATCATTAATCACAAAATATCCGAAGATTTGAAATTCAAACGTCTGGATAACTTTGTTAACAATAAAATGGATAAATGGTTTACACTGACCGAAACCCAGAATTTGGGTCGCATTCGCGATGCCATTGGCACATTTGAATACGAAACACGTTTGGCCTGGTCACACGGAGATTTAAACTCGGGCAACGTGTTATACGATCCATTAACCAGCACCCTGTCATTTATAGACTTTGCCGAGGCGAACTATAATTTCATTTATCGCGACATTTTTGGCCCATTGCAAATCGAGTTGGACATCTGGGCCCCTGTTTACGAAGCCTATGCTCAAATGCACAACAAAGACATGTACAACATACCAGGCCCCCGCAATCCAAATCTGCGAAACATTATGAAATACAGAATTTTAATTGCACTGTTGCGGCGTATAATCAAAGCATCCGATGACCTGCGTTTAAATCCAAAGAACCAGAAAAGCATCGACAACAACACGGCCAAGGTTGCATTTATTCGCGAACAATTGGCAAAAATCGATTATGTGGAACAGGCATTTCGGGCATCAACCAAGTAAAAAACACCCAACAAGGGTGTTTTTTTATTCTTCTTTGAACAACCGTGCGGGATCAACGGCACTATTGCCACGCCGCACCTCCAGATACATTTCTGGTTTATCTGGATTCATCCGCCCAATTGGTTCACCGGCCAATACCTCTTGTTCCAGCATAACATCTATATTCCCCAGATTTGTCATAACCGTATTATATCCATTTTTGTGCGACATAATGACTACTTTGCCAAATCCACGGAAATTATCTGCAAACTTTACCACCCCATCAGCGGGTGCCATAACCAACGCATCTCCACGCGTACGCACACGCCATCCATCGGACTTTAACCCCAGGGCAGTCTTATCCCCAAACTTTACAACCACACGTCCCTTGACGGGCAAATTTAACTTACGCTTTGAAAACTTGGCATCACCTGACATCTGCGAACTTCCGACACCTGCGGACAATTCAGAAATACTTTTTGCCCGTTCTGATAAATCCCGCAACTTTTTTTTCAGTGCGGAATGTTGACTTTTTAACTTTTCATTTTGTGCACTGCGTGTTCGCAACAATTTATCCAGTTGCTTTTTTTCCTTGGCATATTTTTGTGCAGTTCTGTCCAATTTTTCCTTTTCAATGGCTCGTTTATCTCGAATTTTTCCCAGTTCACGAACCTGTTCACCTGCACGCTGAATTTCTGCATCCAGCATATCTGCCATTCCGGACAACACAGACGCAGTCAGCACATATTCACGCATATCACCACTGTCAAAACTGGGATTAGACGCAACAAACAATATACTGGCGGTTGCATCTGCGATACGCCCCCTATTTTTTTCCATATCCCGGGCAATTTTATCGCGTTGCGAATCCAATTCAGAAATCTTTTTTGCCATTGCTGCACGTTGATCTTCCAGTTCACTAACCTTGTCCGCAGCCTGCACCAGCTGCTTTTTTGTTTTAGACACTTCGCGATCAGATGTTTTGACCTGTTGTTCCAGTTTTTTATTCTGCTGTTCAGTTTGTTTAATTTGTGCATTTATCCTAGACAACTCGCTGGCTCCGAACACAGGCCCCGTGCAGACAAATAACAAAGAAACTACGGTTATTATTTTCTTCATTATTTTTTAATCACTTTCAAGAAAGTTTTTTTACCTTTTTGCACCATAAACTGATCGGCCACCCCAACAACGAACCTTGGGTCAGTTATTTTATTACCATCGATTTGAATACCACCCTGTTCCACCATACGTCTGGCCTCGGACTTTGACGGGAACAACTTTGTTGCGACCAGAAAATCCAATACCCCCATATCGGAATTCATTTCAATTTCAATGGTTGGCATATTTTCCAGATTTGCCCCACCCCCGAACAACGCATTTGCGGTTTCCTCAGCCTGAACGGCGGCATCATGTCCATGTGCAATTTCGGTTGCTGCAAACGCCAAAACCTTTTTCGCGGCATTTAATTCCGCCCCCTGGGCTGCGGCCAACCGTTCAATTTCAACCAATGGGATTTCTGTAAATATTTTCAGGAACTTTTCCACTAAATCATCTGATATATTACGGAAATACTGATAATATTCATACGGACTGGTTTTATCTTCATTAACCCAAACAGCATTACCAGCCGATTTACCAATTTTATTACCATTTGCATCAGTGATTAACGAAGTCGACAAAACGAACGCTTCCTTGCCCAGTTTTTTACGAATTAACTCGATGCCCATAATGGCGTTTCCCCACTGGTCTGCACCACAGGTCTGTAAAATACAATTATGTTCACGATACAGTGTTAAAAAGTCTACGGCCTGAAACGTCATATAGTTAAATTCCAAAAACGTCATACCATTGTCCAATCTACGTTTTACTGAATCCATCGACAACATACGCGGCACGGTGAAATCAGTTCCAAAATCACGCAAAAAATCCAGATGGCTGTAATTTTTCATCCAGTCATAATTATCGACCATAATAGCATCTGATTGGCCATCACCAAATCTAAAGAACTTTGAAAAAGACTTTTTCAATCCAGCGACATTTTTTGCCAACGTTTCTTCGGTCATCATTGGTCGTCCACTGTCACGACCAGACGGGTCACCGATACGTCCTGTCGCCCCCCCCACCAACGCAATTGGTCTGTGTCCATATTTTTGCAACCAGCGCATCATCATCACCGGCACCAAGTGCCCCACATGCAAAGAGTCTGCCGTTGGGTCTGAGCCCAAATATGCGGTAATTTTTCCTGTGTTTAACGCATCATTCAACCCATCCAAATTAGATGTCTGATTTATAAAACCGCGTGCCTGTAATTCCCTTAGTAATTCATTTTGCATATAAAAATCCTTTGTCGCAAAAAATAATAGCACGGTTTTCAATACCATGCAAGGTATCCAACAAAAAATTTCTGAAAAAATCCCCGCCAACTGGCGGGAACGACTATTTATTTTCCAGTATTGCGATTCCAGGCAATATACGTCCTTCTATAAACTCCAGGAATGCCCCACCCCCTGTTGACACATAGGTAACATCATCTTTGACCCCGCATGCCTCCAGTGCGGCAACTGTATCTCCTCCACCAACAACACTGACCAGTTTACCATTTCGTGTTTGTTCTGCGATTGCATTTGCCAACGCAAATGACCCATACGACCATGTTGGCATCCATTCCGCCATACCAACGGTCCCGTTCCAGATAACTGTTTTAGCCTTGCATATTTCCGCCACATCGCGTTGAATGGTCATTTCACCCGCATCTATAATAACGTCATCATCTTCGATTTCTGTAAAGTCCTTGTTCACACGCACAGCATCACGTTCAAAAACCTTGGCCACCCCCTTATCCAACGGCAACAGCACCCGACAGTTATTTTTTTCTGCGAAATCCAATATTTCCAGGGCAGTATCTTTTTGATCTGCTTCATACAGGGAATTACCAACCCGCCCCCCCGTTGCAAAGTTAAACGTTGTCCCCAATGCACCACCAATAATCAACGTATCTGATAATTTTGCCAATGCTTTCAGCACACCGATTTTTGTTGAAACCTTGCTGCCCGCCACAATGGACAGCAGCGGACGCTGGGGATTTTCCATAACATTTGTCAGATTCTCTATTTCATCTGCCAACAATCGCCCCGCATAAGATGGCAATATTTCTGCGACACCAACCGTACTGGCATGTGCCCTGTGCGACACAGCAAACGCATCGTTCACAAAGATATCATACCCACGTGCTAAATTCGCTGCGAATGCAGGATCATTCTTTTCTTCGCCTGGATAAAAACGGACATTTTCCAGCAAAACCACATCACCATCATACATATCTGACATGAAATCCTTGTCCAAGCAATCTGGAATCAACGGTATTCCCATAAAATCCGCGATTGGTTTCAATGTATAATCCATATTTCTCACCCCCTTGGGCCGTCCGCGATGTGCAACAATTACTACACGTGCTCCCATATTACGCAGCATATTTATTGTCGGCATACTTTGTTCGATACGAAACGGATCAGTAATTTTACCATCAACAATTTGCACATTAAAATCATCACGCAGTAAAACAAACCGTCCCCGTAAATCCAGATTTTCAATTGTTCTCAGTTTCATTTTTCATCCTTTGTTTAATTGGACCAAAACTTTTACGAAAGTGCTCATTCACCCCAAATTTATCTATAGCAGTCAAATGTGCGGCTGTTGGGTATCCAGCATTTTTATCCCACCCATAGTGTGGAAATTGCATGGCCAGTTCCGTCATAATTTTATCACGCGTTTCTTTGGCCACAATGGACGCAGCCGCAATTGACAGTGATTTTGCATCACCCTTGATGACCGCCCGCCCCACCAAATCGGTCGGCAATCTGTTCCCGTCAACCAAACAAAACTGTGGCACACACCACAAATTTTCAACCGCACGCCGCATTGCCAGCATAGATGCCCACAAAATATTCAATTCATCTATCTCGGCGGGGCTACATTGTCCTGTTGCCCAGATTGTATTATCACAAATCCACTGAAAGGCAGCAGCTCGCTGTTTTTGGGTCATCTGCTTAGAATCACGTATCAGCACCGGTATTTCAATATCACGATTTGGGAAAATTACCGCAGCAGCAACAACCGGTCCACACAACGGCCCACGTCCGGCCTCGTCCACGCCAGCAACAATATCCCAACCAGACTCATGCTCAATACTAAAATCAGGTATTTCCTTTCTCATGTTATAAGACCCTAGCACTTTTCACCACGGAAATAAACACATTTTTTATTGACAAATAAAAAAACATACAATACAAATACACAACAAAAGGAAAAAAATGAACAATTTGGAACACAGCATAGAACGCACCAAAAACAACCGCAACACATGCTTTTTAATTGGCACAATGTGCAGTTCGGCCGTCATAGTATTATTTCTAGCAGCATGCAAAAATATCGAATCTGGCCATACAACCCATGCACAAATCCAGGAAATTGTTGCAGGTATAAACATTGCTGCGGGAATACTGAATTTTTCAACTGCTCGCCAATACCATAAATTGCTGAACAGTTTAAGACAAATGCACAAAAACAAACAAATTTTGGAACAAATCCACCAGAAAGCGAATTTTAATTCCAAACAAAAATAATCCCATCGGATGATGGGATTTTTCTTATCGTGTTTTATATGGATAAAACGGGTCACGTAAAAACATACGCAAATTATTTGCCTTGTTCCACGTTGGTTTAATCTCACGCTGCTTCAAAACACGTTTTATATCGCGATTTAGCAAAAACGCATCCCAGAAAGTACACTTATCATAAAACGCATTTATTGAAGCATTTGACAATGGGGTATACGTCAGTTCGACATATTGCTTACCATCCAGTGTATAAGAATATGCCAAATCAAGTCCAGTGTCCCGGCTTCGAAAAACCTTAACCACATCCCCGACTTTTGGCATAGCAGAAGGCAAGAACGAATCAAGACGCTTTGTTTCACTACGCCGTTCCAGGTTTATCCATTCCTGTTTATTCATTTTGACAATACTGTCTACGTAATATTTATCCATTACATACCCCAACATAAACAAAACCGCCCGATTGGGCGGTTATTTCTTATCCTAGCCCAACATTTTGGCAACTTCATCTGCCAAATTGTCTTCACGTTTTTCGATACCTTCACCCAGTACAAAGAACGCAAAGCCGGACAATTTACCATTTGCTTCGGCGACAACGTCTTTTACTGTCTTGGATGGGTCCATAACGAATGGCTGTTCTTCCAGTACAGATTCACCATAGTACTTTTTAATACGACCTTCGACCATTTTTTCAACAATATTTTCAGGTTTACCTGCGGTTGCCCCCGATTCGATAAACACTTTCTTTTCGCGTTCAACAGCAACCGGGTCAACGTCCGCCACGGCCATAAATTCAGGTTTATTTGCCGCGATGTGCATAGCAATTTTCGAACCGATTTCATCGATTTTTTCATCTGTTCCGTTGATTGCGACCACAACCCCAATCTGTCCCATACCTGGAACCAGTGCATTATGAATATATGTAAAGATTTTATCACCTTCTACTTTGGCGATACGACGCAGATTCATATTTTCACCAATAGTGGAAATAGTTGCTGCGATATCATCTTTTACTGCATTCAGGGTCGCATCAAAATCGCCTTTTAATTCAGCGGCTTTTGCAGCGACATCTGCGACCAACTTTTGGAATTTTTCGTTTTTGGCAACAAAGTCTGTTTCTGCATTTAATTCAACAACACAGCCCATATTATCGCACTTAACAACTGTGACCAAACCAGATGCAGCAACACGTCCAGCCTTGGACGCGGCCTTTACAATACCCTTTTGACGCAACCAGTCGGCAGCGGCCTGAATATCACCATCATTTTCGACCAGGGCTTTTTTACAATCCATCATACCTGCTGATGTTTTTTCACGCAGTTCCTGAATCAGTTTTGCTGTAATTTCTGCCATTGTTTAATCTCCCATAATTAAAGAATTCTTGTATGTGCGGGGGCAAGACTTCCCCCACACACGTTTTTTTACAATCAGTTTTTCAGATATTATTTATCTGCTTTTTCTGCCAATTTGCCACGGCGTTCTGCACGTGCTTCTGATGTTTTAGACTTAATTTTGGCTTCTTTTTCCTTAATTTCGTCTTCTAATTCATCAGCGGCATCTGCCCGCATATCGGACTCAACCTTTTTACCGGCTGCACCGCCCAGGCGTTTTTCAATACCAGACAAGATTGCATCTACGAACAAATCACAGTACAACTGCGTTGCACGAGCTGCGTCATCATTACCTGGGACTGGATAATCAACCATTTCTGGATTTGCGTTTGTATCGCAAATTGCAATTGTTGGGATATCCAGATTTTTCGCTTCACGCACTGCATTCATTTCACGAGGCACGTCAATAACGACCATCGCCTGAGGAACGCCATGCATATCCAAGATACCACCAAAGATATCACGCAGTTTTTCAATTTCTTTTGTCATAACACCGACTTCTTTTTTGGTCAATCCCAATTTGTCGGCATTTTCAACATCTGCTTCCATCTTTTTCAAGCGGCGGATAGACTGAGAAACCGTTGACCAGTTTGTCAACATACCACCCAACCAGCGATTATTAACATAGTACTGCCCACAACGTTCTGCAGCATCTTTAACAATATCTTTTGCCTGATGCTTTGTTGCAACGAACAAAACCTTACCACCTGCGGCTGCGATTGCTTCCAACGCGACCAAAGAACGGTGTAACAAAGGTGCAGTTTTATTCAAGTTAATAATGTGAATTTTGTCTTTTACGCCATAAACATATGGTGTCATCAACGGATTCCAGCGGCGGGTATGATGTCCGAAATGAACACCTGCTTCCATCAACTGTTTCATTGTAAAAGTTGGCAAAGCCATGATTTTATCCTTTTTTTGTGTTATTATCCTCACCACCTGCGACACCCAAATTCAGTAATTTGGACACAAATTTTGCACAGTGGCTGTGTTCTTCGCACAACGTGCGTAGCCCGATAATACCCAATCACCCATAAAAAATCAAGTAAAAATATAAAAAAAGCATCATTTTTCTGCATGTATAAACACCCAACCACCATTGACAAAGACACAACTTTGTACTATAATAATAGTGTGTGAGTTGGGGCTCACAGGAAATGGAGGTTGCATGAAAAAGGTAAAAAAGATCTTTAGTGCTTTCTTATGTGGTGTAATTGCCAGTGGTTCTGCTGTTGCAAACAACTGTGACAATGAAATGTACCGCCGTTATAACCCGGACAAATGCTCGACTGTGGCAGAATCTAACTCGGGCTTTTCGTTTGGTGGTACGGTTGCTGTTGCATCTGGTGCGGCTGCATTGGTCGGCGGTGCAATTGCCCTCTTTGGTTTATCATCTAGCAGCGATGATGATTCATCTAGCACAACATATGCGACAACATCTAAACGCAACACAGCAACAGTTTATTCGCATCCTACCCTGTCCTTATACAATAACGTTGGTAATGACATAGACAGCATCCGCCTGGCGGCGGCCACCTCGACCAGTGAATATATTCGAAATTTTGACCATTACAATGAAATCCGTGCGGGCTATTCCCTGGCACGCGGATTTACGGGTGCGGGCTCTACCATCGCTGTCCTAGATTCTGGCAAAAACACATTCCACGGCGGTAACGTTGCATATTTGGCAGGCGGTCCAATTGCACCAAACGCAAACATCGTTTCATACCAGGTATCAGACCGCAACGAAAACTTTAAAACCTTTGCTGAAATTGGAGACGTTATCAACGCAGCAAATGCGGTGGGCACTAACATTTACAATGCCAGTTGGTCATCAGGTCGCTATTATGCCAACTATATCAGCACACGCAGCCAGTTAGAAAATATGACCCACAAAAACTTTGTAAACGCACTGACCAACGCAGTTGCAGACAATGATGCTATATTTGTATGGGCGGCGGGCAACGACTATCAAAACGAATCCAGCTTTTTATCAGCCATGCCATTATATGTACCAGAATTACAGGGCAACTTTGTAAACGTTGTCGCATGGGACAACGAAACCAACGGCCTGGCAGATTTCAGTAATGCCTGTGGTGCAACCAAAGAATTCTGCATCACAGCCCCTGGCACAAATTTAACATCACCGAAAACAGAAACTGTTTTAGAAGGCACCAGCTTTGCGGCCCCAATTATATCTGCAGCGATTGCCGTACTGCGAGAAGCATTTCCATACATGAAATCATCAGAAATCACAGGTGTATTATTTGCAACGGCCCGTGATTTAGGTATTGAGGGTGTAGACGAAATCTATGGACACGGTATGCTGGACTTGGAACGTGCTACCCGTCCTGTTGGTGCAACTCTGGTACCATTATCAGACGGTCAAACAGTATCCTTATCAACCGCACGCATAGCCGGGACAATTGGTCACAAAATCAAATCCAGCGACATAAAATTCTCGTTCATAGACAGTTTTGGCCGTGCATTTGAAACCAATCTGAACGACAACATCTCCGTACAGAATCGCGGTTTGGGCTTTGAACGTCTGCGTGCAGATTCCAACAACACGGTCCGCATTGGCAACATTGAAATCGGTTTTAAATCGACAGACATGTTCATGTCTCAGGGCTTTTTGGAAACAGATTCAGACAACATAATCAGTTATATAGGTTTTCAAGACAGTATCCAAATTGGCAACACCGAATTATTCTATCACACTACACTGGGAACAACCAACCCACGTGCAGCAGCCGAATCCATGGTATCTGGTTTCAGCAACATCTACACTGCATCCGCAAAAATCGGTGCAAAATACGGCGATTTCAGTTTCAGTGTTGGTACCCCTGACACAATTATTAACGGCAACATGCACCTAAACATCCCGACTGGCCGCAGCATTAATGGTGATTACACATTTGCACGCCAAACAATCGACTTGGCATCACGTCCATCAGTTGAATTCAGTGCATCATATAAATTCATGACTGCGGGCTTTGTAGATAATCCCTACGGTACAGACGAAATTTATATGTTGGCCAAGACAAAATTGCAGTTCTAATTCACTTCCTGGATAATCATATCGATACCCCTAAGGATAATAAACTTGGTCAACGTATCGCGATGACAATGCAGTTTGCGTGCAATTTTGTTTTTCGACCACCCGTCTTGCAGTTTCCGTATTATATACTCATCTTGTCCGGCCAGTTTTCTGGCACTTTTTGCTCCCTTGGCACGTCCTATATTTTTTCCTTCGGCCTTTAATCGTGCCAGTGCCTCTTTGGTACGTTGTGAAATCAGGTTTCGTTCAATTTCCGCAGACAGCCCAAACGCAAACGCCAGCACTTTGGACGTGATATCTGCCCCCAGTCGATAATTATCTTTTATTGTCCAAATTCTGACCCCTACATCCATACAGTGATGTAAAATACTCATCACCTGCAACAGGTTTCGTCCCAATCTGGACAATTCAGACGCAATAATTAAATCATTTGCCTGAACCTTTTTAAGCAACTTCCCCAATTTTCTTTTACTCAAATCCTTGGTTGAAGAAATTGTTTCTTCAATCCATTGGTCAATTACCAGGTCTTGCTTTTCTGCGAACTTTTTAATTTCGAACCGTTGGTTTTCTGTATTTTGATGGTCTGTTGATACCCTAACATAACCGTAAACCATATAAAACTCCTTAGATATGTTTTTTATGAAAATATCACCATCAACAAAAAACACTTGCAATTTTGGGTTAATACTGGTCAAATGAAACATACGAAACAAAACAAAGGAAGTGAACAATGGCAGGCAGTATAAACAAAGTGATATTGGTTGGGAACATTGGCCAAGAACCCCAGGTTCGCACAATGAACAGCGGGCAAAAGGTTGTTAGTTTTTCATTGGCAACATCCGACCGCTGGCGTGACAAATCAACTGGCGAGTTCAAAGATCAAACCGAATGGCATCGCGTAGTAATCTTTAACCCCAGTTTGGTCGAGGTTGCTGAACGCATGTTACAAAAAGGCACCAAATTATATTTAGAAGGTTCCCTTCGCACACGCAAATGGCAAAATCAACAAGGTGTTGACGTGTACACGACCGAGGTTGTATTAAACCCATTCGGCGGTCAAATGGTAATCTTGGGCGGCCAAAAATCTATTGACGGTGGCGGCGAATACATGACATCATCCACCCCCTCATCTGCCCCCCGCGAAGAAATCTCGGTTGCAGACATTGGTGACGACATTCCATTCTAATGGACAACAAACCCAAAAAACACCCCGCCGATTGGCGGGTGTTTTTTTGCTTTATCCATCAACTGGGGGGCTGGGCCAAGATGTATGTCGGCGGAAAGTGGGATGTACGACATACATAATATAACCCAGCCACCCAGTTGATTGGGGGAACGTTTGTTCCCTTACTCAACTGCGTGGTACGTTGTGCCGTTATAGTTAACGTTCAGACCCGTTCCAGAACCCGATACCAAACTGCCATAGCAAA
>JAFYXG010000008.1 GCA_017546265.1 Alphaproteobacteria bacterium
CCAGTGGAGATGTATCTGCGTGTTTTAAGGAGAAGTTATTGTGTTTGGTTGTAAATGGACGTGGTGAAAACACATGTAATTACAACGAAGAAGAATCTGCATATACAGCAAACTGTACAACATGTATGGTGACAGAATGCGGCCAAGGTTTTTCACAGGTTGGAAATACATGTATAACATGTCCTGAAAATTATGTGTGTGCAAACGGAACCCAGGAAACATGCTCGGCGGCCACAGATGATGTTTATACAAAATCAGATACAGGAACTGATGATGCAGGAAGATGCTATCGCGATTGTCCATTGGCAACAAATGCCTTTGCAATGACTGGACGTGATTATTACAGTGCAGCCGATACATGCGAAATTATATCGTGCAAGGCGGGATACACGTTAAGCAGTGGGCAATGTGTGCTGTGTCCCGAGGGATTTATCTGCACACCAGATGATGCAAAGCCTGTGTCATGTGCAACATTGACCGATGACATGCACCCCTGGTCGCAATCTGGTTCGGACAGTATAGATGACTGTTTCGCAAAGTGCGAACCGTATAAGTTGAAAAACGGTACTGCAATCCCAAGAACAGAAACAGCAATATATCCAAACATATGCGAATACGATGGGCTGTCAGATTCTGGAAATCCGTGCGAAATCAACGGTGACATCTGTATTGAAACATCATGCAACTTTAACTTTGAGCTGATAGATAATATATGTATGCCATGTGCACGTGAACACGCAATATCTTATAAAACAAATGGGAACTGTGTTGTGGAATCGTGCGAAAACGGATATCATCCGAACGGTCAGTTCTGCGAAGAAGATGTGGTTGTGTGTGAGGCACCAAATGCAATCGCCGCAACACAAAAGTGGAACAACCTGAAAAACGCATATGAAGAGTGTTTGGTTACCAAATGCGAAGATGGATACCACTTGTTGGCAAATGCATGCCAGGCCGACACTCAGATGTGCGAACTGGAACACGGAATCGGTGTTCGTGAATGGAATCATTTAGATGGCGTATGGGGCGAATGTGTTGCAACACACTGCGACCCAGGATATACAAATGACCGATATATGACCAATGAAAATTGGACACAGTGTGGACGCTGCAACAACATGTATGCCGCAAATGGTGATTTGGCAGTCAGCAGTTATGTCCAAGAATGCGAAATTGCTGCCTGTATGTATCAGGGACAGAAATACACTTTGACCAATAACGAGTGCGAATTTATCTGCCCAACTATAACCGAGGCTGATGATGAAACAGGAACTCAGTTCTGGAGCGAAAAGGATAAAAAATGTATTCGTACATGTAATACAGGGTATATGCCATGGTAATCCCCCCACCCCACGAGGGGGATTTTATATTCGTTAGTGTTTATCATCAAACTGCTTTATTCACTTGATTTTAGATAAAATTGAACTATTATATATGTTGTAAAACCCGAGAGAATGATTATGTACAGTCGTGTGCATAATGTGGATTTTATCCCTGTGTCTTTATTTTTGATAATAAAATACCATAGGGTATTACAACAAGGTCGCATGACCACAGATTCACTGTGTATAAAGAAATCTTTCTTTATCTGTAATGAATTGTGTGGTTGTGCAAATGTTTAACCATAAGAAAAGGATTATATATGGTAAAAGTTAAAGAAAAAAAGACTGCACCCAAAAAAGGTGCTGAACCAAAAACACCAAAGCCAATCAAAGGCATGAATAAACACGAAACAGATGCCAATGATGATAAGGTTTATTTCATGGCGTTGGGCGGACTGGAACATATTGGTCAGAATATGTACCTGTATAAATACAAAGGTAAATATTTGATTGTTGATTGCGGTCTGGGATTCCTGGAAGAAGAAATCGGTGCCGGTGATGTGCAATACTGTGATACTGCATGGCTGGAAAAACGCAAAAAAGATGTAGTCGGATTTGTTATTACACACGGCCACGAAGACCATATCGGTGCATTAAAATACATCTGGCCAAAGTTCAGAAAACCTATTTACTGTACGCGTTTTCCAGCGGAAATCTTACGCCGTACGTTTACAGGGATTGAAATGGACTTTGACCCATACAAAGACATTGTGGAATTTGACCATAATGGTGCAACACTGGATATCGCACCGTTTTCAGTCGAAACATTCCACGTCACACACAGCGTCCCAGAAGCACAAATGTTAATCATTAAAACAGGTGCAGGAAAAATTCTGCATACAGGCGACTGGACATTTAATGATGACAACCCGATCGAAGCAACAACTGACTTTGCACGGTTGGCAGAAATTGGTTCCGATCCAAAATTGCTGGCGTGCATGTGTGATTCTACAAATTCTTCCCGTCAGACAAAACAAACAACAGAAACACAGGTGCGTGATACGCTGACAGAAATTATGAAAAATGCACCAGGACGCGTTCTGGTAACAGGTTATTCACGCAGTCTGGCACGTATGAAAATGTTCGCACAGGCAGCACGTGCCGCAGGCAGAATCGCCGCAATCAAAGAACGCAGCAATCCAAATCCTGTCCCATACGTGGGTTTGCCAGAATTCCGTGAAATGGGGATTAAGTTTGGATATCTGGACAAAGATGATGTCTATCTGCACAGCGAAATAAAAGACCTGCCATCGGAAAAACAGGCAATATTCCTGACCGGGTCCCAGGGAGAAAAGTTTGCCATGCTGACACGTCTGTGCCACGGTCAGGTAAAAGAATTAAAACTGATGCCGACAGACACAGTTGTATTCAGTGCAATTATCATTCCAGGACGCGAACAAGATGTTTCATATCTGTATAACAAATTGGCACGTATGGGCGTGAAAACACACACTATATTCGATACCGATAATCTGCACGCCAGCGGTCATGCAGGAAGACCAGAACTGGAAAAGTTCTATGATATGGTGCACCCACAGGTGTCTGTGCCAATGCATGGCGACTATATAAACGAAATGCTGAACGGTAAAATGGCAATGG
The DNA here is from genome assembly GCA_017546265.1 of Alphaproteobacteria bacterium. Lineage (GTDB taxonomy): Bacteria > Pseudomonadota > Alphaproteobacteria > Rs-D84 > Rs-D84 > Enterousia. The sequence continues at coordinate 2,982 of JAFYXG010000008.1, forward strand.
AACGTGGCGGTGCAAAGCATATGATGGTCGTTCACAACGGAGAAATGATTGCATTTGCCGATGGGGCCGAACCATATGTCGCCGAAACCATAGATACAAATTATGTCGTTATGGAAGGCGAGACAGAACGCAGTGCAAATGATCAGGTATATAAAAACCGTAAAAAAATCGCATCAAATGGTGCTGTCTTTGTTACGTTGCCAGTCGATAAACGCGGTTTCCTGAAAGGGGTCCCAGAGGTATCCAGTGCGGGTATCTTTGAAACAGATACAACAGGGTTCATGAAACGACAAATTCAAATCGAAATAACCAAGGCAATCGATGAACTGAGCAAGGCCGAACGCAAAGATAGAAACAATCTGGTGCGGGCAGTTCAAATCGCTTCGAACAAGGTTGTGCGGGCAGCACTGGGGGCGGACAAAAAACCGCAATACAGTGTGCACTTTGTGCAAAAATAATGACAAAGCCCCGTTTTTGGGGCTTTTTATTTGATTTCTTGCTTGTCGTGTTGTATAATAATCATTATGAGTAAGTTTGTTTTTATCTTTGACTGTAATAGTTGCTGGCGTGCATAACGCCATTGTGTTTGTTATGCCCTGCCCGCGGCATATAAAAAAAATGGGCTTTCATTTTATAAATAAAATTACTAGAATCAAATCAAGAAAATAAAAAGGTATTTATTATGTCAAATACAGATAAAGTCGTTCTGACGGGAATTAAACCAACTGGGATGCCACATTTAGGCAACTTTATCGGTGCATTAAAACCACTGATAGAACAGTCAAAAACACATAAAACGTTTATGTTTATCGCTGATCTGCATGCGTTAAACACTGTTCATGATGCAAAACAAATTAAACAGCATACGTATGAAATCGCAGCACTGATGATTGCGTTGGGACTGGATATAAATAACACAATCTTGTTCCGACAATCTGATGTCAATGAAATATATCAGTTGAATACCATGCTGATGAACATCACACCAAAGGGACTGATGAATCGTGCACACTCGTACAAGGCGGCAATGGATAAAAATATAGCAGCAGGTGCAGATGTTGACTCAGGTATAAACATGGGACTGTACACATATCCTGTTTTAATGACCGCAGATATATTGCTGTATAATGCAGATATTGTACCTGTTGGTGCAGACCAAAAACAACATGTGGAATTCGCACGCGATATTGCAGGATACTTTAACCATACATACGGCAACACATTCAAATTGCCCGAACCTGTTATCGGTCAGGATACGGGTTTGATACCAGGGTTGGATGGACGTAAAATGAGTAAATCATACGATAATACAATAGCACTGTTTGCACCAGAAAAAGAACTGAAAAAGAAAGTTATGCGGATTATTACAGATTCAAAATTGCCAGAAGAACCAAAAAATCCAGATGAATCTACTATCTTTCATCTGTACAAGCATTTTGCAACAGAATCTGAAACAAAACAGTTTGCAGAAATGTTCCGCCAAGGCGGTATGGGATATGGTACTGCAAAAACAATGCTGTTTGAAAAAATGAATGCTGTATTGGCCGAACCACGGGCAGAATATGAACGACTGATGGCAAATACAGCTGAACTGGACGTGATTCTGGAAAATGGAGCCAATTTGGCACGCCAGGTCGCAACCAAAACAATGCAACGCGTAAAAAAAGCTATGCTGGGTTAAATAACCAAGGGAGAGAGTAAAAATGAAAAAGACTTTTATTTGGATGGGCAGTGTTATAGGGACCGCCGCCGTTTTGGCGTTGATGTTTGGTGCAATCGAAAAACGCAGCGAACCACGTATAATCAGTGTCAGTGGTGAATGCCTGACAACCGCACCAAAAGATAAAACAGCAATAACTTTGCGGGTGTCAACAGTGGCACCAACAGCAGTAGAATCTGTTAAGTCTGCAACAGAACAAATTGCAAAAATTACAGACTTTTTGAAAAATCAGCCAGTGGAAATGCAGACGACTCAATTCAATTCGTACGAAAAAACTGAATGGAATCGCGATGAACAAAAATCTATTACACTGGGAATTGAAACAACTATCGCAATCGAAGTGTCTGCCAACAGTATCGAACAAATAGAAAAAATACTGGGACAGTTCGCAGGTATGAAAAACGTATATTCAGAAAATCTGCGTATGTATTCCAGTCCAGAAAAACTGCAACCCATTATGGAAAAGTGCCTGGGAGTGGCAGTAGAAAACGCACGTGTGCGTGCAAATGCACTGGCCGCAGGCGATAATAAACAGGCAGGGAAAATGATCTCTGTGTCATACGATACAAATACAGCCAATGCAGTTATGCCAGTCGCAAATCTGATGCGAACAAAGTTAGTGTCAGCAGCGGCAACAGAATCTTTTGATATGGCCAGCGGTACAATTGTCGCAAAAGATACCGAAGTTAATGTTTCTGTACATGCGGTGTTTGATATTAAATAAGGCTGGACTATGAATGATGTTGTGGCGGATTTTATTGAATATCTGACTGTCGTGAAAAACTATTCCGAACATACCGCCACAGCATATCAGGCAGATATTTCTGATTTCCTGGATTTTCTGGAAAAGTTTAATGGCATGTCACCCCTGCCCCGCGACATGGAAAATGTTGACACTATCGCATTTCGGTCTTTTTTGGCGGACAGGCAAAAACGTGGATTGTCACATAAATCTACGGCACGTGCATTATCGTCTGTGCGGGGACTCTATAAATTCCTGGGGCAAAAATATGGCATAAAAAACGATGCTATTGGGTTGATTTCTTCGCCACGTGTTCCACGCAAATTATCCAAAGCAATAGAGGCCAGTGATGTAGAAAGTATGCATGATGCAATTCGCGTAATTGACAATGGTGAACCATGGATTGCAGCTCGCGATTGGGCTTTGGTGATGGTGCTGTTTGGATGTGGACTGCGAATATCCGAAGCGTTAAGCATAAAAAACTGCGATATCCAGGACAGACCAAGCGTGTTGCGAATTGTGGGCAAAGGGAACAAAGAACGACTGATTCCTGTGTTGGACGCCGTATGGGATGCTGTTGATAAATATATCAAAATGCGGCCTTTTGGAAATGGATCAGACGACTCTGTGTTTCGAAGTGTACGGGGACTGCCTATGTCATCGCGAATGGCCGAGAAAGTTATTCAAAATCTGCGACTGTATCTGCAATTACCTGACTATGTTACACCACACGCATTGCGACACACATTTGCAACGGCACTGTTGGCCGGCGGAGCCGATTTACGCAGTTTACAAGAATTGCTGGGACATTCATCATTGTCCACTACACAACTGTACACAAAAGTCAATATGGCCGAGATTTCAAATATATACTCATTCGCCCATCCACGTGCAAAAGAAGAATAATATTATCTCTACCCATAATGCGATACACTGAACGTGTTCGTAAATTTATAATTGAAAACTTTACAGAGGATAATATAATTCTTGGTGTTATTATGAAAAATCTGTATGATGTTATTGTTGTTGGAGCTGGGGCTGCGGGATTGACCGCGGCCGCCACAGCATTGAAATATAATAAACGGGTTGCAATTTTTGATTTGGGCAGCACACCCGCTCGAAAAGTTCGCGCGTCTGGCGGAGGAAATTGCAATATTACAAATGATGCAGTTAAATACGACAAATACCACGGCAAAAATCAAAACTTTGTTCGCGGTGCATTAAGCAGATTTACCCCAGATGATGTTAAACATTGGGCAAGTCAACATAAATTAAAACTAATCCAGAAAACACCGGGACGATATTTCTGCGACAATGGTGCAGATGCGGTTGTGGCAGCACTGATGAATGATGTGCGTGGGGCTGATATCTTTTTGAATCAGCATATAGACAACATTACCAAACAAGACAACCTGTTTCATCTAGGAAAATGTGTTGGACGTACCGTTGTAATAGCAACCGGGGGAATTTCGTTCCCAACACTGGGGGTATCCGATGCAGGATATAAAATCGCAAAATCATTCGGGCATAAGATTGTGCCACTACGCCCCGCCCTGGGACCGTTGGTAATAACAGACTGGGATGCAAAATTGGCAGGTATCACAGTTGATGCAGAAATAAAAATTGAAAAAAGCGTGGTTCGGGATTCTTTGCTGTTTACACATAGTGGAATTGGAGGTCCCGCTGCATATCGGGCCAGCCTGTACGATATTGGCAACGGTATCACAATCGACCTGGCACCAAATACCGATGTTTTCGAACAACTGAAAAACGCCAAGCAACAAAATGGCAAAAAATCCGTATCTGGAATCCTGGGCGAAATTATTCCAGACCGACTTGCAAAATATGCGGTACAAAATGATACCAGACATATCGCAGATATAAAAGATGCTGATTTACGAGAAATTGCAAAACGTGTAAACGAAATCAGAATACCTGGCAATAAAATTAGACATCATGGCATGTCCGCCGCCGAGGTCGTGCGGGGCGGGGTCGATACAGACCAAATTTCTTCTAAAACAATGGAATCAAAACTTTGCCCAGGCTTGTTCCTGGCCGGGGAAATACTGGATATCGCAGGCGATTTGGGTGGATTTAACCTGCACTGGGCATGGGCAAGCGGTTTTGTTGCAGGTATAAATGCCGCCGCAGTTGCCCAAGAATTCTAACCTATCCATTTTTTTGCAATAAGACTTTATCATTATGTCGATATGTATCAGGGGGCAAAATGATAAACTTTCAATTATGGAACAATGTGCAAAACCCAGTCGGTGTCGTGCAAATTATACCAAACAGAAACCACAATATTAAAAACTATGACCGTGTAGCAACATTCTTGAATAAAAATGGTTATATTGTGTGGGCAGATGAACTGTACGTGGGGACATCAGAAAAAACAGTCTTTGATGACACCGTGCGAGACGAAATGGAAACACTGATGATGCTGAAACAAAAATTCAAATTGCCCGTGTTTGTTATCGGTGATGGATATGGCAGCTTTGTCGCACAAAAATTGATGCAATATAGCTCCTTGTGCAGTGGTGGCGTATGCCTGAGTGGCGGCGGCAGGTACACTACAATTATGCTGAAAGTCGGAGTCGCAATGTCTTGGATTGGGAAAAAAATATGGGGAGATGACGCATGCCCAAAAGTAATAGGTAAGAAAAATACTCCAACTCATAAATGCAGAACCTATGATTTCTGGTTCAATTTATTTAAAAACCTGCAGACAATACAGTATGATATCATGCCAAATATTCCTTTGCTGATTATAGGTGGCGAACAGGACATATACAGCATGAACGGCAGATTGGCAAAATCACTTTATAATACATATTCTAAACACAACCTGAATAAGCTGACACTGATTATTTACCCCGATGCAGAAAAAGACTTGTTGTTCTTGCCAGAATATTCAGACGTGTATCAGGATATCCTGGATTTCATAAATAACGCAAACTTCAACAAATAAAAAAACGCCCAAATGGGCGTTAATATAACTATTCTTCAACCAAAATCATGGTTTCCCCATCCTGGACAATCATATCAGGATCCGAATCCATGGATTTGCCCCCCGTCCAAACATAATACGAATATGGAACGTTTGGTTGTGCCTGAATCTGGACAACATGCTTGGCCGTTTCCAAGACCAGGTCGTTGCCATTCGGTGTCGAATACTGAACAACAGCACAATCCGAACCATCACACGCATTAACCATGCCCATGTTGTCATAATACATTTCGTCCGATGCAGACTGACAACCCGCCAGTGCCAACATCAATCCCATAGTAGGTAATATTTTCTTTCTCATGCCATGCATTATATCACATTTTTACCCCAGAAAAAAGAAAAAACTAACATCGGGATTTTTGGGTGTTGTATGTAAACAGGGTGGAGGTTGGTGTATTTGGGGACCTCGGTGTACATACTGGCAACCTTGTGGCGGGGTTTTGATTGTTTCTGGCGGAGATGAAGGGATTGTCTGATTCCCATTTGCGCCACGTTGGCGAAATGGGCCCCTTTCGCTACGTAAGACTCAAACTTCACCTATTGGCTCGTTCTCGTCAACTGACGCCCCGACCCCAGCAATCATAGATTGCGAACGCTTCGTCCACACTGCAACACCAACACAAAAATAAAACGCCCACAATGGGGCGTTTGATTTTTGTGGCGGAGATGAAGGGATTCGAACCCTTGATACCCTTGCGGGTATACCACATTTCCAATGTGGCGCACTAGACCAACTATGCGACATCTCCGAATGACTTATTCGTCAGACCCTGCTTCGTCCGAATCGTCTGCCTCTTCGGCAACAACTTCTGTTTCAGAAACAACAGCGTCATCTAACTCGGCATCAAATGCACGCAATTCAGGATTTTCACTGCCTACTTCCAAACTCGCTTCAGATTCTTCTACTGATGGCGTATCCTTGTATGACTGAATAAACTCGTTCCGGACTGCCTCGACATCTAAATTGCCACTCGCAATCTCGCGCAGAGCGACAACCGTCAATTTATCACGACCAGGTTCAACCACAGGTTCCGCACCACCGTTCAAATCACGAACACGCTGAGATGCCAGCATTCCAAGTTCGTAACGGCTTTCTACGTATGGTAATGTATCTGAATTTGTTGTACGTGCCATTTTAATAATTCCTTTGTTGAAATCGTTTTTAGCCACGTTATAATGCCATCAGGATGGTGAAAATGCAAGCAGAAAATAAAAAAAACGTTATAAAAACATTATCTTTTGGATGCAGGCTGAACGCTCTGGAATCTGAAAAGATTCAAAAAATGCTGAGTTCGTATGTAAAAAACGCCGTTGTCGTCAATACCTGTGCCGTCACAGCCGAGGCTGAACGACAATCAGGTCAGGCAGTACGAAAAATTGCACGTGAAAACCCAAACACTCCAATTTTTGTGACAGGATGCGCTGCAACACGAAACCCTGACCTGTTCCGCAATATTCCAAATACAATTGTCATTCACAACTATGATAAAATGAAATTAAGTGCGTATTTACCTGATTTAACTGACCTGACCAATGGTGACATAAATAGCGTTATATGCACAGATTCAAAACTGTCTAAGCAATTTGTGCAGATTCAAAATGGATGCAACCACAACTGTGCCTACTGTATCACAAGACAACTGCGTGGCCCCAGTGTTTCGTTTGAATATGCCGACATACTGGTCGATGTGTGTGCAGCCCAAAAAAACGGATTTGGCGAAATTGTCCTGACAGGAATAGACATTGCATCATATGTCAAAGTGATTGATGGCAAACCGTTTCTGATATCCGACCTGTGTCGGACATTGTTAAAAGACGCACCAGGAATTAAAAGACTGAGACTGTCGTCCGTTGACCCCGCCGTGCCAGATATCAACAATGTTATAGATTTGATTTTAAGCGATGAACGTATGATGCCACATCTGCATTTTTCTATGCAATCTGGTTCAGATGCCATCTTAAAGTCTATGGGGCGGCGACACACCGCGGAATTGGTACGCAACCTGGTTAAACGTGGCGGCGATAAAATTACGTTCAGTTGGGACATAATCTGTGGATTTCCGGGCGAAACAGAAGAACTGTTTACCGAAACACTGGATTTGGTACGTGAAATAAAACCAATTAAAATTCATGCTTTCCCATTTTCACCACGCCCTGGAACACCCGCAGCAGATATGGCCAACCAAGTTGACAGAGCCACATCAAAAAAACGAGTCAAAATCATCAACGATGCTGCCAATCAAAATCGCACCCAGTTCATGAAATCGCAAGTTGGAAAAACTGTACAGGTTTTAGTCGAAGAACACAACATTGCACGCTGTCCACATGATATCGCAATTAAGATTACTGGCAATACCGTTCCCACCCGAACAATATGCAATGTAAAATTAACGGGTGTCGATGGAGAATATTTTATTGGCAATATAATTTAGAACTGGTAATATCCAAATCATGAAAAAGAAATTACTGATACCGTTTTTAATGCTGATGGTCACTGCCGCTGATGCGGACGAATTCAAAACCAAGGCAAAGTCCGCATTCCTGATAGACTTTGATTCAGGGGTAGAAATTGTCGCAAAAAACGCAGACACACTGATGCCACCGTCTTCTATGATTAAGCTGATGACACTGGCTGTGCTGTTTGATGAGTTGAATGCCGGCAATATTACAATGGATACTCGTTTTCCTGTGGGCGACAATGCAGACTATCGTAGGCCAGAATGGTACCCTGCCAGCAAAATTTGCCTGGTAGCAGGACAAACTATCACCGTTCGCGATTTAATTTTGGGGCTGATTGTATTGTCAGGTGGCGATGCATCTATGGTTGTGGCAGAAAAACTGGCCGGATCCGAGGCAGCATTCACAGAAAAAATGACTGAAAAAGCACGTAGCATTGGCATGGAACAATCTACGTTCGGCAATGCCAGCGGCCTGCCCAACCCCAACAATTTGATGACCAGTCGAGAATTAGCCATACTGGCAACACACCTGATTGCAGACTATCCGGAAATTTATCCGCTGTTTGCGACCAAACGATTTGAATTCAAAGAACATCATACAGACTGGTGTCGCGAATGGGGGCGGACACATACCGTAAACTATAATAAGTTACTGTTCAAAATGCGGGGGGCCGATGGCATGAAAACTGGTCATACCGCCGATGGTGGTTATGGTATGGTGGCTAGTGCAAAAGTGGGCGGACGCAGACTGATCGGTGTGATAAACGGTTTTAACGGCAAAGGACACGATGCGTTAGCAAATGAAATGAAAAAATTATTGGAACACGGATTCGCAACAACCATGAACAATGTGTTCTTTCAACCAGGTGACACGGTCGCAGAAGTTCCAGTCTGGTACGGTCGGAAAAATACAGTTATCGCAACCGTTGAAAAACCATTTGCAATCACCGTGGACAAAGAAAATGGTCTGAAAAACGTTCGCGTATTGGCACGCTTTGACGAACCGCACCCTGCCCCAGTTTATACCGGCAATAAAATTGGAGAACTGATCGCGGAACAAAATGGTGATGTCATAGCACGAGCACCGCTGATCGCAAAGGACACAGTTAAAAAAGTCCAATTCATAGGACGGGTAATTAAAAATATCAAGGTAATGTTCGGTTGGGAATAAAAAAATGGCACCAAAGAAAAAGCAATCTTCTGAATATAACTTTCCACATCCAATGGATAATGAATCGCTGATCGGACACAAAGATATACTGAACCGATTTATGGATGCGTGGGAAAAACGTGATGTACACCCACTGCATCCTGTGTGGATGCTGACCGGTCCTATGGGTATCGGCAAAGCCACACTGGCATACAAAATCGCAAAGATGGTTTATGGAAATGTTGGGGACTTTTTCATAATAGACCAAGACAGAAACATAGACAAAGACGGCAAGCCTAAGCCAGATGGCAAAGTTATTTCCGTCTATACTGTGCGGGCAATGATAGATAAAATGCAGATGTCTTCTATGTCGGGAGATTGGCGGGTTGTGTTGATTGACTCGGTCGACCAATTAAATACCGCCGCATCAAATGCGATTTTAAAATTACTGGAAGAACCACCCGCAAAAACACTGTTCCTGTTGGTGGTACACCAATTAGCAAACGTTCTGCCAACAGTACGGTCGCGGGCACGCGTTGAAAAAATGAGACCGCTGACCATTTCCCAACTGCGGGAACTGTGTGTCAAATTTATTCCAGATGATGAAATCAGTACCGATACCCTGAAACTGTGCAACGGCAGTTTTGGTAAAATCGCAAACCTGAAAACGTCAGGCGGTGATGCGATTTATGCAGAACTGATGCGAATGCTGGACGATAAACGCACAACCAGTGCAGATGTTATGGGAATAGCAAAAAAAATCGCTCCATTCCCAGAACTGCATGGAATCCTGCTGGATGCGGTCGCAACATTTGGTTTGGCAGACCTGTACCCAAAAATAACATTGGAAATCGCAAATATTAAAAAAGTTAATCTAGAGGCGGAAACTGCCATATTTAAAATAATAATGGATATAAAAAAATGTTTATAGATACTCACTGCCACTTGACCGATGATTACTGCAACGGGGTGGATAATAACGAAATAATTAAACGTGCCATGGACGCAGGTGTTGGAATGATAATCTGCCCAACCGCCGACCCACTGGATATTCCAGGAGCACTGAAACTGGCCGCAGTACACGATAATATTTACTGCACAATCGGTATTCATCCAGAATACGCACCGATGGATGCATCACAATATTTGACAGATGATGTGTTAAATAATCCACGCGTGGTCGGGGTTGGGGAAATTGGACTGGATTTTCACCAGGGGAACGAAAAACACCACGAACAAATTCTATTGTTTGAACAACAGCTGGAAATCGCACGGCAATATAACCTGCCGGTGGCAATCCATACCCGCGATGCAGAAGAAGATACAGCCGCAATACTGAACGGTGATATCAGTGGTGTTATGCACTGCTTTACCAGTTCGTGGAACCTGGCAAAAACTATGCTGGACCGTGGATTCTTTTTTTCCGCCAGCGGTATTTTAACGTTTAAAAACGCACCCGAACTGCGTGAAACGTTCGCAAAGATTCCAATCGACAGAATTATTATAGAAACAGATGCACCATACTGTGCACCCGTACCATATCGCGGAAAAGTATGCGAGCCCGCCATGGTAGTAGAAACAGCCAAGGTGCTGGCTGCAATTAAGGGCTTGCCTTTGCACGAATTGGAACATATACTGATGGAAAATGTACAAAGACTGTACCCAAAAATAAAATCGAATTAAAGATGGCACGACAAATTATTAAATCAGGACAAGTGTCCGAAAATCGCAAGGCACGCTTTAACTACTCTATTGAAGACACAATAGAGGCTGGTATTTCATTGACCGGGGCGGAAATCAAGTCAATCCGATATGGGTTGGTCACAATTGTTGATGGATTTGTACAAAGACGCGGCGACAACCTGTGGCTGGCAGGTGTGGAAATTCAAAAATTACCAACAGCTGCACGAATTGTTAACTTTGATGAAAGACGCAGTCGGCAACTGTTGCTGCATCGCAATCAGATAAACAGACTGATTGGAAAATTACAGGAAAAAGGTGCAACGATTGTGCCGTTGAAGTTTTACTTTAACAATCGTGGCAAATTAAAAGTTCTGTTGGGTGTTGGGTATGGTAAAAACAAGGTCGACAAACGCCAAACAATCAAACAGCGTGAGTGGGACAAAAATAAAGCCCGAATATTAAAAGGAAATTAAAAAACACCGCCAGTTGGCGGTGTTTTTGTGGGTATCAAGTTTACCATATTGCGTACAAGATCTCATTTTCGCTGATTTCCTCCAAAGTATCTACGGTACTGGCATTATTATCCATTGTATAAACTTTGGTGCCGCTTTGGATTCCATCATAACGAAAGACCATTTTTACAGGTTCTTTATTATCGGATACACTGATTACACCACTGGCACAACATGTTGCCCCCATGGTATTATTCAATGTAATTGTCGCCGCTTGACCAGTCGCACATGAACATCCCGTAAATTCAGGTTATTCCGCCCATACTGCATATAATTTTTTAGATGACTGGTCGCACCATAGTGTATTAGATGAACCATCTGCGTTATTCATATACATTGTTCCATCCGCAACATCGGTATACCCCACTATCACACAATTTGGATTTGAAGTACAAACGGCACGTGCTTCGGGCTTTAATGTCGGTTTTCTATTGCAGCTCCCCAAGAATCCTTGAGTTGGAACACTAACATCATCCTGCGGACAACACGTACCTGCGTTGGCCACATTATCTAATTCCAAATGATAGTAAGCATAGTCTTGTCCACATGCACACTCTGACCAGACTGCGTTTAGACGCATCTCATCTGGATTCACCATAAAGGGATTTTCAACCATACAAAACATGTCAGAACCCGTGGCCTGGTAAAAAGTATCGCTAAGAACCAAGTTTTGAGTAACCCCACTAAAAGCTGAATAACCACGAATTTGGCATTTTGGATTTGAAGCACATGTTAGGCGTTCTATGGCGGGCATCGGCTGGCCAGCACTGGCTTTTACGGTCACAAGTGTATGCTGTGTTGCATTCTTCCAGTCGTCACAACATTCTTTGGCACCCCCAGTCATATTAACATTCACTGTATACCGTTTACCATCGGTACGATTACACAATGGTTCTTCATCAGACCACCGTGGATACAGTGTCACATGGTCTTCTGGAAAATCTCGCTGCAGGCTGGCCTGTGGGTCAAAATAATACATAAAGGATCTTGGTCCCTTAACAAATACATATTCTTCATCTTTTGTGACCCAATGGGTGACCTGGCATGCAGGGTTGCTGAGACAGTATAAAATATTACCGCCACCAATCGATAGATACGGATTCTTCGGTGAAGCACCATATATCCCTGCCCCATACGAGTGAACGTAGTCTGGAGTCAACCCACCAGGACAACAGTCCGGATTTTTACCATCGAACATAACCGTGGCATCAATTTTGCCATCTTCTGACCATCTTATATATAGCGTATCGCCCATTGCTTCACTATATATACTATCTTTGTCATATCTGGTGGCATCCTTGGACAAAAAGCCCTTATACGTGCATAACAAATTACTGCTACACTGAAAATCTGTATCAAATACTTCCCCCAGGGCTTGACCACATCTTATTTTTTTGGATACGACTTCCCCTGCTTCTGATTTGCAACAGCCAGTATCAGGATTTAGAAGTCGTATTGTGGTGGTGCAACTCGGTTCCTCCCATACAGCATATAAAGTAGCGGATTTGCGTGTCCAAACCTGGGACGAAGAACCGTCTGTGCCGTTCATCCATAAGGTGCCAGTATCATCCGCATACCCCGTAATTACACAATTTGGGTTGCTGCCACAGGTGGCACGGTGTTCAACACCCCATGTGGGGGCAAAGTTACATATTTTGACCCCACTCAAGTATTGTGTTGGCAGATCAACTGTGCTGGCATCACAACAGGTGCCGGCATTTTTGGTGTTATTCAATGTCAATGTTATGTCTTCGCCGTCATAACAAATATCCGCAGGTTCACCAGACCATATCGCATACAGTTTGGTCGATGATGAATTGCACCATCTGGTGTTGGACGAGCCATCGGAACCGTCCATCCATACGTTGCCGGCGTCATCCCTGTACCCTGTAATCCTGCAATTTGGATTGTTTCGACAGGTTGCACGTGATGCCGGCGACAGTGTCGGATAACCGTTGCACGAAAAACTGACCGTGGTTGTAGCAGAACTGACCTGGCCCGGATTGCAACAGGTTTCCGCGTTGGTCGTATTGTCCAATGTTAATGTCACAGGCGAACTGGACGTGCAGCCAGAACAAGATATTTCGGCCCAATGGGAATACAAATTTGTTTCCGTGTCGTGTGAACATAAATAGTGCCGGGCCGATGGATTGTTTATGTCATAGTAAAGGTCTGTGCCGCCCTGGGTCGTATAGTTCTTCAATACGCACATCGGATTTGTTGTACATTCCGCACGAGTTATAGCGGGGAATGGCGTGGTTTGACAGACCGCAGACACCGTTTGCAATGTCTTGGAAATGCCACCAGTTGGACAACACCCCGCATCGTTATCATTGTGCAGTGTGACCGTATACGATTTGCCAGGAACGCACGTGCAATCACCGTCAGAATCATCGCCATCATCCGAATCGTCATTGCCCGGATTATTCGGATTTTCATTGGAGCCACCACAGACACCATAACTGTCACGAACAACACCACTGGGGCATTTGGTCAAACAACTGCCACCCCAGACGTCATAGCCACTGTTGCATTTGCAACGACTGCTGACATATTCTGTACCGTTGCCAATGTTGCCAGTGTATTCAGTGGTTAGATATGTGGAATTTAATGGACACATTAATGACTGATAGAATATGGAGGATATACTGTCTATGCACTGATCTTCGTTGGTGCATTGTTTTTGACCTTCAGCATCTGCAAATACCGCATACGCACAGGTTAACGCAATGTTGCGACACGCACCACGCAAAACACGGGAAACACTGCCCGCAATGGCGTTGGTGGAATATGTGTTCAATTGATCTATTTGAGCATTATAACATTCAGATACGTCCGCAATACATTCAGACGCATAGTCCGATAAAATCTTATACTGGGCAGAATATATCTTGACCAGTGCGTTCTGAATGTAATTGACAACAACGTCATTGTATGGCTGATAAACATCTTGGTTATAGGAATAACGCTGGCACCGGTCCAAAACCGCACGACAAAGTCCTTCGTCTGTGGTCTTTTGTTTCGTGCCAATTTTCTGTAATAAATATTTGACAATGCACGACCCGTCATTGCCGCCCATGTTGGTTTTGCTGGATGGATCCTTGCTGCAGGAAGATACGTCTATGGTCTGCTTGTCATAGGCGTTGTACAACATTTCCGCCGTAATAGATGCGTTGTTATAATTTTTCATAAAGTCTGTAATGGTGGTTATGCGTTGCCCAAAAATAACATCGCCATCCGCACTGATATACCGTTGGGTCGGATCCAAACACCTGGTATAATCAGACCCGCAGACCATGTCATCCTGCATGCAGGCATCCAAGGCCGCAACACACCCACGGGCATCGTATTGATTTTTGTTCTGCAATACCGCCAGACGGGCCTTTTGTAATATGGTGGTCGCACTGCGAACACTGGATACCAAGTCTTTATTGCGGGTATTTAACGACTGTTCATATTGCACGCAATCCCTGTCAATCGCCATGTCATATACGGCACTGATTTGTTGCGTGGTCGCACCAGCACCGCCACACGATTTTAATATATCATTACAACGTTTCTTGGCCGCATTGTAAAGCGATGCACCACGCAAATTCGAAATACTGGTGTTGGTGGACCCTGTGCTTAACAAATCAAGATTCAAAATGTTTAATCCATCAGATGAAAAATCCAGATTCAACCCCAAATCGGTCATGTCTGATGTGTTCGAATAATATGTAGACGAACCACCCGTAGGTGAAATAATTAAATCTGCAATTTGGGATAACATGTGGGCGTTTTCAGATGTGTCCGATGTGCTTTTCATGGATTGTTCAGCAATGGTTTCGGTCATGATGGCACGTATCTCGTCCGCAGACAGACCAACATAACGTATTTTCTGGGCAACGTCCGATAATTCATTGGTCGCAGTTTGTAATGCAGATTCAACCTTGGAATAATGGGACAGATTCTTGGAACAGGAACAACGCCGCATCTGTTCATCCAATACCGCACAATACTGGTCCATGCATTCGTTATAACGTTCCTGGCACGAACTGTTCAAAGTGGAGGTTTGAGTTAAATGTGAAACAATATCTGTAGAACTGCTGACCTGGGCGGCGCGGGTAAGTGCAGCAGATGCAACAGAACGGCGAGTACCCCCAGTCGCAACGCCACGGTCATTCGCAACGCCGGATGTGCGGGTCGCCGTGCGGCCCACCGTGCCACGGTCGTTTGCAACAACAGGTGTACGGGTTGCCGTGCGGGCAACCGGCCCCGCCCCAGAACCACGTGTACCAACAGACGCAACGTTGGTATTACCACTGCGAACAGAACGATTGACCGCAGCATCCGTCCGAACGGTCGAATCCGGTACAGATATCGCCCGTGATGCAACAGCCGTTCCATCAGCACGATTAACAACAGCACCTGTTGTCGTGCGGGCAGTGTCAACAGCAGACTTGTGTTGCGAAACCGCCGTCCGAGACACTGTGCCACGGGACACTGAATCAGCATCACGACCAGCAAACACACGGGATACCGTGCCACGAATATTATCAGCACGATTTACAGCGGTACGTGTCGGCACGGGAGGGGGGGGGTGAATTTTCCGCAGAATTCTGGGAATTTTTATCAACACGAGATACAACATGCGGTGTATTTTTGCCACTGTCCGTTTCGGTTGGCAATGCACGTGATATCGCAGCATGGGCACCACATGCAACACATGTGCCAAACAGCAATATTATAAATAGTTGTCTTGAACTTCTCATTCCCTGATAAGACAGACTAGCAAATTTATTTATATAATGGCAAGCATAAAAAATCCCCCTGGCGGGGGAAAGTTAGAATTCAAACCGAAGACCCAACAATGCGTTTACATATATCATATTCTCGGCACTGAAATATTCACGATGACGTGTGTCGTCCGCATTGGTCAGTCCCCACGTGACACGTGGCAAATACGCCATACGCACACCAAAATCCATAAACATCTGTTCCGTTATACCATATGAAACCCCAGCAGACAACAGCCCCGCAACGTTCGAAGTACGGCGTTCTGAACGATAAAAACGTTCAACCATGCGATAACCATTGATTTCAACTATGTCGCCATAATCTTGGAATTCGAACTGAAATGCAATATCACCATACGGATCAGATAAATCTAAAACCGTTTTAGAATCTGCATAACCAATACCGAAACCAATATACGGAATTACCGTACGTGATGGTTTTTGCAATCCTTCAAAGAAATCATAAAACGCCATTACACTGATTATATCTGTTGTAATCTGAGAACGAACAGAACCAGATGTTATGTCTGCATCAATGCCGTTCAGTGCAACTAACCCCTGGAACATAGGTGATGAATTATACTCGCTTTTGGAAATATGATCCCAGCCCGCTTCGATACGCCATTGTGGACGATTGGGTATTGTCCAACCAATACTGGCCCCAGCGGCAAATGAAAAACTTTCAAAATCTTTGCTGGCAGGTAATGCACCCAAATCTGCAAAGCCTATACTGCTCCAACCAGTGCAGCCGCCCTCGCTTATCAAGCAAGTCCCATAAGGAATAACAATAGACCCACTCGCATCGTCAATAACATACTCTACCGATGATGCACCAATTTCATTCTTAATCGACCCCATGCCAAAGGCCGCACCACCGCGGGCGGATATTATAAAACGAGAACCATCGTCCGTATACCAACCATCACCGACATACGTCCCTGGATACTGCCACCCCGCAAAGGAATTCCCCGCAAACAGGCATGATAAAACTGATAAAATGCAAATATTTCTTTTTCTCATGCTATATATTATATCACAAATTTCGCCCCGATAAAAATGGTTTTATTAAAAATCCCGCCATTTGTTTGACGGGATATACTTTCCTAGACACGAGTGCGCTTTTTTATCAGTTTATGTTCCTGAACATAATATCGTGCCTGGTTGGTCAGTCGGGATACCCCACGACCAAATGTGTGATTGTTATCAAACATCTCACGGTTTGCATCACGCAACTCGAACGCGTTCAAAAATATACCAGATTTAACAATATTCAGACTGGCAGTATTCTGATTTTCCTGGATCATTATCTGACGCAAGGTTTCTAAGTCCGTGGCATTTGGATCAACCGATATTCCACGATGTTTTAACAGCCAACGAGCATAGGCTTCAAAGCACGGATTACCACTGAAATCTTCGATTCTGATGTCATTTTTAACAATACCTGTGCTGTCTGGCATGCGTTCATATTTGTCTAAAAATGTATATAACACAGAATCAAATTCCAGACGCGTCAAGCGGTTGTTCGCACAGTCAATCACACCAGACAACGCAAATTTCATGTCCAAATCTTTTAATGAACGAATTTGATTATTATTACAATTTATATAATCCCAGTGATATGCACCTGAATCCGATACCATGGGTAAAAATTTTAATGATATCAAATTATTGTACCCACAATCAAAAATGTTTTGACTGTGATACGCCATCGGTGCACCGCGTAGACTGGTCAGTCGATTGTGTGATACATAAACAGACCCTGCAAAACGTGGTGCACCACGCAAATCAGCAATATCAGTATACTCGCATACAAAATCACCACCAACAGATTTTGGACACCCCTGTAGTGATGTCAGCGGATTGTGCGAACACACAAAATCGCCGCTGATGGAAACCATACTTAAATCAGGCAATTCTTTTAGCCCCATATTACTTAAATCCAGGTTGCCACGAATTTCAAAATGACCGTCCCGGGGCAATTTATAAAGATTATACTCATTACCATTTTGAGTAAAAAACATACCATTCCCACGTTTGGTCAAACGAATATATTCCCCGGATTTACCGCGTTGATAATGGCTGGGACATTCAATCCTGCTGCGGGCAGATTCAAATATCTTTTTAGTATCATTTATTACCATGTAAATCTTTCCTTTTAATTTTATTTCTTGTCAATTATACCACAAAACACATTAAACCAAAAATGGTTTTATTAAAAATCCCGCCATTTGTTTGACGGGATATGCTATGTTCTTTTCTATTCCTGGATAAAACCACCAGATTGTATCCAACACTGCTACCTTTTACTGAACAACAATGTCGCGAAATATTTCAGCCGGGATCGTGCCGCCAGTTACCTTGGAATCCATGGGCGAAAAATCATCGTTCCCCATCCAGACACCAATTACAAAATCGTTCGTTGCACCAACAAACCAGGCATCACGATTGTCATTACTGGTTCCAGTTTTGCCGCCCAAGACACCATTTGCACGGGCACGACCACCCGTTCCGCCAGTGGCAACAACGTCTGACAATAATGACGACATGGATTCAACCGTATGTGGCATTAAAATCTGTATCGGTTCAGATGGATTGCGTTGATACAAAACATTACCCGACATGTCTGTTACGCGTTCAATCGAATATGGACGGACAGATTTGCCATCGTTCCATATTACTGCATAGATATTTGTTAAATCTAACAATGTCATTTCAGACGCACCCAAAACCGTTGAATATTCACGCCGCAGTTTTGTACCAACCCCCAGTCGCCCCGCCATATCCAATACAGAATCTATGCCGTATGTTTCTGTCAACTTTAACGGGACGGAATTAACACTTTTAGCAAAGGCAGTTGCCAATGTGATATCACCATAATATCGCCCGTTAAAATTACGTGGATTATAATCGCCAATCGCAAACGGAGAATCGTTTACATAACTGTCTGGCAACATGCCATTTTCCAATGCAACCAGATATACAACAGGCTTAAACGCACTGCCGGGTTGACGCGGTGATGTTGCACGATTAAACTGGGAAACCTGGTAATCTGAACCACCAGACATAGCACGCAGGGCACCGTCATACTCCATCGCAACAACCGCCGCCTGGTATTCGCCAATGTGTTGCGGCAAAGTAGATGCAATAGTATCCTGGAGCGATGAGTCCAATGTGGTATAAACATACATGTCTGATTCAAACGCACCAAGTGTGGATTTCAATTCGTCCATCACATAATCCGTCCAATAACGATACAGGTTTGTGTCCGCCGTTGGAACCGCAGGTTTTAATGATTGGGCAGCAATACGAGCATCGTTCAGACCGATATACCCCTGGCGTACCATTTCAGTTAAAACAACACGGGCACGGGCAATGTTTTTTTCAGGATTACGCAAAGGACTGTATGTTGTTGGTGCCTTTAACATGGCAGCAATCTGAGCCGCCTGCCCCACTGACAATTTTGTCGCAGGCACACCAAACATCGTTCGAGATGCCGCGTCTATGCCACGCAGTCCACCAACCAACGAAACACGATTCATATATAAGTCCAATATCTGATTCTTGGAAAAACGATTTTCCAGCCAGTGTGACAATATCAACTCTTGCACTTTGCGGGAAATCTTTTTTTCACGTGATAAAAATATGTTCTTGGCCGTTTGCTGGGTGATAGTCGAACCACCAGACGCCATGCGACCGCGTGCCAAATTTGAAAATACAGCACGTGTTATACCACGAACGTCAATCGGGCCATGTTCAAAAAAACGTTTGTCTTCGATTGCGACAATTGCCTGCCATACGTGGGGCGGTAATGTGTCAACAGAAACAGGTGTCCCCATTATACGATTTGCACTGCGAATTTCATTGCCGTTCTTATCCAAAAAAATTACTGCCGCAGGACGCGTTTCATGTAATATATAATCCAATGAAGGCATACGCATGTAAATAAAACCAACATACCCAAATACACCTATGCCACACAGTAAGCATAAATTAAAACACCAAACAAAAATACGCCGTCTGAACGATGGTTTAGAGGCCGCAGCTGCGTCTTTGTTTGTACCGTGTTTTAATGTATTTTCTCTCATAATATTTACTATATTATCATAAACGACTTGCGTTTTGCAAAACTTTATATTTATAATCAGCTTCAGGAATAAAAGGATATAAGAAAATGAAAATCTCTGCATTTATTGTGGCAACTGCACTGATGACTGTGCCTGCTTTTGCAAATTCGTACGAATATTATGACAATAATGAATACACAAACACAGGTGTCAACACAACCCGTGATAACTATGTTGGATTTCGTATTCACAAAAATGAAAATATCGCTTTCAAATATCATATCCATGGTGCAGAAACCACAACAATTCGCAAAGATAATTGGGGCTTTGGTGCGTTAATTGGTAATAAACTTAGCAACTTTGCAAAAATTGAGTTCGAAACCATCTATACAGGAGCTCAACAAAACAGACAAAATGCAGATTTTGATTTCGATGTATGGGCAAATATGCTGAATTTCTATATGTATCATGAATATGCAAACGCAATCGCACCATATGTCGGACTGGGGATTGGATTTGCAGCAATTTGGGGCGATATTGATACACCATATGCTCACTTGACAGACTCTGTGTTTGACCTGTCGTACAGTGCGATGATTGGGGTTAACTTTGCATTAAATGAACGAGTGGATTTAAACCTGGGGATTAAATATCAGTACTTTGGCGAACTAGAACATAAATTAGATAAGATAGAACATGCAATCACCGATGTAGATTCTACAGAATTCTTTTTCGGGGCTGCCTATAAATTTGGTTTGTAAGCGGATTCTTTTTCCGTTGAGTTATTTTTTTAAATTTTCTATAATTCGGGTATGAAAAAAGTACCCGATTTATTTATTCTGTCTGAACATGCGGATTTGTTGAAAAAATTAAAAGCGTGGGATGTCGCGTATCATCAAAACGATGCTCCAATCGTTGATGATGCGACTTATGATACGGCAAAAAAACGTGCGTTGGAAATTGAAGAACAGTATCCCGAATTGGCAAAATCAGGGGCTTCAACCCATGTTGGCGCAGCAGTTTCAAATAAATTCAAATCGTATCCGCACAGTGTGCCTATGCTGTCTATTTCTGACGTGTTTAACAGGGGCGAAGTCGCAGACTGGTTCGATAAATTATCCAGTAAAAACGTATTTATAGAGTTAAAAGTTGATGGTGTTTCTTATGCGGCACGATATGAAAATGGTGTGCTGGTACGAGGACTGACACGCGGCAGTGGTGTCCAAGGTGAAGATATTACAGAAAACCTGAAAACCATTCCAGATATTCCACAGAAATTGACAGGTAACTTTCCCCCAGTGGTCGAAGTGCGCGGTGAAGTCTATATGACTCGAAATGATTTTATCGTACTGAACGCAGAATCAGATAAACAATTTGCAAATCCACGAAACGCAGCAGCAGGTTCACTGAGACAACTGAATCCTGCAATCACCGCAACACGAAAATTAAGTGCATTTGCGTACACGTATGGTGAAATATCTGATCGAATATTTGCAACTCAGTCTGAGTATTTTGACGTGTTGGAATCATGGGGATTTAAAACCACAAAAAAATGGGCTCATCACGCATCAAATCTGGACGAAATTCAGACGGTTTATAATAACACTATGCTGATACGCGATGAAATACCGTTTGATATAGACGGACTTGTTATCAAAGTCAACGAAATTTCAATTCAAGAAAAGATGGGCAGCAGAGCAAACAGCCCACGTTGGGAAGTCGCATATAAGTTCCCAGCCGCACGTGCAATAACAACTCTGAACGATATTACCATCCAGGTTGGACGAACAGGTGTTCTGACACCTGTGGCGGAACTGGAACCAATAAATATTGGCGGCGTGGTCGTATCGCGAGCCACACTGCACAACGCAGACGAAATCAAACGATTAAATGTAAGAATCGGCGATAAGGTTATCGTACAACGTGCAGGCGATGTTATCCCGCAAATTGTCGGTGTCGCCGAAACAGCTCCAAATGCAACTGACTTTGTATTCCCAACGACCTGCCCCGTCTGTGGTGGAAATGTGGTTCAAGAATCAGGAATGGTCGCACGCAGATGCATAAATACACTGGGGTGCCCAGCACAGTTGGTCGGTGAACTGGAACATTTTGTTTCACGCAAAGGATTTGACATAGATGGACTGGGAACAAAACAGTTGGAAAACTTTGTCGGACGTGAATGGATAAAAACACCAGCAGATATATTTACACTGATTGCAAATCACGGTGATGAAATTCGGCGACTGGATGGATTTGGTGACAAGTCGGTCACTAACCTAAACAGTGCTATTGAAAATGCACGAAACATAGAACTGCACAGACTGTTGTTCGCAATTGGAATTCCTGAAATCGGGGTTGTGACAGCAAAAACACTGGCCCGTGCATTTGGAACACTGGATGCAGTGCGAACAGCACCAGCATGGAGGTTAAAAAATGTTGACGGTATCGGCGATATAATGGCTGATGAAATAGTGTCTTTCTTTGCCGATGAACACAACAAAAATGCACTGAATAAATTATTGAAACAAATAAATGTTAAAAATGCAGATACAAGTCCCGCCCCCGCAACTGATGGCCCATTGGCGGGAAAACGGGTCGTTCTGACGGGAACATTGGCAAAATATACACGCGATGTGGCCAAAGAATTACTGGAACGCATGGGGGCCACCGTCACAGGCAGTGTTTCCGCAAAAACAGATATCGTCCTGACCGGGGCAGATGCCGGCAGCAAGTTAACCAAGGCAGAACAACTGGGGATTACCATCTGGAGCGAAGACGATTTTGAGCAAGCCATAAAAAATTCTGAAACCATTTGAACGCAAATCGTAAATATCGGACCAAATCATAACTTTTTTTGTTTTATGCATATTTTCATTATCCTGTCAAGTGAAATATGCGTGTTTTTTTACTTGCGTGATATATAGTTTATTTTCTACCCTGTCTAGTAATAAGAGAGGAAGAGATGAACAAAATGCGCGTTTTCTTAAGACTTTTAACATTGTGTTTGGCGGTTGTTTTTGCCGCACCATCTGCACATGCAGGCGGGGACGAGATTACGTGCGAGGATTATTGCACCGATTATACCACGGAAAGTTATGATACGTGTATGACCACCCTGAAGCAAAAGGCGGGGTGTGGTGGCGGCTTTACTGAATGTTGGGTTCCAGACATTGGGAATAACAAGGCGTCACAGTATGATGAAGGTGATATGACATACACATGTGCCCCAGTGGTACAAAAATGTTCGGTCAAGGTTGAATATTACGCACCGGGTTGTACGAATCAAGCTCTGAGCTCCCAATCAGCAGGTCCGTCCACAACCGCATCTGTGACCCTAAGTTTGCCATCATGGTCGGACATTAAGGACAGCGGTTGTGATACACCAGACAAAACAGGCACTGTGACTGGTTGGTGTACAGATTCAGGAACCTGTTATACAAATGGACAAACAATTTCATGCAGCAACGGCAATAGTAAAACAATAAGTTTGACCACCCCACAGTATACAACATGTCCAGATGGCACATACGCCCAACAGGGAACATGTCTCACATGTACGGCCGGCTCTTATTGTACGGGGGGAAATATATACTCCTGTGGTGCGGGTAAATGGTCATCGGCCGGTGCAAGCAGCTGTTCCACCATAAATGCAGGATGTTATGGTACCAGTGGCGGCAGTGCATGTCCACACAGCTGTCCATCGGGCTATCCAAACAGTACTGCTGGCTCGGACGAGATTACAGATTGTTACAGCAATACGAAATCGCGTCCATGGACGGGTTCGCAAACCTCATGTTCTGCACCAACTGGGTGTACCGTGACATGTAATACATGCTCGAATTCTGCATGTAGTTATGTTGCATACTCTAACAGTTCAGGTAATGGAGACGGAACGGTTAAGGAGGGCTGTTCAACAAATAACGCTTCGTGTCAGCAGACAATTAAAACCAGAACAGCAAAATCTGGATATTGGCTGAACGGAACAACATGCACAGCGTGCCCATCAGGATACCCAAACAGTGCCGCAGGTGCAACAGCAATAACCAGTTGTTACAGCGACTCGAAATCCCGTCCATGGTCCGGCAGCCAGGTTAATGGTTCTGTGCCAACTAATTGTTCCAAGGTGACAGAATGGAACGCATGTTCCAATCCTGCGTGCAGTTATGTCGCTTATTCTAACACTGCAGGAAACGGGGACGGAACAGTTATGTCAGGCTGTTCAACAAATAATGCAAGCTGCACAAAAACGGTCAAGGCTGTCGCCGCAAATTCTGGATATTATGATGCAGGAACCACCTGTTCTGCATGTCCCAGTGGATATCCATACAGTACCACAGATAATGAAGGCGGAATTACAAAATGTTACAGCGGCACCAAAAAGCGTGCAATGACATCATGTACGCAAAACGCATGTTCAAATCCTGATACAACGGGATGCTCGTCATACACATGTGCTTCTTCGTGTTCATGCACCGGTGCAACATGTGACTATACCGCATATTCAAACAGTGCCGGCACAGGCGATGGCACAGTTAAAACAGGCTGTTCAACCAATGCACAAAGTTGTACCAAAGCGGTAGCATCGCTGTCTGCAAAGTCTAATTACTATGTAAATGGCACCAGCAGCTGCCCATCATGTGGTTCCTCGTACCCCTATTCTGATGGTGGAAACATCAGCAGTTCTTATTGCTATAAAAATGCAACAAAGTATGGATCTCAGTTGGACCCGACAATGCAAACGGGTTGTACAGAACGAACACTGTCAGCATGTACTGTTGGTTCGTGTACATATCGCGACTATAACGGTGCAACAGATGGAACGTGCACCCCAACAAACTGTACCAAGGGACAAACCTGTACGTCCGCAGCAACAAATTATTATCTGTCAAATGGTGTTCCAAAAACCTGTTCTTCGTACAGTTCTTCGTATCCATCATCTGCGGGTGGGAATATTTCATATACGTCCTGTTATGGTTCATTTACTAAAACAGGTTCCCAGAATGACTGTTCCGCACCAGCAAACAGTTCTTCTCACACCTGTGCATCGTGTACACCTGGAACGTGTACATACAGTAAATACGCCAGTGGCACAATTAAAGATGACTGTTCCGCGACAAGTTGTAATCAGTCCGTGGCATCTGTTACATGCAAGGCTAACTTCTATAAAGATGGCACTTCGTGTAAATCTTGCCCTTCATCACATCCATATTCTGACGCAGGTACAACCAGTATAAACAGTTGTTATAATACAAATTGCAAAACATACTGTTCTGGTAGAATGTATTATTCCGGTACAAATGCATGTACCTGTCCAGATTGTATAGTTAAAGTTGAGTATTGGGCACCGGGCTGCAAGGAGAAATTGGCTTCGGAACAATCAAAAAATGAATATAATGCACACCTAACCCTGTCAAATGCACCCTCGTGGGAGGTTGTCAAAGACAGCGGCTGTGATGTGGACAAGGAAAAAGCCATGACCGCATGGTGCGATAGTGATGGAAACTGCTTTAACAATGGGGACACCGCTCAATGTTATGGCAACACAGATAAAACATATGAATTGTATCCCAGTTATGACAAATGTCCAGATGGAAAGTATGCATATCATGGTGTATGCGAAACATGTCCGGCGGGCTCGTATTGTAAAGACGGTGATATAGCAGATTGCGGCCCAGGCAAATGGTCGGTCGCGGGGGCGTCCAGTTGCCAGTCTATCAGTGCGGGTTGTTATGGAACAAATGCGGATTCTGCCTGCCCAGCCAAGTGTACGGCGGGGACATATTCTACAGGTGGGGCAGCAACTTGTTCATCTGTATCTGCAGGATGCTGGGGTGCAGAAAAAGCAACAACAGCATGTCCAAATGAATGTGTAGCGGGAACTTGGTCCGATGGTGGCGATGCGTCATGTTCACCTATCAGTGCCGGTTGTTATGGCGGTGCAAAATCAACTAGTTCATGTCCAAATAAATGCAAGGCCGGTACATATCGTTCATCAACAGGCGGCACGTCACAAAGTTCGTGTAGTAATGTGGATGCAGGATGCTGGGGTGCCGCGGGGGCAACAAAATCATGCCCATCTTCATGTTCAACGGGAACATATTCAACCGGCGGGGCGGCCAGCTGTACAAACTGTCCAGCCGGGACATACGGTGACACAACGGGATTGAAAACCGAAGCATGTTCGGGTTCATGTTCAAGTATATCATTCACTGACAGTCAATCAGGTGTGTCTTGCACCATCGCAAATGGTTCAGGGGCATTGACACGAACGCGCACATGTTATTATTCAACCAGTCAGGCGGGTTCAGACTCTAAATCTGACTGTACAGGGTCACAGAACTGTACCAATTGGGCCAATGGCACCTGCCTTGTTACATCCTGTAACACTGGCTATGCAGCAAATGCGACAAACACTGCATGTGAGCCAAAAACCTATACATGCCAACCGGGGCGGTATTTGGATGGTACAGGGTGCAGTAGATGCCCAGAAAACTCTTATTGCCCAGGCGGAACATGGACATACAATGGTGGTATTCAGGGATTGAATAGTTGCCCAACAGATTATCCGTATGCAGATGTAGACGAAGAAGGAGAAGCAAATACCAGTATAGATTCGTGCTATAATACAGATTGTGGTACATCGTGTACCGGCAAAGACTATTATGGTGAACCCGACACTTGCAACTGTCCAAGATGTACGATTAAAGTAGAATATTATGCCTATGGCTGTGAAAATAAAGAACCTATGCCCGAATATATACAAACAAAAACAGGGTATTATGCAAAGTTGAACTTGGCGTTCCCTGACGTTGAAGAAATATTCGAACTGGCATGTGATGCACAACCAGAAGGA
>JAFYXG010000009.1 GCA_017546265.1 Alphaproteobacteria bacterium
TCATCTTCGTCTTCTTCTTCGTCTTCTTCGGTGCTGGTAACATCCTGTAAATCATCTAGATCATCATCATCCAATTCATCTACATGTTCTACACCCTTGGACTTTAACGCTTCGGATAAAGCAGCCAATGATTTCTGTTCGGATTCACTGGAGTACATCACTTCAAGGTTTATGATATAACGCAAATGAATGGTTTCGTTTAACAACTGTTGATACCAGTCCAACATAGCTTTGATAGTCATGGGGCTTTCGCACAGACCGTAAATCATCAGACGCGATGCCGCTTCGATACGTTGTGCAATGGCGACTTCGCCAGCCGCAGTCAACAACTGAACCGTACCAATCTGTTTCAAATATGACTGAACAGAATCCTGAACCCCCAGTACCAAACCGCCAGTTTGACTGCGTTCCAACTGCTTTGCATAATGTTCGTATTCGTCATCGTTGACATCTACTTGCTCGGCATCGGCATTCAATAAATTGCGAGTCTTGTCGCGTGGTTCGTCATCGTCTGAATCATAGTAACGACTTAAATCTTGGGCATAGTTTTCGGTTTCTAAAACCTCGACCCCCAGGTCCTGTTGAAAGAAATCCAGAACCTCTTCGTGTTCTGATTCTGGGACTTCGTCTGCATCGGTGGCGGCAGTGAATTCCATGCGTGACATATACCCAATGTCAATCGCATTCATCGCCAATTTTTGCAAGTTTTCTGGTAATGAGTCAATTAACAGTTTTGTTGCTTCGTCCAATTTCTTAGCCATTAAACGCCCTTTGATAAATTGTGTTATATTATGTTGTGGGTTGTATCAAAAAAGAATAATTTTATTTCTTCTTTTTCGCAGGCTTTTTTGGTGCCGAAGCCTTTTTCTCGGCAGCAGCAACGGCCTCTAAAATAGCAGATTCTGATACCAAGCCCAAAACAATTGGACTGACACCACCTTTTTCCAATTCTTGATAAGATGCGTGGGTTTTGTTGCGAATAGATGCAACCGTTAGGTTGGTGCTGTGCATCAAACGTGCAATCTGACCATCAGATAATATTGGATAATGTTTCAAAATCCACCAAACGCCAAACAAACGATTTTGACGATGAATCTTTGGTGTGTAC
Organism: Alphaproteobacteria bacterium; assembly: GCA_017546265.1. GTDB lineage: Bacteria > Pseudomonadota > Alphaproteobacteria > Rs-D84 > Rs-D84 > Enterousia. The sequence goes on from JAFYXG010000009.1 coordinate 1,109, forward strand.
CCTACCCCACGTTTGTTCTGAGCTTGTTGAGAATTCACGATTTCTGTACGTAATGTTAAACGTGCAGTTGGGTCCGCTTCGCATTTTGTAATATCTTCACGTGTTATTTGACCACTTAAAATTGGATTCAATGGTTGAAATTTATATGATTCTGCATCCGCAATATTTTTAACCTCTAATTCATGCAAACCGCAGAATTCCGAGATTTGTTCAAAGGTTAAAGACGTGTTTTCAATTAACCACAGTGCAGTTGATTTTGGCATATATGGATAGTTCATGGAAATTTCCTCTTGTTAACGGGGGTAAATATAGCATAAAAACCCAAAATTTCAAGCCTTTAATTCAAAAAAAATAATGCCCGGATTGACCAGGCATTTTTTTATGATTTTTTTACTAATTTATAGCCGTCTTTGCTGTCCAATACTGTCCAACCTGCAGCGTCTATTTCCGTGCGAAGCTTGTCTGCGGTTGCCCAATCTTTATTTGCTTTGGCCGATATACGCGATTCTGCCAACGCAATAATTTCAGCCGGAGCACTTTCGTTTTCCAATGCTGACAATCGCTTGGCCCGGTCAATAAATTGCAACCCCAGCAGGTCATCAACAAAGCGAACCAATGCCAATTTTGTTGCATCATCTATCTCTGACGATTTAATAAAGTCTTGGACCATGACCAATACCGATGCAGTTTTTAGGTTGTCTGACATGGCTGCAACCATATCATTGTGCCATTTGTTAAATGTATCTTGGTCAATGGCCTGGGAATCTGATTTTAACAAATCTGAAACACGGCGAATAAGATTTGCATAACTTTTGGCAGTCGCATCCATTGTTTCCCACGAAAAAGCCAATTGTGACTGATAATGTCCCATGGCAACAAAATAACGATAAACCATCGGGTCATAACCACGTGTGCGAACTGCATCCATGCCTAAAAATTCTCCTTTGGACTTGGCCATTTTTTCGCCAGATTTATCCAGCAAGAAACTGTAATGCAGCCATGTGTTTACCCATGGTGCACCAGTAATCGGCTCGCTTTGTGCGATTTCATTTGCATGATGTACACGCGACAGATCTTCGCCGCCTGTGTGAATGTCAAAATGATTGCCCAATAATTTCATGCTCATTGCACTGCATTCTGCATGCCAGCCAGGAAAACCTATTCCCCAAGGACTGCCCCATTCCATTTGACGCTTGGCATCTGTTGGTGAAAACTTCCATAATGCAAAGTCTGTTGGGTTACGTTTCTGGTCGTTAAAGTCAACACGTGCACCCGCACGATTGCCCGACAATGAGCCGCCCGTCAGTGCACCGTATGCTGCAAATTTGGACGTGTCATAGTAAATTCCATCACCAGGAATTTCATATGTATAACCTAAATCTTGCAATTTCTGAACCAGTTCAATTTGTTCTGCAATATAATCTGTGGCATGTGGCATCACCGTTGGTGGCAACATGTTCAAATCGTTAAAATCACGTAGAAATTCGCCCTTGTAAAACTTTGCAATATCCCAGACGGATTTATTCTCGCGGGCAGCCCCCTTTTCCATTTTGTCTTCGCCCGAGTCATCTTCGTCATTAGTCAAATGTCCAACATCTGTAATATTCATAATATGACGAACTTCGTATCCATTTGCTAAAAACATACGCTTTAGAAAATCGTTGTGTAAAAAGGTACGCAAATTGCCCAGGTGTGTGTAATGGTATACGGTTGGACCGCATGAATAAAAACCAACCTTGCCCGGTTCTAATGGTTTGAATTCTTCCAGTTTTCTGGACATTGTGTTATATAATTTTATCGTCATAATGCGTTTCCTTTCGGTTTTTAAGTGTTTTTGAATTCTTGTAGTTATGTAATGAAATTGCAAGCCGTGTTCTGGTTGCAGAAAAAAGAAGTTCTTAGCGACAACAGTAAAAATTTATAAAACGAATTGTCATGCCTGCATTATGACACGCAGATGCAATATAAGTCAAGAAGCAAAAATTAACCCGCCAAAATGGCGGGTAAATTTCTGGCGGAGCGTATAGGACTGTACTCCCCTTCCCGCTTTGCGGGCGGGGATCCCCCTATCCACTCGTGACGATTTGGGGGCGTTCCACTTCCCAAATCTACTCCGTATCGAACCTTTGACGGTTCTCGTCCAACCGTCCGCAACACAAATTAACCCGCCAAAATGGCGGGTAAATTTCTGGCGGAGCGTATAGGACTCGAACCTATGGACCAAAAAAGCTCGGTCACAGATTAGCAATCTGCTGCATTACCACTCTGCCAACGCTCCGTGCGGAAACCATTATACAGAATTACATTTTTAATTGCAAGTGATAAAATAAGAAAAATCTCCAAATGGGGACTTCCTTAGTGCTCTTCCCCGATGTGTTCGGGTTGATAGATTTCTACATCACGGGTCATGGCAAGAAATTTGTCCGCACGCCGTCCAGGTAATTCCGTGACAGGTATCTCCATCAGTTCTCGAATGTGCTGAACAACCGATGCCGCTAATAACTCCATTGTAGTCTGCCAATCTGTGTGGGCACCACCAGCAGGTTCATGTATAACCTCGTCCACGATGTTCAGATTCGACATGTCGCGGGCAGTCAATTTCATTGCAGCACTGGCCGATGCCTTGAAATTGTTGTCTCGCCATAAAATGCTGGCACATGATTCAGGGGCAATAACCGAATATATCGCGTTTTCCAACATTAAAACACGGTCGCCCGTACCTATCGCAATCGCACCACCAGAACCACCCTGGCCAACATTAACTGCTACGTACGGTGTTTTTATAGACAACCCAGTCGCAATAGATGATGCAACTGCCTGGGACTGACCGCGTTCTTCACCTTCGCGACCAGCAAATGCACCGGCGGTGTCAAACAATGATATCAGGGGTAAACCAAACTTTTCAGCTAAACGCATCATTCGCTGAGCCTTGCGATAACCTTCGGGGTTGGGCATACCAAATCGATGTTTTTGACGAGTTTCTATGCTGCGACCCTGTTCCTGGCCGATTATCACAGATGGAATACCACGCCAAAAACCAATCCCAGATGCCATGGCCGCATCTTCGCCATATAAACGGTCGCCCGCCAAATATGTCCAGTCATCAACTATGCCGGTTATATAGTCTAAAAAGTGAGGACGGTTTTCATTACGTGCCAACAGCACCTTGTCATATGATTCATTTTCACCCATGCCACGAATCTTTTTAGATGCGTCATGTGGTGGAGTCGATATGTTTATTTGTTTCGGTGTGCGCTCCTGTTTCGTCAATACAGCCAAGATACGTGCAATTGTATCATGCAAGTCGCCACGTGCAACAACCATATCCACCATCCCGTGTTCATACAAATAATCGGCCGTCTGGAAATTCGTTGGTAATTTTTCACGTATGTTTTGTTCAATAACGCGGCGGCCCGCAAAACCTATGCGTGCACCCTTTTCCGCGAGGTTTATGTCGCCCAACATGGCAAAAGATGCCGTAACCCCACCAAACGTTGGATCTGTCAATAACACAATGTACGGAATACCGTTTGCGTGCAGTTTATTTACCGCCGCTGTTGTGCGTGCCATTTGCATCAGTGACAAAACGTTTTCCTGCATGCGTGCACCACCACTGGATGTGACCATCACAAATGGACGTTTGTTTGCAATCGCGTGTTCCATGGCCGCAACAATGGCATCACCTGCTGCACGCCCCATAGACCCCATCATAAACAATCCATTCAGTACGCAGACTGTTGATGGAACACCACCAATTGTGCCGTCCGCGGTTGATACTGCATCATAGCAGCCCGTTTCAGAACGAGCATCTGCCAATCTGTCTGTGTATGGGACGCGGTCAGAAAAGTTTAGCGGGTCGTCTGATACGCTGGGCGGTGTCAGACGTTCCCACAGATTGTCATCAAACAGTAAATCAAATCGCTGTTTCGGGGTCATGATAAACGCACGACCACAACTGGGACAAATGTATTTGTTTTCTTTGTAATCTTTGTAGTAAACCAATTTGCCGCATGACTCACATTTAATCCACATCAGGCGGCGAACACGTTCATAGCGTTCGCGATTACGATTCTTTATGCCTGACTTTTTACCAAATAACATAATTACTTCTCGTTCATTTTTTTTGTTAATTCGCGACTGGGCTTGAACAATATGGTTGTACTGGCCGGTAACGGCATAGGCTGGCCTGTGCAGGGGTTGTACCCTACCTTGGTCGCACGGGCACGTGGCTGAAATGTGCCAAAACCACGAATTTCAATTCTGTCGCCATTGGCAACCGATTCAATCATGTGTTCAGATACCGTGTCCAATATTGCAGCAGCATCCGATGAACGCATGTGTTTAAATTTCACCTGAATAGAACGTACTATGTCTGAGCGTTTCATGTTTTTATATCCTTTGTTCTTGCCCCTTATTATGATTATTATGATATCATTTATCAAGAATAAAGTTTTTTATTTGTTCCGAATACGTTCCTGTGCCGATTTTTTACTAAAACTGATAACCTGATCGCTGTAATTAAACAGGAGTTTTTATATGGAACAATTAAATCCCGAGCATCAGCTTATTCCACGTATGCCTCTGATTGGTGATGTCGCACCTCAATTTTACGCAAATACAACTAGTGGTAATATCAATTTTCCAAATGATTTTGCAGGACATTGGATTGTGTTCTTTTCGCATCCGTCAGACTTTACGCCCGTTTGTACGACCGAGTTTATAGCGTTTCAAAATAAAATGGCGGACTTTGCAGATATAAATACCACGTTAGTCGGTTTGTCTGTTGGTGCAAATGCTTCACACCTAGCATGGTTTGATGCAATCGCAAAAATGAAAGACGGGGTCAAGATAACATTTCCACTGGTTGATGATTTAAGTATGGGGGTTGCGAAAAAGTATGGGATGATTCACCCAAGTGCTTCTGATACCAATGCGGTGCGTGCCGTGTTTATTATAGATCCAGGGGCAATAATTCGTGCAATCTTATACTATCCACCTGTGTTGGGACGGAATATCGATGAAATTTATCGTGCTGTTTTGGCTTTGCAGACAGCAAGTGCATTTGATGTTGCCACACCTGCTGATTGGCTGCCAGGAGAAGATGTTATAACGCCTGCCCCAGTAAATACAAAGCAATTATGGAAACACGATAAACAAACACCATGGTTTTTGAATTATAAAAAGTTAAGCACAAATGATATTTATAGCAAAATCAGAAAATAAAAACCCGGGAACCAATAACCCGGGACAAAATAATGTGGTCAAATTCTGGTTTAAAATACCAGCGGAAAATCGCGTATATCAACGGGTGCAGAATCGCGTTCTGGATCCCATTGAAAATCAGACATTATAACACGCCTTTCGGGGTCGAATTTTACACCTTCGGCACACAGAGCGCGATATTGCACGTCCGGCATACCAGGATTCAACACACCGTCCTTGAACACGACACGATGCCACGGCAAATGCCAATAATCACGATTATTTGACGCATAGCCAACAAAACGTGCACATCGTGGGCGACCAATCATCGCAGCAATCTGACCGAATGTTGCCACACGACCATACGGAATACGTGCAACTGTTTCATATACTTTTTCGTTGAATGTTTTTTCCATATCACCAGTTTATCAGGCACAATAAAAAAGTCAAACATTTGGACTTGCAATATAATCCCAATGTGGTTATAATGGCGGGCACGGAGACGTGGCAGAGCGGTTGAATGCGCGCGACTCGAAATCGTGTATACGGTAACCCCGTATCAAGGGTTCAAATCCCTTCGTCTCCGCCACTATTTACCCCGCATGACGCGGGGTGTTTTTTTGGTCTCTTAAACTTCGAAATTATAATTTTTAACAGAACGCACAATGGCATCAACCAATTTATTTTGATGCTTGTCCGTTTTTAATAACTTTTCTTCGGATGCATTGGACAGGTGGCCCAATTCCAATAATGCACCAGGAATCGTTGAACGCAATACTGCAAATGGTGCGTGCCGTACGTCCGGCCCAGGCTGTTGTTCTATATCTGCACGCTTAAATGATTTGGCACAGCCGGTGGCATACTCTTCACTCATTTCCGCGACTGCGTGTTGCTGTAATGATGACAGGGCTATGCGAATATTCTCTTCGAATTCAGTAAAGCCAGAAACACCAATTTTGTCAGCGGCATTTTCAGCCTCGGCCAGTTTTTTTGCCTCTTCGTCAGATGCCTTTTCTGATAGCGTGTAAATCGAAAAGCCCTTCATGCTGCGACTGGGGTTCGCGTTCGCGTGCAGGGATATAAACAGGTCTGCATGTTGTTTTTCAGCAATAGATGCCCGTTCTGCCAATTTCAAATATGTGTCGCCGTTACGTGTTAAATGCGTCTTGAAACCGCTGGCATCCAATTTATTTTTTAACTTTTTAGCAACAGATAAAACAATGTCCTTTTCACGGGTGCCGCCCTTGCCTATGCAGCCGGGGTCTTTGCCCCCGTGGCCAGCGTCAATAACAATTACATATTTTCGGGCCGCAGTCACCGCCGTTGTCGCCGTGGCAGATGATGTTGTGTATTCGGATTTTGCCGATGATGATTTGCCTGTTTTTGATACCGAAGGGGCAGTACCCGCTACAAAGTCCAACACCAACCGATAATCATTATCGCCATTTGGTTCCAATATCATAATAGAAGACTTGGATATTTCGGCAATCGGTTTACGCAGGTTTGCAACGATTTGCAAGACATCACCATTTTGCGATTGGGCAATAGATTTTACTAATCCGTCAGACGACAATTTAGCAGATATACCCGTGTTCGCAGATGTGTTTGCCAAATTTACAACCAACTGGTTCGTGGGATATGACAAAGTATATGATGGTCGATTGGCAGTTTCGATTACCAATCGTGTTTTATTGCCCGGCTGAACCCCCGTACGAAGTGAACGCAACGTGTTACGTGCCGCGAATGCAACACGTGGCAACATTGATGCCGCAAACACTGAAAAACCTGTGATTTGTAAAATGTGTCGTCTGCTGAATTTCATGGGTTTAATTATATCAAAAATCCCCCATGGGTTCAAGCAGATTTCAGGAATAAAAAACCCGCCAATCGGCGGGATAATTTTGATTATTTGCTGACACAGTTCGCAAATGACTGGGATACCAGGGATTGTTCCTGGGGCGTCATTTGTGCAACAGGAATTACATAACAACGTGCACTGTCGCGGATAATATAAACTTTGGTTCCGCGGGTATACGCAGTCTGCATATCATCCATCTGGGCACCAGTTAAAAACGCATTCTGGGTTGTTGATGGATTTGACAATGCGGCCATTACCACCTGATACGCGTCAGAATATGTGTACAGCTCAGACAATGATGTAACATCCATCCAAACAGACCAATTTTCATATTTGTTTTCCAACTTTTGTTCGGTTGTGGGGAACGCCATATTAACCGCCAGAGCCGCAACCGTTTGCAGTGCGGTTGGTTCAGATGAATCACCTGTTGTATGTGCAACGGTATTTAGCTGCATATTATCGCCACACGCCAGGTTCATACGGTTTGTATAGCCCGCCAAAACTGCATCAACTGCAGCCTGCCAGTCTTCGCCCTTTTTATTCAAGTCCAGGCTGACAATCTTTTCTGCCCACCCCCAAATGTTTGCACCAACATTTCCCGCATTGGCAAAGCGGGTTACCATTTCCGCACTGCCTCCAGGGATACCGGCACCACAATAATCGGTCAACTGGGCATTCAACATACTGGATGTTTCGTTTCCATATGCCAATGCAACCGAATGGCATGCCATGGCCGCCTCTAATTCCTGGCGGCGTTGCAAACACAGGTCAGAATGTGATTTTGATAGTTGATTCGCCATGTTGGACATGGACAGGAATGACATCAGTTCCTGTTGTACATATGATGGACACAGGCGGGCCGCGGTATTCATGCCACCTTTGCCATTTACCGTATTTACACCGTACTGGGGCAACAGTATTTCTGTATCCTTTTGCAAGCACAACAATGCATAATTATACAATTCGCTTTCCGTTGCATACTGACACTTGGATTCACGTTGACCGGGAACAACCGTTACATCGCCACAGTATTCTGTCAAGCAATTAAATATCTTGGTACGACAGGCCGTATCAACATCCGGCTGGGTAACCATAAAGTATGTGTTGCGTTGGTTCGTTTTATATGCCTGGGCCAGTCCAGCGTTGCCACGCAGGTTTGTCGCCCCACCCGTTACCGTGCCGGAAATACCACGATTTTGCCCCGCAGAACCAACCGTGCCAGCAGATACTGCAAATGACGCACCGCCCAGCAAACACGCACCAATCACACCAAAAAACGTCAGAAAATGTTTCATTTAATCCCTCTCGTTAGCATGATTTTATCACATTCATAAAAAAAAGGCAAACATTCATTTGATTTAGCAAAATAAACTGATAACATAAAATTACTATGATTATAACAAATGAATTTTTGACACAAATTTCAGACGACATTTCTGCCGTCAGGGGGTTTCTTTGACCCCGACAATCTGAAAACACAGATTTCGGAACTGGACGAACAGGTAAACAATCCAAATTTGTGGGACAATCCAGATAATGCACGTGCAATCTTGCAAAAAAAATCAGGATTAGAAAAAACGTTAAAAGAACTGACCGATATGGAATCGGATTTTGCTACGTTGCGTGAATTGTATGAAATGGAACCAGATGATGCAGATGTTGTACATGGGCTGGAAGCACTGGCAAGCACTGCACATCGGGCAAAGTTTATTACATTGTTTCGTGAACCTGCTGATAATAATGGTGCATTTTTGTTTATCCAGGCAGGTGCCGGCGGAACCGAGGCTCAAGACTGGGTGCAAATGTTGTCGCGTATGTACGCACGCTGGGCTGAACGTCATGGCTTTACAACTGAAGTTATCGAAGAACACGAAGGCGATACAGCGGGAATCAAAAACATTACATACAGAATTTCTGGCGAACGTGCCTATGGATGGCTGAAAAATGAAATCGGTGTACACAGATTGGTACGGATTTCACCATTTAATGCAAACGGAAAACGCCAGACCAGTTTCGCGTCTGTGGATGTGTGGCCCGATATAGATGACACAATAGAAATCGAAATAAACGACAAAGATCTACGAATTGATACATATCGTGCATCAGGTGCAGGCGGTCAGCACGTTAATAAAACCGACAGTGCTGTTCGTATTACTCATATTCCTACTAACACAGTTGTCACATGCCAAAATGAACGCAGCCAAATCCAAAACCGTGAAATGGCAATGAAAATGCTGCGAAGTAAGTTGTATGAACTGGAAATGCAAAAACGGGCCGCAGAAGAAGATGCAGCTAAGGCCGCACAAAAGAAGATTGAATGGGGCAGCCAAATCAGAAACTATGTTCTGTACCCGTATCAGTTGGTAAAAGATGTTCGTACAAATGTTGAAAAAACAGATTCCGATGCCGTGCTGGATGGTGATTTAGACGATTTTATGTTGGCGTCTTTGCAGGGCTGTTAAGGTACTATGTCAGGATATTTACCGCCATTTTGTGAATACGCAGTGCGTCATGTATACCATGGGGCAACAAATATCAGATGTCCTGATGTGCTGGGACTGGTTGCACCGGTATTGTTGGTGGATGTAAATGGCAAAACAATCGTTTGTAAATTTAATGACGAGGCAATTGTAAAAAAGAACTTGATAGTCAGTGATTTAATGAAAAAAAATAATATTCCAACACCAAAAATTGATATTCATTCATATCGTGGTGCTTGGTTTGAAACGTATGATTTTATACCAGTTAAAACACTGCATGAACATATTGCGGACGGCCTGTCTGAAAAACAAGTTCTGAACGCGTACATTCAGGCAATTAAAATTCAGAACAAGATTTCGCAAATTCCAATTACTGAATTTATGCCAACCAAATACAGATTTCATGGCGATGTAATCACTATGCATGCCCAGGGACACCGTTCACTATTTGCGGTGTACAAAAAATTATTGGCACGAAATGCCATGGCAGGACATCAGATATTACTGCACTGCGATATTCATCCAAAAAATATTTTATATTCACCAGAAACAGGTCAGGTATTTTTAATCGACCTGGATGCAGTCGGTTTATGTAACGAAACGTTTTCAATGCTGAAGATGTTGTACCATTCCCCACTGAAAAATCACGATGAACTGATGAATATATATGAAGCCGAAACTGGCAGACAACTGCACCGACATACAATTAAATTATCCCTGAATACAGTCCATACAATTCATAATCATCGCGGAACAATTTTACAGCTGTATACAAAAATACAATCGTTAACAAAATAATGACAAAACCACGGGTTGACCCCTTGCATTTTATTATATTTCAGATATAATATTGAAAATTGCACCCGTGGCTTAACTGGATAGAGCATCGCCCTCCGAAGGCGGGGATTGTGGGTTCGAATCCCGCCGGGTGCGCCATTTTTATTCATCCGAAAGGAATTTTATGATGCGTTTCATTTTACAAATGCTTTTTATTTCCGTTAGTTTATCTGCATGCAACAGTGTTTATGTAAAACCAAATACACTGGATACCAGCCAGGTGTTTTATGCCGATCGTGGCGGCTATTCGATGCGGCGTAGTATCAAGGAAGCAATGGAAACACGCGGATATCGCGTTATTGTTGGAAAAGCAACAGCCAATGAAGACGTTGATGATGGAACATATAGTGTTGATATAGACAAGAATCAAATTCCAAAAAATGTCAAATATATGGTCAAGGTATCCGAACGAAGCGAGTTATTCAGACCAATTTGGTGTGTGTTTAATGGTTTTTGGTGGTGGAACTTTAATGTTTCAATCGCCAACCAATATACTGGTGATGAATTGCTGACATGGCGTGGTCGGGGGTGTGCAAACAGTTCTGTTCGATTGTTAAACAAAATACTGGATGAAATGGAAAAATGATAAATCCCCCAATCGGGGGATTTTTTTTTCAAAACAACGATTAGTCTTCGATAATGCTGTATTCGCAAAAACCTTCGTTCGTATCACAGCGAGAAGTGGTGCCTTCGCTGATGAAGTATCCCTGTTCATGCAAACAGGCCGGACATACTTTTGGTGCGTCTGTGCCAATGTGCCACATACCGCAATTCGTGCAGCGCCACATTACGATGTTGTCCTGTTTGAATAATGTGCCGTTTTCAATCGCATCTGCCAAGGCACGAAAACGTGATTCGTGATAACGTTCAGCATATCCAATGTTCTTTAAGATTTCTGCAATAGCAGGAAAACCTTCTTGGGCGGCGATTTGGGCAAACTTTGGATACATGTCAGTGTTTTCTTCGTGTTCACCATAGGCTGCGGCCTGCAGATTTTCCAGGGTTGTGCCGATTTTGCCCGCAGGAAATGATGCGGTGATTTCCAGTTCGCCACCTTCTAGGAACTTGAACAAGCGGGATGCATGTTCTTTTTCCTGGTCAGCGGTTTCCAAGAATATTTTTGAAATGGCCTGATAACCTTCTTTTTTGGCGGCATTGGCAAAAAATGTGTAACGATTACGGGCCTGGGATTCACCGGCAAACGCAATTAACAGGTTCTTTTCTGTTTGTGTACCTTTTAATGATACCATTTGTACTTCTCCTTTTATTGTTGTTTTTGTTCGTGAAAAAATCTTAGCAGAGAATGTACAAAATTGCAAAAATTATTTTATACAGACTGTTCCAACGATAAAAAACGTTTTTCAATCGCAGAAACTAATTCTGTTATCCCCAAACGCCCCGCAGCACTGATTGTTAAAATTTCGGGCTTCTTTTTGCGACCAAACGATTTTTTGAACGCGGTCATTTTTTCAGTCAGTTCTTCGGGCTCTATCGCGTCAATCTTGTTGATGACAACCATTTCCGGCTTATCAGTTAAATCACCACCGTACGAGTCCATTTCATGACGAATTGCCGCATAACGTGCCGCCCAATCAGGTTCTGTGCCGTCAATTACGTGCAAAATCATCTTGGTACGTTCGGCATGCCCCAGGAATTTGTCCCCCAGACCAACACCAGTATGTGCACCTTCTATTAGCCCAGGCAAATCAACCAATACAAATTCGCGATCGTGAGCATACATTACACCCAACTGAGGATTCAATGTTGTAAATGGATAGTTTGCAATTTTTGGACGGGCCGCCGTCACAGCCGACAGTAATGTCGATTTGCCCGCATTTGGAAAACCAACCAGACCAATATCCGCAATCAATTTTAAACGCAAAACAACTGTGCGTTCTTCGCCCGGCAGTCCATCATTTGCCTGTTTCGGTGCACGGTTTGTGGGACTTTTGAAATGAACATTCCCCCACCCACCGTTTCCGCCACGAGCCGCACGATATTCCATGCCATCAACATTTAAGTCCGCATATTCAATTTCTTCGTTTTCAGACAATATTACCGTGCCCGTTGGAACAGGTAGATATAATGTGTCGCCAGATGCCCCTGTCCGCATCTTGCCCATACCATTTTCACCACGCTGGGCCGCAAAGTGCATCTTGTAACGATAGTCAATCAAGGTGTTTACATTCGGAACAGCTACAAACACCACATCGCCACCACGGCCGCCGTCACCACCGTTGGGCCCACCAAACTCGATATACTTTTCACGTCTGAAACTGGCAGAACCGTTGCCGCCATCACCCGCTTTGATATAAATTTTTGCCTTGTCTAAAAACTTCATAATTTTGCCTTTTGTTATTATTATAATCTAAAAACTTGCAATTTCCAGTCCAAAAGACTATAATAGTTGGGCTGTTTGACAGTGATGATTCTGAATCCGTTGTGAAATAGTCATTTTGGACTGGGGGGCGGTACCCCACAGCTCCACCACTTTTCGATAAGATTTTCGTCTTATTCAAAAATGGGGCTGACATAGATTCGACAGATGATGAAAGACAAATTGGGTGAATCCGACATGGTGTCGTAAAAAACCAATCAAAAAATGAATGGCGATAGAATCGCTGCGAACGACAATGTTCGCCTTGCAATGGCTGCCTAATAATGGCTTGAACTTGGTTGGCAATTGTTGACCACGTTCGTTTTAGTTATTGCGGGGTCGGTCGGGTACCTGGCACCAGAAACCCGACACTTTTAAATTTATTATGTAAAAAATGGAACATAAGGATATGAAATGTTTGGAAAAGTAAAAAAAGTATTCTTTACAGGCGTATTCGGTACGTTGTATATCTCTTTCTTGGCTCAGTTGATTTGGGTTATCGCATGTATGGGTAATTTCAGTACTGAATTGGATGCTAAGTTGATGGGATTGGCAGGATTGTCTTTGGAATGGTTAGTTCTGATTGCAGCCAGATATTTATCAAAGCGTTCCAGCAACAGTGCACAGCACAGTGCCGGATTCCGCCGCCGTTAAAACCAAACGCCCAATCGGGCGTTTTTTTATTGTTGAAAAAAAATCTGTTTTTATAAATAATCCTTGGAAAGAAGATGTGTTGCGATGAAAGGAATTGTAGAAATGGATTTGTTTAATCAACGGTCAGATTTTAACGCTGTGTTTTCTGTATCCAATCGAACTAATAAAAACAAAGCAAAAAAAGAACGGCTGAAAAAAGAATATATTCTGCCGATGCATAATATACAATTTCAAAAAGAAACCATACCGTGGTTGAAAAGTTTGTTGGAGATGCATAAAAATGGAGAGAACATCCGTGCTATATTATTTGCAGTTAGTAAGCAATTATTAGGATTTGAACTGATTGAATATAAAAATTTTGACCACGGGTTAGATGTCTTTATTCCTCAACGTGTCAAAAAAGAGAAAGATTTGATTGGTAGTGTATACCAATATCTTACCCCAAAAGATGCTCGATTAGCCACGGGAACCTTTTATACAAACGATGCAATGATAGAGGATATAGTTGCACGACTAGATATAAAGGATACTGACGTCATATTTGACCCCGCAGTTGGCAGTGGAAATCTGATTTTTAATTCGAAGATTACAAAACCAGAACAAATTGTTGGTGTTGATTTTGATGAGCTGGCTATTTTTTGTTCCAAGGTGAACTATTACATAAAGTTTGGACAAAGTGCACCGCCTCCTAGATTATACCACTCTGATTTTTGTCAGTTTATTTTAAAAAATTCTGAGGAATTTGATTATGTTTTGTGCAATCCGCCTTTTGGTGCCACGTTGGATGTATCATGTTTGGCAAAATCATGCGTTAGTACCGAAGATAGCTTAACTTACTTTGTAGTTTATGCAGCTCCTTTGGCGAGGAAGCAATCTGTGTTTATCTTGCCTGAAAGTGTGATTAATGTAAAAAAACATACAGATTTACGAAAATGGATTTTAAAAAATAACTATCTTACTGATATTAAGTCGTACGGTGCAACCTTCTCTGGCACTATGTTTCCAATCGTTACTCTGACATTGAATCGGAACAATACGAGAAAGACTTTTATTTATGATTCAAGTAAAGTGAAATTTAGCACAATTTTAAGCATGCCTTTTTATTATTTTAGACCAATAAATAAAGAAAATGAAATTTTGATACAACACGTGTTTGCAAAAAACACGCAAAGTTTACGAGGCAGTCTGTTTGGACTAGGTGTTGTAACAGGCAATAACAGGGACAAGGTTTTTTCTAGCCCCGCAGAGGGTTTAGAACCTGTTATAACAGGTAAAGACATCACTCCATATAATATAGCAAAACCACGAAAATATATAAAATATGACAGACAAAATTTGCAACAAGTAGCACCGGATGCGTTATATAGGAACATAAACAAAATCGTTTATAAAACAGTCAGCAGAAACATGAATTTTGCACTAGATACAACAGGAACTTTAACATTGAACAGTGCAAATTTCTTTATACCGAAAAATTTAACTATCAGCAACAAATGTTTAATAGCATTATTAAATAGTAAATTATATAACAAGTTGAACCAATTGTTGTATGGCGAAAACAAAATCAGTCGAACCAATCTAGAGAATCTGCCGCTGCCCGATATAACCAAAGAGTTGCAAATACAAATCGAATCACTTGTAGACAAACATGAATACGACAGGATAGACGACATTATAAATGGAATTTTTGATCTATGATTTCTTATTTGGAGCAAGAGATATGTTTTTAGAAATTTCCATTATGTCAATCCAAGAAACGCTTTTGATATAGTTCGTGTTCATGTGCCATTGTATGTTATCTCTTGTAATTGGGAATTGGCCATTTCTGCCCTTTTCCTTGCTGCCATGACTGTCACACCAGTTTGGAAATTTATTATTTTTCACAAATTCAGTCATATCGGTACCAGATATCTCGAACAAGTGAAAGCCGTCATTATCAACCAATACATATACTAGATAATCAAAATCAAACGTGCCGTTATCCAGTTTAATGTTTTGACAATTTCCTACCGCCTGACCTGTCATAATATCAGAAAGGGAGGCCATTCGGTTCCCTATGGAAA